>JBEBIU010000017.1:0-34765 GCA_040080225.1 Terricaulis sp.
GGGCAAAGGGGAGCGCGCGACCTCCGGTCAGCGTCGCCGGAGGCGACGCCCTCCAACCTTCCAATCAATCGAGCGGCACGTACGCCCGCACCGCCATCGCCGCGCCCAGCTCGGTGAAGTGGCCGTCGTCCCAATAGAGATAGCCCTCAGGCGCGCGCAGGCGGCATTCGCCGCGCCGACATAAGGAGGGGATCGGATCGATGAAATGCGCGTCAGCGGAAACCGCGCGCAGCGCGTCATTGATGCTGGGATCGATGCTCATCGACCAAGCATCCTCTCCCGTGCGCGCAACGATCTCGGGTACAGCGGTGATAAACATCGGCGATTGCCCAATCACGAACACCTCGACATCGCGCTGCGCCAGCGCATCGAGCGTTGAGCGTAGCCCGTCCAAGCCGCGCCGCCGCAGGTTGACCCAACGCGCCGAGAGGATCACGCGCTTGATGTTTAGTTCGTCGATGATGCGTAGCGCGTTTTGGTTGAAGCCCTGGCACTGCGGCAGCGCGTACGAATAGTAGGACAAGACCGGAGGGCAGCCGGCGGCGGTGTATTGATAGACGCGCGCGCGTCCGCCTGCCTGCAAGATCCCCGGAACATAATGCGCCGCGAATGAATCGCCCCAGAGCAATACCGGGACTTCGCCGTTAGGGTTGCTTACACACCGCTCCGGTCGCCAACTCTCATACGGGATGTCGTGCTGATAGAAGCAAATGCCGTTGCGCCATAACGCTTCGGCTTCGCGCGCGGTTTCGACCCGAGCCTGCGCCGGGAAGCGCTGCGGCAAGCCGTTGGTGGCCCAACCAAAGACGCCAAGCGCGCCCAGCGCCGCCAGCGCCGCGACGCCGATGGCGATAACCTTTGCGTTGGAAGCGCCCCCGCGCTTGCGGAACGGCTGTTCCACGAAGCGCCAGGAAAATGCAGCAATCGCAAGCGAAAGCGCGATGATGCAGGCGGCGTCGAGCACGTCCGGCGCGCGCAAGGTAAGCGTGCGCCAGAACACTGCGATCGGCCAATGCACCAGATAGAGCGAGTAGGAAATGAGTCCGATGGCGACCATCGGCTTGCTCGCCAGCACCCTGCCAATCCAGTTCTCTCGTGCGTCGGCAAAAGCGATGATAAGGCAAGCGCCAAGGCAAGGCGCGAGCGCGGCGACGCCCGGAAACGGCGTGGCTTCGTTGTACGCGAACACGGCCCAGCAGATCAGCGTCAAGCCTGCGAGTGAAAGCGCCTGCCGCGCTAAGGCGCCCACGGCCGGCAGCGCCGCACCGGCGAGCAGCGCGCCCACCAGCAACTCCCAGGCGCGCGTGGGCAGCAGGAAGAAGTTGGCCGTCGGCGCACGTTGAGTAGCGAGCATGGAGAGCGCGAAGGAAGAGATCGCGGCGGCGGCGAAGATCGCGAGCCAGCGTTTACGGAAGTAGCGATGCACGAGATAAGCTGCGATCGGCATGAAGATGTAGAATTGCTCCTCGACCGCGAGCGACCAGGTGTGCAGCAGCGGGCGCAGCAGCGCGCTATTCTCGAAATAGCCGGACGCTTTCCAGAAATAGAAATTAGAGGCGAAGGCCGAAACCGAGGCCAGGCTCTTGGAGAAGTCGCTCAATGCAGTCGGCGTCAGGAACAGAAGCGCCGCGACGATTGTCGCCACTACGACAAAAACCAGCGCCGGCAGGATGCGGCGGATGCGGCGGTTGTAGAAGCCCAGGATTGAGAAGCGCCCCGCCTCTAAATCCTCCCGGATCAAGCGGGTGATCAAATACCCCGAAATGACGAAGAACACGTCGACCCCGACATAGCCGCCGCTCACTGCCCCGATCCCGGCGTGAAACAGCAGCACCGGGATGATGGCAATGGCGCGGAGCCCGTCAATTTCGGGTCTGTGTTGCATTGCGCTTTGCGGCCAATCCCGGGAAAAGGGAAATTAATGCAAGTCCCCCGCCAGGGGTGAGCGCCCCGCGTGGACAAGGCGGCTCGCCCCTGTCATAAGCCCCGCTTTCCTTAACAAGCCGCTTGGGAGCGTGGAGAATTTGGCCCCAAGCGGGCGCCGAAGGCTGAAAAACTCATGCAATTTACCGAACGCCGCTCTGAGGGTCTCTTGCGGGTCTACGACGTCACCGTCCCCGCCGCGGAGCTTCAGCAAAAGCTGAACGCTAAGATCGAGGAGGTGCGTCCGCGCGTGCGGATCAATGGGTTTCGGCCAGGCAAGGTGCCCGCTAGCCACATCCGCAAGCTCTACGGCCCCGGTATGATGCAAGACATCATAAACGAGGCGGTGCAGTCCTCGACCAAGGAATCGCTGGAGCGCGCCAACGCACGCCCGGCCGCCCAGCCCGACCTCGCGGTGAAGAGCAATATGGAGCAGGTCATGGCCGGGCAGGCCGACCTGCAGTTCGAGCTCTCGCTGGAGATTATCCCGGAATTTGAACCAGCAGATTTGAAATCCATCAAGGTCACAAAACCAGTGGCCGCAGTTTCCGATGAGCAGATCGACGAAGCGTTGGCGGAATTGGCGCGAAACCAGCGAGGTTTCGAGGAAAAAACCGGAGCCGCCGCCGATGGCGACGCGGTGATCGTGGATTTCGTCGGCCGCATCGGCCACGAGGCGTTTCAGGGCGGAGGTGCAAACGACGCCCAAGTCGTCATCGGCTCCAAGCAATTCATCCCAGGCTTCGAGGAACAACTCGTGGGGGCGAAGGCGGGTGACGAACGCCTGCTAAAAGTGACCTTCCCGGACGATTACGGCGCAGCTGAATTAAGGGGCAAAGCTGCAGAGTTCGAGACCAAGGTCAAAGCGGTGCGCGCACCCAAGGCGGGCGATCCCGACGACGCGTGGGCGGCTGAGTTGGGCTTTGACAGCTTGGGCGCGCTCAAAGAGGCATTGCGCCAGCGCATCGAGAACGACCACGCCGCGCAGTCGCGCGCCAAAGCCAAGCGCGCGTTGTTCGACCAATTGGACGAGCGCCACGATTTCGAACTGCCGCCGCGTATGGTTGAGGCCGAATTTGCGCAGATTTGGCGCCAAATAGAGCAGGATAAGGCCAAGGGCGCCGACGACCCTGCTGACGCCGGCAAAAGCGAGGAAGAGCTCAAAGCCGAATATCGCGGCATCGCCGAGCGACGGGTGCGGCTGGGGCTGCTATTGGCGGAAATCGGCCGCCGCCACAAGCTGGAGGTCAGCGACCAGGAGGTGGCCCAGGCGATCGCTCACCAGGCGCGCAATTTCCCGGGTCAGGAGCGCCAGATTTATGAAATGTATCAACGCAATCCCGGCATGGTCGCCAATGTCCGCGCGCCGCTCTACGAGGAGAAGGTCGTCGATTACGTAATGGAGCTGATCAGCGTCAGCAACGAGACTGTGACACGCGAACACCTGTTCGCCGACGATGACGCCCAGGGCGAGACGCAGGCCACGCCCAAGAAGAAGAGCAAGGCCAAGGCGGCGAAGTCCGAATCCTGACAGGAAACATCATCGGGGCTTGCGGGCTTGGCGCGGGCGCCAAATATGAGGCGCTGCGCCTCAGGACCGATTCCCGAGCCGCTCCCCGAAAGGCCGCCATGTTCGACCCCGACCGCCAAGCCATGACGTTCATGCCCTACGTCAACGAGCAGACCAGCCGTGGACAGGAACGCTGGGATATTTTCTCGCGCCTGCTGAAAGAGCGCATCATTTTCGTGGCGGGCGGCATTGACGACAGCGTCGCCGCGATCGTCACCGCGCAATTGCTGTACCTGGAATCGGAGAACCCGAAGCGGGAAATTTCCATGTATATCAACAGCCCTGGCGGTTATGTCACCTCCGGGCTCGCGATCTACGACACGATGCAATACATCCGCAGCCCGGTTTCCACGGTGTGCGTGGGGCTCGCCGCTTCGATGGGCTCTTTATTGCTGGCGGCAGGCCAGAAAGAGCTGCGCATATGTCTCCCCAACGCGCGCGTGATGTTGCACCAGCCTTCGGGGGGCTTCCGCGGGCCGGCGTCAGATATCGAACGTCATGCGGAGGACATTCTCTACACGAAGCGCCGGCTCAACGAGATTTACGTTAAGCACACTGGCCAAGCCTACGAGCGGATCGAACGCACGCTGGATCGGGACTTCTTCATGTCGGCGGACGAGGCAAAGTCCTTTGGCCTTGTTGACCGAGTTTACGAGAACCGCGAATTAAGCGAGACCTGAGCGGTGGTTAGATATATCGCTTTGTTTTCAGGCTGTTACGTGTAGCAAGGTGACAGGTTCAACGCTCTTTGCAGGCGTGTCTTGAATTCACTCTGATTGCGGGCCACCTTTAGCCGCCCAGGGCGGCCGCTGGAGCGTGCTGGCGGCGCCTAGATTGCTATGGTCGTATCGGCGGTGCTCGTATCGGCTCGGATTGGGTTGCTTGCCCGCACGACAGGAAAGTGAACGTTTTTGAAAGGGATCACGGTCAAGCATCGGCGGAGTGGGGCTTTGGGGGCGCAGCGCCTGAATCTCGCCTGGTTGAATAATTGTTTGTCCGCAAGGGATTAAGCATGAGCAAGGGCACTGCCGGCGGGGAGTCCAAGAACACCCTCTATTGCTCGTTCTGCGGCAAGAGCCAGCACGAGGTGCGCAAGCTTATCGCCGGGCCAACCGTGTTCATCTGCGACGAGTGCGTAGAACTGTGCATGGATATCATCCGCGAGGAGCACAAGACCTCGCTGGTCAAGTCGAAGGAAGGCGTCCCGAGCCCGAAAGAAATTAAGGGCGTGCTCGACGATTATGTCGTCGGCCAAGAGCATGCCAAGCGCGTGCTCTCGGTGGCGGTGCACAATCACTACAAGCGCCTCAACCACGCCTCCAAGAGCAACGATGTTGAACTTGCGAAGTCCAACATTCTGCTGATTGGGCCAACAGGTTGCGGCAAGACGCTCTTAGCGCAAACATTGGCGCGCATCATCGACGTGCCGTTCACGATGGCGGACGCGACGACGCTGACCGAAGCGGGCTATGTCGGCGAGGATGTCGAGAACATCATTCTGAAGCTGTTGCAATCGGCGGACTACAATGTCGAACGCGCGCAGCGTGGAATCGTCTATATCGACGAAGTCGATAAGATTTCGCGCAAATCAGACAATCCATCCATCACCCGCGACGTCTCGGGCGAGGGCGTGCAACAGGCGCTACTGAAGATCATGGAAGGGACAGTCGCCTCCGTGCCTCCCCAAGGCGGCCGCAAACATCCGCAACAGGAATTCCTCCAAGTCGACACCACAAACATCCTGTTCATTTGCGGCGGTGCTTTCGCCGGCCTCGAAAAGATTATCAGCGCGCGCGGCAGGGGTTCGTCGATCGGGTTCGGCGCCAAAGTGCGCGATCCCGAGGATCGTCGCGCCGGCGAGGTCCTGCGTGAGATCGAACCCGACGACCTTCTGAAGTTTGGCCTCATTCCTGAGTTCGTCGGCCGCTTGCCGGTACTGGCCACGCTCGAAGATCTCGACGAAGCGGCCCTGGTGACTATCCTCACCGAACCGAAAAACGCGCTGGTGAAACAATACCAGCGAATGTTCGAGATGGAGAACGTGCGACTTTCATTTCCCGAGGAAGCGTTGCGGGCCATCTCCCGCAAGGCGATCTTGCGCAAGACCGGAGCGCGGGGTTTGCGCTCGATTCTTGAAACAATTCTGCTCGACACCATGTTCGAGCTGCCTTCGATGGGTTCTGTGGAGGAAGTCGTGGTGTCCGCCGACGTGGTGGAAGGCCGCGCAAAGCCGCTGCAAATCCACTCCAGAACCGCCCAAGAATCGGCCGGTTAACAGGTTCTCCGGAGCGGCGTGCGGTTGCGCGTACTTGAAGCCGGCCCCGAACACTTCCACATCTGTTGCGTTAACGTCGCAAGGTGACGCGGGCGGCGACGTCCACGCACCATTGCTAGGAGCACCCTATGGCCGAAAGCCGCATCCTGCCTGTTCTGCCTCTGCGCGACATTGTGGTTTTCCCCAAGCGCGCTGCGCCTCTCTTTGTAGGCCGAGAAAAGTCTGTGCGCGCGCTCGACGAGGTGATGCGCAAGGACAAGCAGATTTTGCTTTCAGCGCAGATGGATGCGTCTGAGGATGAACCGAGCCGCGATCGCATCTATTCCACCGGCACCATCGCCAGCGTCGTGCAATTGCTGAAGCTCCCCGACGGTACCGTGCGGGTGCTGGTCGAGGGCGGCCCTCGCGCGCGCATCAGGCGCTTCACTGACAACGACGCCTTCTTCGAGGCTGAGGTCGAACTGGTCGAAGAAACTAACGGCGACACACCCGAAGCGCGCGCCGTGGCGCGTGCTGTGAGCGATCAATGGGACAACTACGTCAAGCTCTCGCGCAAGCCTCCGCCGGAAGTGCATCAGGCGATCACGCAAATTACCGAGCCTTCCTTGCTCGCCGACGCTGTCGCCGCGCATCTCGACGTCAAAATTCCCGACAAGCAATCGCTGCTTGAGATCGTCGATGTCCCGCGTCGGCTTGAACGCATCCTCGCATTGATCGAGGGCGAAATCGGTATGCTGCAAGTGGAGCGTAAGATCCGCAACCGCGTGAAGCGGCAGATGGAGAAGACGCAGCGCGAATATTATCTGAACGAGCAGATGAAAGCGATCCAACGCGAGTTGGGTGACGGCGACGACGGCCGCGAAGATATCGCCGAATTAGAAACGCGCGTCCGCAACACCAAGCTGTCGAAGGAGGCCAAAACCAAAGCAGAGGCCGAAATCAAGAAATTGCGCCAGATGAGCCCGATGTCGGCTGAATCTGCGGTGGTGCGCAATTACCTCGATTGGCTGCTATCTCTGCCTTGGGGCGTGAAAAAGAAGGTCAAGAAGGACATCGACGCCGCCCAGGCGGTGTTGGACGAGGACCACTACGGGCTCGACAAAGTTAAAGACCGCATCCTCGAATATCTCGCGGTGCAAGCGCGCACCAACAAATTACGCGGCCCGATCCTTTGCCTTGTAGGGCCGCCAGGCGTCGGCAAGACCTCACTCGGCAAATCCATCGCGCGCGCAACCGGGCGCGATTTCGTGCGCCTTTCCCTGGGCGGCGTGCGCGACGAGGCGGAAATTCGCGGCCACCGCCGCACCTATATCGGCTCGATGCCGGGACGCGTCGTGCAATCGATGAAGAAGGCGAAGTCTTCCAACCCGCTTTTCCTGCTCGATGAGATCGACAAACTGGGCGCCGATTATCGCGGCGATCCATCGGCGGCGCTGCTCGAAGTGCTCGACCCTGAACAGAACTCCACTTTCAACGATCACTACCTTGAGATCGATTACGATCTCTCCGACGTATTGTTTATCACCACGGCCAACAGTCTCAACATGCCCCAGCCCTTACTGGATCGGATGGAGATCATCCGCATTCCGGGCTACACCGAGGACGAGAAGCTAGAGATCGCCAAGCGGCATCTGTTGCCCAAGCAGTACGAGAACAATGGCTTGAAGAAGAGCGAATTCAGCGTCTCGGAAGATGCGCTGCGCGATCTCATTCGCCGCTACACCCGCGAAGCCGGAGTGCGCTCGCTCGAACGCGAGATCGGAAATCTCGCGCGTAAAGCCGTACGCGAGATCACGCAAAAGAAGGTCGCCAAGGTTGATATCTCGGCCGCCAATCTCCCCGATTATGCTGGCGTGTGGAAATATCGCTTCGGTGAAACCGACCTAGAGGATCAGGTGGGCATCGTAACCGGGCTCGCTTGGACCGAAGTCGGCGGCGACCTCTTGACGATCGAAGCGGTGCAGATGCCCGGCAAGGGCGTGATGACCGTGACCGGCAACCTCAAGGACGTGATGAAGGAATCGATCTCTGCGGCAAATTCCTACGTGCGCTCGCGCGCGATCGCTTTCGGGGTGAAACCGCCTCTGTTCCGCACGCGTGACATTCACGTCCACGTTCCCGAAGGCGCCACACCTAAGGACGGCCCCTCGGCGGGTGTCGCCATGGCGACGGCGATCGTGTCGGTGTTGACTGGCATCCCCATTCGCAGGGAGGTGGCCATGACTGGGGAAGTCACGCTACGCGGGCGGGTGCTGCCAATCGGCGGACTGAAGGAAAAGTTGCTCGCCGCTCTCCGGGGCGGCGTAAAAACCGTGCTCATTCCAAGCGACAACGAGAAGGACTTGGCCGAGATACCCGAGAACGTGAAGCAGGGGCTGGAGATCGTTCCTGTGTCGAACGTGGATGAGGTCTTGGCCAAAGCTTTGACCAGACCGGTAACCGCAATCGAGTGGACCGACGAGGACGAATTGGCTTGGGTGCGGCGTACCGAGGGCGGCGACGGTCGCGAGGCGACAAGGCCTCATTAGGGTCCATTAGCGTGCGACGCCGCGACGCATCGCCGCTTGCGCGGGGGACAGGATTGCTCCTAGCCTCCCGCTGAGAGCGCACACACTCATAAACCTCTGGGGGAACACATGAACAAAGCAGATCTCGTCGCCGATGTCGCCGAACGCATGCGCGACTCCAAGTTGAAGGCTGAGGAAGCGGTGAATGCCGTGTTTGAAGCGATGGCCGCCGCGCTCAAGCGGGGAGAGGACATTCGTTTGCCCGCATTCGGCGTCTTCGATGTGAAGGATACCGCGGCGCGTACCGCCCGCAATCCGCAAACCGGGGAAGAGGTGGCGGTCGCCGCCGGTCGCAAGGTGCGATTCAAAGCCGGCAAGGCGTTGAAGGACGCGCTGAACTGAGGCGCGCGATGCTTGCGAAAATCTACCAGCCGGCCAAGTCGGCGATGCAATCGGGCGCCGGCAAAAATAGGTGGCGCCTGGAATTCGCTCCCGGAGCACCGCCGAGAAGCGATGCGTTGATGGGCTGGACCAGTTCGCTCGCCCCAAGCGGGCAGGCTCGCCTCAGCTTCGACACCAAGGAGCAGGCCATCGCCTTCGCGCGCACGCACCAGATTCCCCATCAAGTCAGCGAGCCGCAAGCGCGAACGCGCATCACCAAGGCCTATGCCGACAATTTCGCCTTCCGAAAACGGGAGCCCTGGTCGCATTGAGCGCGTTCATCGGGTAGAACAAGCCCCCGCGCCCATAGCTCAACCGGATAGAGCATCCGCCTTCTAAGCGGACGGTTGCAGGTTCGAGTCCTGCTGGGCGCGCCAGTGGCGGATGGGGTGAGATTCGAACTCACGGTGGAGTTACCCCCACGCTAGTTTTCAAGACTAGTGCCTTAAACCGCTCGGCCACCCATCCAGCAAGCGCGCCAGAGAGCCTAAAGCGGGCGGGGATTCAAGGCGGAAGTGCGCGTTTGTCCGCGTTGTTGGTAAACCTGAAAAAACGATAAATGCTTACGCGCCCTCAATCCAGCTCCGGTATAACGGCGCCTTCGATCAGCCGCGAGTGCGCCGATGCAACGTCTTGTCGTCATGTCGTTCAGCCTGTTATTCGCCGGTGTCGCCGCCGCGGATCCCGCGCCGATCGCGTACGCGGCCCGGCAAGAGGCGCCGGCGTCCCAGCGTGCCGCGGCGAGCGGGAACGACCTGCTGGGTGGAGACGAGCGCTCCTATGGCTATGGGGCTTCCATGAGGGGCGAGGGGGTCCCCATTGACCTTCGCCAGTCAGGCGCCCCAGCTGCGGCCACCGCCGACGCGCCTGCGAGTGCGGTTCCGGCCTGGCTGGAGCAGGAGCGGGTGGGGCCGCCATACGAAGCAAACGGCCGCTGGTACGTGCCCACACCAGAGCCGGGTTACGCGGAGACGGGTCAGGCTTCCTGGTATGGCCCCCAGTTCAATGGCCAACGCGCCGCCAATGGCGAAATTTTCGACCAGGACGCGCTCACCGCGGCCCATCCCACCTTGCCGCTCAATTCCATGGTGCAGGTCACCAACCTCGAAAACGGGCGCGAGGCCATTGTTCGCGTCACCGATCGTGGGCCGTTTGTGGGTCAGCGCCTGATCGATCTCAGCCATGGCGCAGCCGCCGCGCTTGGATTCGATGGGGCAGGCGGCGCGCGCGTGCATGTGCGCTATCTGGGCCCTGCCCCGCGCCGGGTGCAGACGGCGGCAGAGCAGCCCGAGCAGGGGCCCGTTTCGAGCGCCCTTCCGCAAGCTGCGCCGGCGCCGCTTTCCCTCGCCCCGCCTGCAGCGCCGGTGGCGCTGGCCGGCTATATGGTCCAGGTGGGCGCGTTTTCAGATTACCAGAACGCCGAGCGCGCGCGCCAAGCGGCGGCGGCGAGCGGGCCAGTAACCATCGATACGCGCCAAAGCGGGGGAGCCATCCTCCATCGGGTGCGGGTCGGCCCCTTCGCGAGCCGCGAGGAGGCCGTTACCGCGCAACTCGCCCTCGCCGACCTAGGGTTCCACAGCGCGGCCATCACACAGCGCTAAAGCAGCGTTGTATCGTTGACGCGCCAGCGGCGCTGCCGTCTCTTGTAGGCAGCCAGTATGGCAGGATTCGGCAACGTTTAATGATCTCCCGCGCTTGTCTCACCGCATTGGCGCTGCTGCTGATTTTGGCCGCTCCGGCGCAGGCGCAGCGCCGCCGCGCACCGCCTATGCCAGCACAGCACGTGGTGATCATGGATGCCGCCAGCGGACTGGTCCTGAGTTGCGAACAATGCGAAGCGGCGGTGGCGCCTGCGTCAATGTCCAAGCTGATGACAGTTCTGCTTGTGCTCGAAGCGCTCGAAAGGGGCGAGATAACGCTGGAGACGCGCTATCGAGTGAGCGAATACGCATGGCGCCAGCATGGCGCGCCTTCTGGCGGCTCGCACATGTTCCTGCCTATCCACTCCGAGATCGCCGTACGCGATCTCTTGCGCGGGGCGGTGATCGTCTCTGCGAATGACGCATGCGTAGTGCTGGCCGAAGGGTTTGCAGGATCGGAAGCTGCGTTCGTGGAGCGCATGAACCGACGCGCGCGGGAACTGCGTCTGCGTTCCGCGCATTTCGCCAATGCAACCGGCGTCGATGACCCAAGGCACGTGATCAGCACGCTCGACCTGGCGCGCCTGGCGCGTCACCTGATCGTGCATTTTCCGGATTTCTACCGCACCTATGGCGAACGTAGCTTCACGTTCAGCGATCACACCCAGGAAAATCGCAATCCGCTGCTTGGCGCCTTCGATGGCGCCGACGGCGTGAAGACTGGGCACACCGATACTTCCGGCTACGGCATGGTGGGTTCGGCCACACGAGGCGAGCAAAGGCGCATTATTGTTTTCAACGGCGCCAACAGCATGCAGGCGCGGCGCACCGAGGCGCTGCGCCTGATGCGATCGGCGTTCGAAGATTACACAGTGACGCGGCTGGCCGCCGCCGGCGCGCAGGTCGGCGAAGCACAAGTGCGGCTTGGCGATAGGCGCAGCGTGCCCTTGCTGGCGCGCGAAGATATTTATGTTGGAGGCCCACACGGCTTTCAATCCGGCCTGAGTGCGCGCCTTATTTATCAAGGCCCCTTGCGCGCGCCGATCCGCCGGGGTGCTCTCGTCGCCAGCCTAGTCGTAGAAGGGCCGGGCTTCGATCGCCGAGAGTTTCCTCTTGTCGCCGGCCGCGACATAGGCCCCAATTGGTTCTCAAGCGTGTTTGAAGGGTTGCGCCTGAGCTTGTTCGGCGCTGAATGAGGCCAATGGCCAGGTTCATTACGCTTGAGGGCGGCGAAGGCGCGGGCAAGTCAACGCTTGCGCGTGGGCTTGGCGCGGCGTTGCAGGCGCGCGGGCTTGAGGTGGTGGTTACACGCGAGCCGGGTGGTGCGCCTGGCGCGGACGCGATCCGCGCGCTCTTAGTGCAAGGTGAGCCTGGTCGGTGGAGCGCGCTGGAGGAAGCGCTACTGTTCGCGGCGGCTCGCCTCAACCATTTGCGCGAGACCATCCGTCCAACGCTGGCGCGCGGCGCTTGGGTTGTTTGCGACCGCTATTTCGATTCGACGCGCGCCTACCAAGTGGCGGCAGGCGGCCTTGGCGGCGACAAGCTCGACGCGCTGAACGCACTCATCTCGGCTGAGCGGCCCGACCTCACTTTGATATTAGACCTCGGCGTCGGCGAGGGGCTTGTGCGATCGCGCGGGGCACACGCTGGCGAGGACCGGTTCGAAAAGAAGGGCGCCGAGTTTCACGCCCGCGTGCGTGGGGAGTTCCTTGCGATCGCTGCCCGCGAGCCCGAACGCTGCAAAATTTTGGACGCCGCCGCCGCGCCGGAGATCGTGCTCGCGCAGGCGCTTGCGCACGCCGAGGCGTTGCTGTGAAATTAGAGAAATCAACTCCAGACCCAGACAAAGAGCCGGGCGCGGCCCATCCCCGCGAGACCTATGGCTTCGTGGGCCACGATGAAGCCGAGCTGGCGCTCGCTGAGGCGTTGACTGGCGAGCGCCTGCATCATGCTTGGCTATTGGCCGGTCCGAAGGGGTTAGGCAAGGCGACGCTTGCTTATCGCTTTGCCCGTCAGGCCCTGGGCGCCAAGCACCGCGGTCCACGCCCGCTTGATTGCGATCCAGAGGACGCAATTTCGCGGCGCGTTGCGCAATTGGCGCATCCCGATTTGTTCGTGCTTCGGCGTGGGATCAGCGAGCGCGGCAAACCACGGCGTGAAATCACGGTCGATGATGCGCGCGAGCTGGGGCGGTTCTTTTCGCTTGCCCCTTCTGAAGGCGGGATGCGTGTGGCGATCATCGATGCTGTCGACGATCTCAACCGCAACGCGGCGAATGCGATCCTGAAAACGCTAGAAGAGCCGCCGCCCCGCTCGGCGCTCCTGCTTATTTGCCACGCCCCAGGCGCGGCGCTCGCCACTATTCGCTCGCGGTGCCGCAAGCTCACCCTACGCCCGTTTGCCGACGATCTCGTGCGCGAGGCGCTCGGCCAGGACGCCGACGCAGCTCTGATCGCGCTCGCCAATGGACGCCCAGGACGAGCGATTGCACTCGCCGCCCAGGGGCTCGACGCCGGGGCTATGCGGCTGGACCGTGCGCCAGCAGCGATAGCGGCAGGGGGCGCCTCAGGCGTGCTCGACCCCTTGTACAACGCAATGGCCGGCGAACCGTATGAACGGTTGGCGGCGACGCTGGAGCTCGCCAGCGAATGGGCCCGCGCGGCGGCGGTTTCAGAACAAGGCGAAGCCTGGGCGGAGGCGTGGTCTGGGCTTGAGGCTTTGCGGCAGGAAGCGGAGGGGTTGGACATGGATCCGCGCCATGCGCTCGCGCGCGCAATTGGCATGCTCGATCGCGCGGCTGCGGTGCGGCGATGAAGCGCCCATGGTGATCGCCACATGTTGATCGATAGCCACGTCAACCTGCATCACCACGCTTTCGCCGCGGATCGTGGCGCGGTGATCGCGCGCGCGCGCGCCACCGGCGTCGTACGCATGATCACGATCTGCGACACGATCGCCAATTTCCCCGACGTTCTCGCCATCGCCGAAGCGAACGACGACATCTACGCCAGCGTAGGCGCACACCCCCACTATGCCAAGGATCATGCTGACCTGACCGCGGCGCATTTGATCCGCCTGGGTCGTCATCCAAAAATCGTTGGCATCGGCGAGACGGGACTCGACCAATATTACAACCACAGCCCGTTTGAAGATCAAGTGAGCGCATTTCGCGCCCATGCCGAAGCTGCGCGTCAGCTCGACAAGACGCTCATCATCCACACGCGGCAAGCAGATGAGGCCATGGCGCAATTGCTCACTGAGGAGGCGGGGAAAGGGCCTTTGCGCATCCTAATGCATTGCTATACGAGCGGGTTTGAACTTGCGCAGCGCGCCTTGGCCTTGGGTGCGTATTTTTCGTTCTCTGGTATTTTGACCTTTAAGAGCGCCGATGACGTTCGCGCAATCGCCGCCGCCATTCCGCTGGAGCGAGTAATCGTAGAAACCGATTGCCCCTATCTTGCGCCGGCGCCCCATCGCGGGCAGCGATGTGAGCCAGCTCATGTGGCCGAGGTGCAGGCCGCCTTCTGCCGCTTGCGCGGGCTTGAGCCGGAGGAGGGCGGCGCCCTGCTCGCAGACAATTTCTATCGCCTCTTCCCGACACTATCGCGTCCGAGCGTCTAAAAACCGCGCCCTGCTCGTTTAGACAGTCCTGCCCGCTCCACCCCTATTCGCCTCGCCCTCTTCGAGCCAGGATGCTAGAAGGCGCCGGTCAGCGGGGGAGACCATGTTTGTAACAGCTCTTATCCAGGCAGTGGGCACTTGGTTCCTGGTCGCGGTCGCGCTGGAGTTTACCGCCTGTTACAGCGAACAGATGGCTGCCGCCTGGAAACCGCTCGAAGGGGAAGAAAAGCGCGGCGAAGGCTTCGGCGCATTTGCACTCATGGTGGTGACGACGCTGACGCCGGCGATGTTGTTCGTGCATGCGTTCTTCACGACCGCGTCGAATTTTGACGCCTTGCTATGGAGCCAAGTTCGCATATGGGCGCTCGCGCTGATAGTCGCCGCTATATTGGTCGGCGCTATAGCAGGGCGCCTGCTTGGCTCGGCCTGGCAGGGCGGGGCGCGCATCGCCCGCGTGCTTGCGCTGCCCCTGGGGCTCGCAGCTTTCGTGTTCACGATCTATGCGACGCGTCCCGCGCTTGAGGCGCTAGTCGATGCGCTTTCCGGAGAAGTGATTGCCCTGCCAGTACGGCCTTATTAGCGCGGTGAGCCGAATGAGCGAACCGTGGTCTCCGCAAGACGAAAAATCCGGCGCCGCACCATCCAAAGCGGGCGTGGAAGCACCACCGTGCGTTGCGGGAATCGTTGGGGTCGTGCACACGGGACTCATGTGGGTTGCGCGTAACGAACTGGCGGCGTTCAACAGAACCGATGGAATTTCGGCGCACGCGCGCGACCGCGTCGTGCGGGATCGCTAGCCATGCTGTCGCTGTTTCTCGCCTCGTTCGTGACCTTCTTCGTGGCCATCGATCCGGTCGCCATGGCGCCTATGTTCACGACCATGACCTCGCGCATGAGCCCGGCGTGGCGCAACACCATGGCGCGCAGATCGGTCGCCTACGCCACCGGCGTCCTACTCGCGTTCGCGTTCGGCGGCGCATGGTTGCTGCAACAGATCCATGTTTCGCTCGACGCGTTCCGCATCGCGGGCGGCATGTTGTTGTTCCTCATCGCCGTCGATATGCTGTTTGAGAAGCGCAGCGAACGGCGCGAGGAACGGGCGGAGAAGGTCGCGGCCGAGCAAGCCAAACATCCCGACCACCAGGACGACATTTCCGTATTTCCGCTGGCAATTCCCTTGATCACCGGCCCTGGCGCCATCGCCTCGATCATGTTGTTTTTCGCGCAATATCCAGGCGCGACTGAGCGCGCGCTCATTCTCGCAGGCGCTGGCGCCAACCTCGCGCTCTGCTTGATTGCGTTCCTGCTCGCTGGCCCCATATCTAAGATCATGGGACCGCAAGTGGGCTCGATGCTGACGCGTATTTTCGGCATTCTTCTTGCCGCCATGGCTGCGCAATTCGTGGTCGATGGCGTCACCAACGCTTTTCACCTCGGTGCGACATGAACAAGATCGACCTCGACGCCATCATCGAGCTTTCCGGCACGCGCTATCCCGTCCCTTATGATACTCAGGTAAAAGCGCGGCGCTGGAAAGCGCTGGGCCAAGTAGCGGATCTGACCCAATTTGGCGTGAACCTGCTGACATTGCCGCCTGGCGTGTGGTCGTCGCAACGGCATTGGCACGCGAAAGAGGACGAGTTCGCTTACGTGGTCTCCGGCGAAGTCACTTTGGTGATGGATGAAGGCGAGGAGATCATGTCCGCTGGCGATTGCATCGGTTGGAAAGCCGGCGTGAAGAACGGCCACGTGCTGCAGAACCGCTCAAGCGCGGATGCGGTCATCCTCATCGTCGGCGGCCGCGATGACGAGGACCACGGAGAGTATTCAGACATCGATATGAAATTCCTCCCTGGCCGCTATTCCGGCGGAGGCGGCTATCGGCGCAAGGACGAGACGGAGATATGATTTTATCAGAAGCCCATACTCTCTCCGGCATAGCGTGCGGCGTCGCGCTTCAACAAGCTCAGTGTGACGCCCGCTTGCGTCAGCCTGAGCTTGTTGAACGCCGCACCATTCTGGCCACAGCTCTCATAGGATGGCTATGAATTTCGATCTCATTGTCGTCGGTTCCGGACCTGGCGGCTATGTCGCCGCCATCCGCGGCGCGCAGCTCGGGATGAAGGTCGCCATCGTGGAACGCGACAAGCTCGGCGGCATCTGCCTCAACTGGGGCTGCATCCCCACCAAGGCGCTGCTGCGTTCCGCCGAGGTATACCGCAACTTCCAACACGCGAAGGATTACGGACTTTCCGCGGAGGGCGTGAAGTTCGATTCCGAAGCTGTGGTGCAGCGTTCGCGTAGAGTGGCGGCAAAGCTTTCCGGCGGCGTCGCCATGCTGATGAAGAAAAACAAGATCACGGTCATCGAAGGTGAGGCGTGCCTGGAGCGGGGCGCCGGCGTTCCGAAAGTGATCGTGAGTAAAGACGCCAGGGACACCGCCTACGAAGCGCGCCATGTCCTGCTCGCCACCGGCGCTCGCGCACGCGAAATTCCAGCGTCCGGTCTCAAGGGTGACGGCAAGCGCATATGGACGTATCGCGAGGCGATGACGCCCCCAGTTTGGCCGGAGAGCCTGCTGGTGTTCGGCTCCGGCGCCATCGGCATCGAGTTTGCGAGTTTCTATGCAGCGTTTGGCGTCAAGGTCACCGTGGTGGAGATGCTCGAGCGCATCCTGCCGATTGAGGACGCGGAGATTTCGGCGTTCGCCAGGAAGCGGTTTGAGAAAGAGGGGATTAAGATCCTCACTTCGGCCGAGGCGAAGGCGTTGCGCGCGACCGCTGATGGCGTGGAAGCGCAGGTGCTCGCCAACGGCAAAACCGAAACGCTCGCCGCCAGCCACGCCATCGTCGCTGTTGGCATAGCTGGCAATGTCGAGGGACTGGGGCTCGAAGCGCTGGGCGTAAAGGTTGAGAATGGCCACATCGTCACCGACGGGCTGGGGCGCGCCAATGTCGCCGGCCTCTACGCCATCGGCGACGTTACCGGGCCGCCCTGGCTTGCACACAAGGCTAGCCATGAGGGCATCATCTGCGTCGAGGCGATCGCCGGGCAACACCCGCATCCCTTGATCAAGGAGCGTATACCGGGCTGCACCTATTCTCATCCGCAAATCGCCAGCGTTGGCCTGACAGAGGCGGCGGCCAAGATGCAGGGACGCGAAGTGCGCGTCGGCAAGTTTCCGTTTGTGGGCAATGGAAAGGCGATCGCGCTGGGCGAAGACCAGGGCCTCGTGAAGGTCGTGTTCGATGCGAAGAGCGGCGAGCTGCTCGGCGCCCACATGGTCGGCGCGGAGGTGACAGAGCTGATCCAAGGCTACGCAGTGGCGATGCAGGCGGAAGTCACCGAGCACGAATTGATGGAGACGGTGTTCCCGCACCCGACACTGAGCGAAATGATGCACGAAGCCGTGCTCGACGCTTATGGGCGCGTGATCCACATCTGATGGCGGCCCCCGCTTCCGAAATCGGCGCCGACGCGCAGCGGGGAGGGGGCATTCTGCGTGTAACCATTCTGGGCTGCGGCTCATCTGGAGGCGTCCCTCGCGCCACCGGCGATTGGGGCGCCTGCGATCCAACGGAACCAAAGAACCGGCGCTCCCGCTGCGGGCTGTTGCTGCAGAAATGGGCGAACGGCGTTGGCGCGGCGAGCGAGGCCACGAGCGTGCTGATCGACACGCCGCCAGAGTTACGCCTGCAACTGGCTGCAGCGAGCCCAGGCCATCTCGACGCCGTGCTGATCAGCCACGACCACGCCGATCAAGTCGCCGGCTTCGACGATTTACGCGCCTTCTTCCTCGTCGCCCGCAAGCAGATCCCGATCTGGATCGATGAGCCCACAAGACGCACCTTCCTTCGGCGTTACGGCTACGCGTTTGAATCCCAGGGCGGCTATCCGGCGATCGCGCGTGACGCTGGCCACATGGCCCCGCTGGTTCCCGTCGAAATCGACGGCCCCGGCGGCGCGCTCGAAATCCTGCCGCTTGAGCAAGGCCACGGCTTTTCTACCTCCCTCGGTTTCCGCGTCGGCGGCTTCGCCTATTCCAACGATGTCGTGTCGATGCCCGAGGCCACGTTTGCGCGGTTGCAGGGATTGTCGCTCTGGATCGTCGATGCGCTGCGCGAGAAGCCACACCCGACGCATGCGCATGTCGATCTGACTCTCGAATGGATCGCGCGGCTGAAGCCCCAGCGTGCGGTGCTGACCAACATGCACATCGACCTCGATTATCAGACGCTTCGGGCGGGACTCCCGGCGGGCGTGGAACCGGCTTATGATTGCTGGAGCGCCGATCTCGCGATCTGAGTCGGCCTTTAGACTAATGATTTCCCATAATCTATCTTATGCGAGAACGATATGGCTACGCAAACTGATGGAATGATAGGGAAAACTAGTTCTCCCGAAGAGCGAGCCCTCGCCCGCACCGGCCCTGCTGCCCAGGCCGTCCTCGACGTGATGGCGCGACTCCGCACGCCAGGCGCCGGCTGCCCGTGGGACCTTGAGCAGAATTTCGCGACCATCGCCCCCTACACGATCGAGGAAGCCTACGAGGTCGCTGACGCCATTGAGCGCGGCAACATGCCTGCGCTCAAGGAAGAACTGGGCGACCTCCTCTTCCAGGTCGCTTTCCACGCCCGCATGGCCGAGGAGGCTGGCGCGTTCGATTTCGCCGATGTCGCCCAGGCGCTCGCCGACAAGATGATCGAACGGCATCCGCATGTGTTTGGCACCGAAGGTGATGGCCGCACCGCCGAGCAGCAAACCGCCGCCTGGGAGACGCTCAAGGCCGAGAAGCGCGCGGCCATGGGCGCATCGCTCCTGGACGATGTGCCAATGGCCCTCCCCGCGCTCATGCGCGCCGAGAAGCTTACCAAGCGCGCCGCGCGCATCAATTTCGACTGGCCCACGCCCGATGAAGTGCTGGCCAAGCTCGATGAAGAACTAGCAGAACTCGCCGAGGCGCGCGCGCAGGGCGATCAGGAAGCGCTCGCCGAGGAAATGGGCGACCTCCTCTTCGTCATGGCCAACCTCGCCCGCAAGCTCAAAGTCGATCCCGAAGAAGCGCTCCGCCGCGCCAATGCGAAATTCACACGGCGGTTCCAGCACATCGAGCGAAGGTTGGTCGAACAAGGACGCGCCGGGCCGCAGCCGCTCGATGATATGGAAGCGCTGTGGGTTGAAGCTAAAAGCATGGAGCGGGGTTAGCTGGTTCGTCGTCCCGCTTACCAATTTCCCGAACGCGGTCTTAACCGCTTTGCCGCATGGTACGTGGTCAAAGGAGCGGCCCCCATGTCCACCATGACCCATAGCGTTCGGCGCATGTCGGATCATTTCGAGCCGGAGCCCATGCTCGATCCGCAAGAGCAACGCCGGTTGCGTGGGCACCTGGAGCAGATCGACTACGCCGCATACGCCGCCAACCGCGAAGTAGTGTCCCAGGCCTTAGGCCGCGCTGATCTGGCGAAGTTCCAGCGTCTGGCCGTCGCCGCCGCGCACGCGCGCGCCAAATGGGTGGCCGCCGCTGCCGCCATGATGGAGACCAGCACCGCCCTCTCCCATACACAAGTCAACGAACTCGCCGCGCTGCGCTGCGCCTACGAGGAACTCACCGAAGTCCACGAAGCCATGCGGCGCATGGTGGAGCGCGGATATTTGGGCTATGCGGCGAAGTAGGCGCGAGCGAAGTGTCCTCAGTCTTAACCGCGCGTCCAGTCGATAGCCTCAAACACGGCGCGCAACTTTGCGCCACGAGCGAGATTCACTTGCTCCACCCACCCTACGCGGCCGCCAAGGTGAGCACGGAAGTCGGGATGGCCCGTCTTGTTCTGGCTAGCTGCACCCGTTTTGGCGCAATTATGTAATATCGCCTTGAGCGCATCATAGTCGCTGCGCGCGATGTTAACATGGCTGTTCACCACCACGCCGGTAACGCGCTGCTGGCCAGCGCGGCCCATGACGCGCGTCTTGGGCCGATTGACCACGAACCCCTCTTCGGCGGCGATCTCATCGAGCGCCGCGAGTAAATACTTCGAGCGGCGGGCGAAGGCCGCGTCGCCGGAGAACGTTAGATCGTCGGCATAGCGTGTGTAGGCGCAGCCAAGCGATCGCGCCAATCCCTCGCAGCGCTGGTCCATACGCCAAGCGCAGAGGTTTGCCAGCGCCGGCGATGTCGGCGCCCCTTGCGCAAGGTGCGGCGCGCCGAAAACCTTGCACGCGAGCCATGGGAATTGCTTGCCTTCTTTCGTCCGTTCGAAAACCGAACGTGGGGTCATGGTCGTACACAGGCCAGTAAGCACTCGCGCGACACCAGAGGGGTAGCCGATGCTGCGAAACAGGCCGTGAATTCTCGCGGCGCGGATGCTTGGAAAGAAGTCCTTGAGATCGGCGCGGATGACCACGTGTTCGCCCGCATGCAACTGCGCGCCCGAGAGGCAGGAGCGTCCGCGAACGAAGCCGTGGGCACAAGAATGCACCGGCGCCAAGTCCAGAATTTCCGCAAGAATTCGCTGCTGCACCGCTTTCAGATGCTGCTTGGGCGCTTCGATGAGGCGTGGCGCGCCGCCGCTGCGCTTGGGGACGAAGCGATAATGGTAGTGCTGGAGGATGGGGAATTCGGCGCGGCCATGTTGGCGCCGCTGGTCAGCGAGCCAGTCCAGGCGCTCGATGGGCATGCCCAGCCAGCGCGCCAATTCCCCAACGCTCTCGATCCGCGGCGCGTGCATGGCGGCGAATGCCGGCGCTAGCGCAAAGGCGGGCGAGTCCAGCACTAGGGGCGGCGGCATTGTGCGCCGAAGGACCAGCGCCGCCGCGCGGTCGAAATAGACGCTGTCCCCGAGGATCCGCGCCAAGCGTGTTGGCGAAGGCGGATATGGAGCTCCCGGCTCCAGGACATCGGCGATCAAGCGCCTCTGCCAGCGGTTGGTGTTGGTTCCGAGATAGGTCGAGGCGCGGGCCTCGAGCGAACGCGCCGACCATAGGCCCGCAAGCAGCGTGGCGGCGAGTTCGTATGCAATCAGCCGTCGCGACAACATTGGGTGAGTGCTTTCCACCGAACGACGAGCGCTCCAACCTCTCTTGTTGTGCGCGGTAGCACGTGGGCAAAGCCCACCGCGTATCGCGCCGCGTGATGGTCTGGTCGCTTTACATCCCTGGGGTAACCCCAGAGCCCCGATGCTTCCGCACCAGGATGCTTGGAGCGCCCGCCGTTCTGGCGCGAGGTTCAACGCCCGAAGCGGCGCAAGTCAAGCCTACCCCGCCCCAAACGGCACCACCTTGTTCTCCACATCATGCCCAATATCAGCCCGTCCGAGATAGGCGATCCCGGCGCGCTTGCACCAATATTGGATCATCTCGACGTCGCTTGCGCCGAACGGCTTGTCGTTTTCGGGCACGTCGCTCAGGCGCCCAAGTTTGATCCCCTTCACCTGGCGGATGCCGGGAGAGGAGGCGATGGCGAAGAGGGCGCGGTCGAGGCGGTAGAGGTATTCGCCGACGTCTTCGAGCAGAAGCACATGGTTGGCGAGGTCCGGCATCAGCGATGTGCCGAGCATCGATTGCAGCACCATGATGTTGAAGGCGGCGGACTTGCCGTCGAACATCAGCCCGAGTTCGACGCTTTCCGGCGCGCGCTCAATCAGCCAGGCGAGCGCCCTCCTCACGGCCCCCTCGCCGCCCGGGCGCATCATATCCACCGGCATCGGCCCGTGCGCGATGTTCGCGAACCCCTTGGCGTAAAGCCCGCCCAGTAGCGCGCCGGCGTCGGAATAGCCGAGATAGGTTTTTGCCTGCGCTGCGTCGTTCAGCTGCGCGAGCGCGGCTTCCGCCATGCGGCAAGCGCCGTAGCCGCCGCGCGCGAACCAGATCGCGTCCAACCCAGGATCGTTGGCGAATTCCACAAACGCCGCCGTTCGCGCGTCATCGTCGCCAGCGAAGTGCCCGGCGCTCAGGAAACATTGCGGATGAAAAACGATCTCCGGCGCGCGGTCGAGGAACGCGTCAGCGGCGAAGCGCGCCAGCCGCTCCGCCAATTCCTGGTCGATGCGCGTACCGGGCGCAACCACGCCGATGCGAAGCGATGACGCCATGGGTGCGTTCGTCTCCTTGCCGATAGGCGGCTCCATCCTTCATATCAATCGCCGATGAGTCAGGCAAAGATGGGTTCGGCCAAATCCTATTTCATGAGCGGCATCGGCGGCTCGGGAATGCTGCCTTTGGCGCTGATCCTGCGCGCGCGCGGGTTTGAGGTGGCGGGTTCGGACCGCTCGCTCGATCAGGGCCGGCTGGGCGCGAAATTCGAGTATCTGCGTGCCCAAGGCATCGCCCTCTTCCCACAGGACGGTTCTGGGATCGTCAGCCCCGAACAAATCCTCGTCCGCTCCGCGGCGGTTGAAGACACAGTGGGCGATGTCGTGGTCGCCAAGCGCCTCGGCGCGCGCGATATAAAGCGACCGGAATTGCTCGCTGAGCTCTTCAATGCCGCAAAGGTTCGCGTTGGCGTCGCCGGCACCAGCGGCAAATCCACAACTACCGCGATGATAGCGTGGATACTGCACCGCGCGAGCAAGGACCCCACCGTGATGAACGGCGCAGTGATGAAAAACTTCGTCACCCCAGACGCCCTCTTCGCCTCGGCGCTTGTGGGCAAGGGCGATGCGTTCGTCTCGGAAGTGGACGAGAGCGACGGCTCGATCGCCGCTTATGAGCCCACCATCGCGGTGGTCAACAATATCGCGCTCGACCATAAGAGCATGGACGAATTACGGGTGCTGTTTTCTGGTTTCGTGAACAAGGCCGAGATCGCGGTACTGAACCTCGACAACGAGGAGACCGCCGCGCTACTGCTCAAGACCAAAGTACGCACCGGCACGTTCAGTCTGCGCTCTGGCCTTGCCGATCTGCACGCAACCAAAATAGTTCCTGAGCCCGATGGCGTTAGCTTCACCGCGTTGGAACGCGATGGCCGCGCCAGCGCCGAAGTGCGTCTTAACGTGCCCGGCGAGCACAACGTCGCCAACGCGCTCGCCGCGCTCTCGGCGGCACGCGCCTATGGATTGTCGCTGAAGGAGGCGGCGGCGGCGCTTGAGGGCTTTGCGGGAACCAAGCGGCGGTTGGAGATTGTAGGGACAGCCGGCGGCGTGACTATCATCGACGATTTTGCCCACAACCCCGACAAGATCGCTGCGACCCTGAAGGCGCTGCATGCGTTTCCCGGTCGTTTGCTCATCATGTTCCAACCGCACGGCTACGGGCCGCTGAAGCTGATGAAGAACGAGTTTATCGATTGCTTCGCGCAGCACATGGACGCAGAGGACGTACTGATCATGCCCGATCCGGCCTATTTCGGCGGCACGGTGGATCGCGCGGTCGCCAGCGAACACATCGCCGCTGGGGTACGCGCGCGCTGCCTGCAGGCGCTCGCGTTCGCCGAACGCGCCGCCTGCGGCGACAAGTTGCTCGAACTCGCCGAACCCGGCGACCGCATTTTGGTGATGGGCGCGCGCGACGATACGCTGAGCGTGTTTGCTGCTGAATTGCTGGTGCGTTTGGCGCGTTAGCATGGACCGCCGCTGCCCTCGCCGGCATCGGTGACTGCTACCGCCAAGGCGGCGGGGCATTTGCAACATGGTATGCCAGCGGGGCGCCGGCGGTCCATGCTACTCCGCCGCCAATTTCGGCGTCTCCAGTAATGGCTCGAGCAGGGCGAAACGCGCCGCATCGGCAACAAGCAATTCCGCGCGCAGCGTGATGTTGCCTTCCTCGTCACTGTTTTCTTCGAGCACGCGGCCGACGGCGGCGATTTGGGCGCGCAATTTGCCTTCGGCGGCCGCGAGCGTCACCGTGATGATGCGGGTAGCGGAGAACGCGGCGCGATCGATAGCGATGAGCAGGGCGTCTAGGCCTTCGCCGGTGACGGCGGAGATTGCCACAGGCGCGCCCTCCCCCTCTCCCACTGCGTTGGCGCGACGCAGCCGGGCCTCACGCGTAGGCGCGTCGAGCTGATCGATCTTGTTCCAGACTTCCAACACCGGCGGCGACTTGCCGTCCGCGCCCTTGGCCAATTGCGCCAGCAAGGCGATCACATCGGCGCGCTGCTTGTCGCTTTCGGGATGAGCGATATCGCGCACGTGCAGCAGCAAATCCGCCTCGGTCACCGCTTCCAGCGTGGCGCGAAACGCTTCGACCAATTCGTGCGGCAAGTCAGAAATGAAACCCACCGTGTCGCTGACGATCACGGCGCGCCCGCTCGGCAGCCTCACCTGCCGCGCGGTGGGATCGAGCGTGGCGAACAACATGTCTTTCGCCAGCACGCCCGCTTGCGTGAGCCGGTTGAACAAAGTCGACTTGCCGGCATTGGTGTAGCCCACCAGCACCACTGCCGGCAGCCCTGCGCGTGACCGCGCCCGCCGTTGCAGGCCGCGGGTGCGCCGCACCTCCTCCAGCTCGCGTTTCAGCTTGATGATGCGCTCGGCGATGATACGCCGGTCGAGTTCGATCTGGGTTTCGCCGGGGCCGCCGGTTTTGCCAAGCCCGCCACGCTGGCGCTCCAAATGGGTCCAGGTGCGCACCAATCGCGAGCGCTCGTAGCCTTGGCGCGCCAGTTCGACCTGTAGCCGCCCTTCCTTGGTTTGCGCGCGCAGACCGAAAATCTCAAGGATCAGCCCGGTGCGATCAATTACCTTGGCGCCAATATCCTGTTCCAGATTGCGCTGCTGCACCGGTGAGAGCGGCGCATCCATGACGATAACGCCAGCACCCAGCTCTTCGGCCTCTTCTTTCAGCCTCTCGACGCGTCCCGAGCCAAGATAAGTGCGCGGGCTGATCTGCCGCAGCGGGGCGGCTTCCGCCGCCGCTACGTGAAGCCCTAAGGCCAACGAGAGGCCCACAGCCTCGTCGAGGCGCCCCTGCTCTTGCCCCGCCGTCGCCGCCGCCGCCGCATATGGGCGCAGCACGATGGCGCGGTTGACGTCGGAAGAGGGAGGTTCAGTCGTCGCTGTCTTCGTCAATCGCTTTGTCGATCTCATGCAATTGCACGGGCGCGCCCGGCATGATGGTGGAGATGGCGTGCTTGTAGACCAATTGCACCTGGCCGTCTCGGCGCAGCAGCACGCAGAAATTGTCAAACCAGGTGACGACGCCCTGCAATTTGACGCCATTCACGAGGAATACTGTCAGCGGCGTCTTCGCCTTACGGACCGCGTTCAAAAACGTGTCCTGCAGATTTTGCTTCTTTTCCATGGGCTCAAACCTCGCCAAGTTGTGTTGCGCCGCGACGTAACGCGCAGCTTCGGAGACCGCTATAACCGCGCCGCCGGTGACGCACAAACCAAAACTGGACTGGCTCTATTGCGAGGATTTCATACCCAGGTAGGCATCGCGCAAAGTGCAGCTTACCGGTCCCGGACGGCCATCGCCGATCGGCCGTCCATCCAGGGCGATGACCGGCATTGCCGGATTGCTCGCCGCGCTTATGAAAGCTTCGCGCGCTCCTAGCGCGTCCTCGATCGTGAACGAGCGCTCCTCGACCGCGCGCCCAAGTCGGCGCACTATTTGAAGCAAAGCGGCGCGGGTAACGCCGTGGAGCAGATCGTGGGACAATGCCCGGGTGCGTAGGACACCGTTCGCGTCAACGATCCAGGCATTGGAGGAGGTTCCTTCAGTCACATACCCCTCCTGGTCCACGAACCATGCTTCGAATGCGCCCGCTTCACGCGCCTGCTGACGCGCCAGCACATTCGCCAGCAGGTTCGTGGACTTGATGTCCCGGCGCGCCCAGCGTGTCTCAGGTGCAGACACAACCTTGACGCCGACAGCGGCGCGCGCAGCAATCGTCCGTGCATCGAGATTCTTCGCAGTCACCACCAAAGTCGCCTTCACACTAGGGGACGGGAAGAAGTGGTCGCGCGCCGCTACGCCACGGCTGATCTGCATATAGACGATGCCGTCATGAACGCGGTTTCGGCGCATGGTCTCGCCGATGATCGCGCGTAGCGCACTATCGGCCATTGGCGCCTTGATGCGTAACTCACCAAGCGACCGCCGCAGGCGCGCCATGTGCTCCGCCTCGTCGCACACGCTACCACCGCGAACCGCCCAAACCTCGTAGATCGAGTCAGCAAATTGGAAGCCGCGATCCGAAACCGACACGCTGGCGCGCCGGAGAGGCAGATACACGCCGTTGACGTAGGCGATTTGACTCATTCGCTTTCGACGCCAGCGCGCCCCGGTGGATCGACGCCGAGCGACTTGAGCTTGCGATGCAGGGCCGACCGCTCCATGCCAATAAACGCCGCCGTGCGCGAGATATTGCCGCCGAAGCGAGTGATCTGGACATTGAGATATTCGCGTTCGAAGCGCTCACGCGCGTCGCGCAGCGGCAGCGCGATGACTTCGTGCATCCCCTCGCGCTTGGAATTGGTCGCGTTCGGCCATGCATCCGCCGGCAGCGATTCAACTGTCACCGGTGTGGAGGCGTCGCCAGACGCCAAGATCAGTATGCGCTCGATGACATTGCGCAATTGGCGAACATTGCCTGGCCAGTCGGCGGCCTGCAGCGCCGCCAGCGCGTCTTCGCCGATCTGCCGCGCCGGCACCCCTGACGTCTCCGTCAGACGGCCCACGAAATAGCCGGCAAGTTCTGGAATGTCTTCGCGCCGCTCGGAAAGCCCTGGCGCGCGCAGCGGCACGACGTTGAGGCGATGAAACAGGTCCTCGCGGAATCTGCCCTGTTCGATATCCCCGCGGAGATCTCGCGAGGAGGATGACACGACGCGAACGTTTACCTGCACGTCACTGGAGCCGCCGAGCCGGCGGAAACGTTGATCGACCAGGACGCGCAATATCTTCGATTGCGTTTCAGGCGGCATGTCGCCGACCTCATCCAGGAACAGCGTTCCGCCGTGGGCTTGCTCGAATACGCCGATCTTGCGTGGGCGTCCATCGGGACCGTCCTCGCCAAATATTTCGCTCTCCATGCGCTCTGGAGCGATTGAAGCAGCGTTGATCGCCACGAACAGGCCGCCGAAACGCGGGCTGTGCAAATGCAGCAGGCGTGCGATCAATTCTTTGCCTGAGCCGGCGGGACCAGAGATTAGTACGCGAGAATTCGTCTGAGCCACGCGATCAATCGAAGTGCGCAGCGTCGCCATGGCCGCAGACGAACCGATCAGCTGGTCGCTGGCGCTGGACTGCATTCTCAGCTCGGCGTTATCGCGCTTGAGCCGCGCCACTTCGAGCGCGCGCTGAACAGCGACCAGTAATCGGTCCGCGGTAAAGGGCTTCTCCACGAAATCATAGGCGCCCTTGCGGATGGCTGACACCGCAGTCTCGATTGTGCCGTGTCCTGAGATCACCAAAACTGGCATGTCGGGGTCGATCTCCTTGAACATCGCCAGCAGATCGAGCCCGTCTACGCGGCTGCCTTGAAGCCAGATGTCCAGCACTACCAATGCCGGCCTGCGCCGGCGAATAGCCTCTAGCGCCTCGTCGCTATCGCGCGCCGCGCGCACCTGGTGGCCGTCATCTTCGAGGATGCCGGCGACAAGCTCGCGGATGTCGGCTTCATCGTCGATGACAAGGATATCAGAGGACATGGGGGGCTCCTGTGGCTTCTTCAGCCGCGTCTGCGGTTTCTTCTTCGCGCTTCGGCAGAACAAAGCGGACTATTGCGCCACCCATCGGGCCTTGGGCGTCGTCAAGTTCGATTAGGCCACCATGATCCTCAATGACACGCGCAACGATCGCGAGGCCGAGGCCGGCGCCTTTCACCCTCGTGGTGATATAGGGCTCGATGAGACGGTGGCGATCTTTCTCGGGGAAGCCAAGGCCATTATCAACGACTTCGAATTGCACGCCGAAATCGAGATCGCGCAGGCGCAAAGTGACGAATCCGTCCTTGGGTTCACCGTCGCGCGCGCGCCGCGCTTGCACGCTTTCGGCGGCGTTCTTCACAAGATTGGTCAGCGCCTGCGCGATCAGGCGTTCGTCGCATACCACGCCTATGGGTTGATCAACACCTTCCGCTTCGATGCGCAAATCGGCGAACGCCAAGCGTTGATCGAAGGTCACCGTGCGCGCGATCTCGCTCATGTCGACAAACGCCATACGCGGCGTCGGCATGCGCGCGAACGCCGAGAACTCGTCCACCATGCGGCCAATATCGGCTACTTGGCGCAGGATCGTGTCGGTGCAACGCAGGAAGGTCTCTTGGTCAGAAGAAATTTCGGCGGCGTATTTACGCCGCAGGCGCTCCGCGGAAAGTTGGATCGGGGTCAGCGGATTCTTGATCTCATGCGCGATCCGCCGCGCCACGTCCTTCCACGCCTCCTGGCGTTGCGCGGAAATCAATTTGGTCATGTCGTCGAACGTCAGCACCAAGCCGCCGTCCGCGTCAGGACTCATTCTCACGCTGAGATGGAGCGAACCGCCGTCTCGCATCAAATCAACCCGCTGCGGCGGCGTCTCCGCGAGCGGCGCGGGTTGATTGAGGAGTTCGGCGAAATCGGGCGCGATATCGACCAAGCGTCGCCCGATAGTCGCACCCTCTCCAACTGCGAGCAATTGCGCGGCCGAGGAATTGACAGCGGTCACCCTACCGTCGCGGTCGAGGCCAACGACGCCCGCGCTGACCCCGCCCAGGACTGTCTCGATGAACCGCCGCCGCGCCTCCACGGCATCCTGAGCCAGGAGAAGGTCACGGCGTTGCGTGTCGAGCTGCGCGGTCATGCTGTTGAAGGCGATGGCAAGTGCATCCACTTCGTCGCGCTCCTCGCCCACCGACACGCGCGCCTGCAAGTCGCCTGCCGCAACCCGACGCGCCGCCGCGACAAGTCGGCCAATTGGCGCGGCCACACGGGATGCGTTCGCAAGGCCAAGCCAAGCCGCGCCCAGAAGCACGAGCAGTGCCGTCGAGGCGTAAGCGAGCCCGAACAGGGTTCGCAGCGCTCCCTGTTGTTCGCGTGCAGTCCTGTAATCCTCCAGGGATTGGTCAAAAGCGCGCAATTGGGTGACCAGGCCGGGTTCGATTTCACGGGAGACCAGCACAAAAGCGTCTGGGTAGGCGGAGAGACGATAGAGCGCGACCACGCTGTCGGACGTTTCGTCAAAGCGGATCGAGACCTCGGATCGGTTCGCGGCCGCAAATGCCTCTGGCGAGGGCGGCGCAAAGGCCGGTGCGCCCCCTCCGCCCGCAAGGATTTGCGCGCGGCTGTCGATGACATAAGCCGATTGCAGGTGTCGCCGTTCTGCCTGCGCACTGAGGAAGACGAGATAGAGGTCGCGCTGCTCGGTCAATCCGCGCTCGGCGGCGTTCAGGTCCATCGCCATGGCTTCGACATCGCCGCTGAGCCCGCCGGAGGCGAGGTCCACATAGGCGCGCCCGACAGCGGCGGCGTTCTCCATGGAAGTTTCTACGCGCTTGCTGAACCAACGATCGACGCCCTGACTGAACGCCACCCCCAAAAACCCCGCGACGATCACCGCAGGCGCAAGCGCCGCTAGGCTGAACAAGGTCGCGAAACGCATGTGCAAGCGCGCGCCCGAGGCTGCCGAACGCCATTCGCGCGCTACGCGTAAAATCCTGTGCGTTAGAATACCCACCAGGCCGAGCGAGATGAGCAGGCTCACCAAGAGGGTCGCCCGAATGCCGGCGCTGGCTCTTTCCTCGATGCCCTCGCCCAGCAGCAGCGCGAGAGTGGCGCCCCCAGTCAGCAGCCCTGCGACGGCCGCGCCGGCGGCGAACAGGAGGCCGGAACGGCTGTAGCGGCGCACGTCTGCAACCCTCGCGACCTCCCTGGCGTCTGTCGCCGCAGGTGAATACACGCTGCCGAGCTCCATGTTGCGCTAACGCAACATGTGTTGAACCAGGAACACGATTGGGTCAATCGTCCTGCCCAGTACGGATGCCAAGGCTCTGAATTTTCTTGCGTAAGGTGTTTCGGTTGATCCCAAGCAGGGTGGCGGCGCGGATTTGGTTGCCGTGCGTGGCCGCCAGTGCGCCCTGGATCAAAGGACGCTCCAACTCCCCAGTCACGCGATTGTGCAATCCTTTCTCGGGGAGCCCCGGGCGAGCAGCCGCGAAGAGGGCGTCGATGTACGCCTGCAGCGTCGATGGCTCGGTTTGCGACGTCGCCTTCCGGCCATTTTGCACGATCTGGGCGACGTCCTCTTCCGCAATCGTCGCGCCTGCACCGAGCGCAGCGGCGGCGTGGAGGATATTTTGCAACTCGCGGACGTTTCCTGGAAATCGATGCGCTTCGAGATACGCCAGCGCCTTTGGATCGAGAACTTTCTCGGGCAGTCCCTGGCGCTGCGCGCGCTGCAGAAACAGCCGCGCTAGGCTCGCGATGTCCTCGCTCCTTTCCCGTAATGGCGGCGCCCGGATAACGACGACCCTAAGCCGGTGCAGGAGGTCGAGCCGGAAGTGCGCGCGTTCACAAGCATCAATCAAATCGGTGCAAGTCGATGAGATAAGCCGCCAGTCTGGCTGTTCGTCAGCTTGGGTGTTCGGCAAACAGGCGACGAGCCGTGTTTGGCTCTCGAAAGGAAGTTCATCGACGCCCTTGAGCATCAGCACACCGCCGAGCGCTCGCGCAGCCGCGCCCGTCGGCGCGCGAAATTCTTCCTCAATTGTTGACGCCGAAGCTGCGGCGAGGTTGATCGCGACGAAGGGATGCTTGGCTCTCGAACTGCTGGCGTGAATGGCGCGCGCGACGCATTCCTTACCGACGCCGCTTTCTCCCTCGATCAGCACCGGCACTTCCGTCGGCGCAAGGCGCGCGATGGCGCGATACACTTTTTGCATGGCGGGCGAGCGGCCCACGAGTGGGAGCGCCTCGTCCTCGCGCGCTTGTTTGGCGCCCGCGCGCGCACGCGAAGGCGGCGATCGTTCCAATGCCCGGCGAATGGTGGCGAGGAGGGCCTCGAGATCGAAGGGCTTGGGCGCATAGTCGAATACGCCCGCGGCGCCGGCCGAAAGCGCGGTGGCGATCGTCGATTGCGCGCTCATCACGATAAAGGGCAAATCCGGACGCGCCGCGCGTAACGCCGGCAGCACGGAAAATAGCGATTCCTCGCCCATATAGACGTCGCTCAGAACGACATCGCCCTCACCTGCCTTCAGCCATTTCACCAGCGTGGGGAGGCTGCCGGTTGCCCGGATGATGTATCCTTCGCTGCTTAACGCCTGCGACAGGACGTACCGAAGCGAAGCGTCGTCGTCGGCCAGGACCACACAGGCGCCCACTTTAATCCTCCCCAACCGGCAAAGTGATGCTGAACGACGTTCGCCCGGGGTGGGAGCTGACCTCGATACCTCCGTCGTGGGCTGCGACGATCTCAGCGGCGATCGCAAGGCCCAGCCCCATGCCCTTGGGCTTGGTTGTTACGAACGGCTCGAACACGCGGTCCAGGATTTCTTGATCGAGCCCTGGCCCATTATCGGTGATCTGGACTTCAAGTTGCGCGCGCGCTGCTTCCGTTGGCGTCTTGCGGACACGAACGCCGGGGCGAAACGAGGTGCGTAAGGTCAAGATTGGCGAGGGCGTCCCCGCCAGCGCTTCGGCGGCGTTCTGGGCAATGTTGAGAAGCGCCTGCACGATCTGATCGAAGTCGCCGCACACGAATGGCAAGCTCGGATCGTATTCCTCGACAATAACGATGTCGGGGGCGCTCGACGAAACCAGCAATCTTATGCGTTCCAGCGCTTCATGGATGCTGAAGCGGCGCCGTTCCCCTGCTGGGTTGGCGAACGCGTCGATCGTCTTCGTCAGCCGATGGATGCGATCTGCTTCGGCGCAGATCAGCTTGGCTAGGGTATTCGTTCGCGGATCATGAGATTTTGCAATCAGCTGCGCCGCTGCGCGAATGCCGGCGAGGGGGTTGCGGACCTCGTGCGCTAAGGTTTGCGCCGCCAGCCGAGCGCCTTGATGTGGACGCGCGCGCGGCAGCGGCGTAAGCACCAGAGCGACAAACCCCTGTTCCACCGGCGCAGCGGTTATGCTGATGCGCCCAAGGGAGAACCCGGGACCACTAAGCGCAACATCGGTTTCGCTGACGGCAATCCCCTGCCCGCCGGCGCGACGCACCAACGCCGCGAGCGGCGCCTCGGCGCCAAAGATCTGCTCCAGGGATTTTTCCAAAAGACCGCGCCCGGCGCCCGCGAGCAGCTGCTCAGCAGCTAGATTGGCAAAAACGACCACCAAATCGCCGTCAATTCCAAGCACCGAGGTCGGCAATGCCTCCAACCAGCGGACAAGGTCGGGCGGCGCATGGCATTGGCGCGCCTGAGCTGGCATGGATTGCTTCATCGCTCCGCAGAGCTTAGGCGCCTAACCAATAGGCGCCAAGGAGGTATGTTGCGATGCAGCAAGAAAGTCGCGCACCGTGACCTTCGCGGCCATCATTGTAGCCGGCGGCAAGGGTGAACGTGCGGGCGGGCGCGCGCCCAAGCAAATGAGGCTGCTGCGCGGGCGGCCGGTGATCCAATGGTCGGTTGCGGCGATGGCCGAGGCGGGCGCCTCCGAGATCGTGGTTGCAGCCTCCGAGGAGACCCTTTCCCTGCTGCACGAGATCCTGACGCCATGGCCCGTGCGCTTGGTGCGCGGCGGCGAGACGCGGAGCGCCTCGGTCCGTGCGGCGCTGGCGGGGGTCACCGCCGAGCACGTGCTGGTCCATGACGCGGCGCGCCCTGGACTGAAGCCAGACATGGTGGCGCGTTTGGTAGAGATCGTGCGCGCTGGCGCGCCGGGCGTAGCGCCCGCGCTACCGGTGGCGGACATGTTATACAAAACAGACGCCGCTGGCCGCATCGCCGGCGAGGTGGAGCGCGAAGGGTTGATGCAGGTGCAAACTCCGCAGGCCTTCAAGACCTCCGCGTTAAAGTTGGCCTACGCTGAGGCCGGACCGGATCGCAACTTTCCAGACGACATCTCCGTAATACGCACAAGCGGCGCCGATGCGGTCCTCATCCCAGGCGACCGCGCGCTCACGAAGATCACCTACAGAGAGGATTTCCACTTGTTGGAACGATTGTTGGGCGGTGTGACGTGCGTTGGCTCGGGCTTCGATGCGCACCGCCTCGGTGCGGGCGACCATGTCATGCTGTGCGGCGTGCGCATCCCACACGATCGCGGGCTGCAAGGCCACTCTGACGCGGATGCCGGCTGGCACGCGCTGGTCGATGCTATTCTTGGCGCTCTGGGAGAGGGCGACATCGGTGCACATTTTCCACCGAGCGATCCCCAGTGGAAAGGCGCCAGTTCGGATATTTTCTTGAGACACGCGGCAAGCTTGGCGGAAAAGGCCGGCGCCCGCATCATGCATGCCGACGTCACTTTGATCTGCGAACGGCCAAAGATCACCCCCCACCGAGACGCAATGCGAGCGCGCACCGCGGAAATATTGAACGTCCCGATCTCACACGTCGGCATCAAAGCGACCACGACCGAGCGCATGGGTTTCACCGGGCGTGAAGAGGGTATTGCAGCGCAGGCGATTGCGACACTCGACCGCTTGTCCTAACGCCCGTCACACTTGTGCGGCCACAACCGGCAATCTTCGGCGCCGTTTATGTTCTCCCAGAACGCGCGCGCGATGTTGATGTAGTCATCGCTCCAGGGGCGGCCCGGCGGCACATCGATCACCCGCCAATCGGCGCTCGCGAAAGCAATGTGAGCCAACGTCTGCGGCGAACGCGAAACCACCATGACGCTGGTGGCGAGGCCGCCGAATGCGTAAGGCGTCGGCGCCGGCTCGCTCATTCGATAAAGCGTCGGCGCATTGATCGCGCCGGCAACACGCGCGGCCTCCGACACCAACGCCAGATTGCGGTTGGACAAGTGCAGCACCACGATGCCGCGCGCGCTGGTCTTCGAAAGGTAAAGCGCCAGCGCTTCCCGCGTCAGCAGATGTGCGGGCACCGCGTCGGAGGTAAACGCATCCACCAGGATAACATCGAAAGCGCCGTCCGGCGCCTCTGCAATGCGCAGACGCGCGTCGCCCAGCTCAATTCGAGCCTGCGGCTGGCACTCACGCACGTAAGAAAAATCGCTGCCCTCACGACCGGAGAGGCGCACCATAAGGGGATCGATTTCATAGATGATCAGCGTGTCCTGAGGACGGGTCAGACACGCGGTCGAACCTGCCCCGAGCCCGATGAGCGCAAGGCTCGATCGCTCGCCACCCGCCAAGCCGGCGGCTACAGCTTCGCCGAGCGCGGTGTTGGGATTGTAATAGGTGAGCGGTTCGCGCGTGTTTCCTGGCGCCATCAATTGCGCGCCATGGATTGTGGCGCCGTGAACGAGCAGGCGCTCCTGCAGGGGATTATCGCCCGCACCCGCGGGAATTTCGCGCACGCGCACGATGCCGAAGAAACTGCGCTCCTGTGAGACAATGCGTCCCCCGCGGGCGCTGTTGAGATAAATTGCGCCGAAGGCGAACACGACGATCAGCGCTGTCGCAATGGGACGCCCGCCATTGAAGAGCACCGCCAAGGCGCAAACCACTAGTCCGGCGCGCGAAAGCAATTCAGGATCAAACCCCTGCCCCAGCACCGCAAAGATCGCCAAAAGAGTCGCTGCAAAAGCAGCAAAGCCGTGCGCGAAATCCGTGACGCCGCCGCCTTCGACGCGCTGGGCGGAGAGCGCTTGCGTCAACAAAGCCAGCAGCACGAAACCACCCCCCAGCAGTAGCGCGCCCCACGGCGCCGCGACGGAGAGCAATTCGCGCCCGCTCGCTTGCGCGCGCTCCAGCAACGTTGCTGGATTGGCGCCAATGACGAGCACAAGCAGGGCCA
>JBEBIU010000018.1:0-34606 GCA_040080225.1 Terricaulis sp.
CTCGCGCACCTCCGGCGAATAGTTCGGTCTCGTTTTCGATTTGCTCATCGCTCCACCTTCTCAAGAAAGGGAGCCTCCGGCAAACCCGGCGCGGTTCACCACCAGAATGCGCATGGAAATTCTTTCCGACTGCAATCGGGGCGACTAAGTACATGGAAAAGACTGAGCTAACGTAAATGTAGGCTCGAGGTCCCGGCTTTACGCCGTGCCTGCGCCTGTACTTCAGGACGCCTGGAAGCTCGCCCGCCTCAAACGCCACCGCCGCGGCTGGAATAGGAGGCGACCACCGAGATCGGTCCGACCGCGCGCTCGCCGAGTGCTGACACCGCCGCGGCGCGGTACACTTCCAGGGCGTGCGCCTGGTTGAGCGCGTTGGTGTCGGCGGCGTCGGAGAGGTCGCTGGCGTGGCTGGCGCGGACTAAGGCGTCGCGCAGGAAATGCGCTTTTTCGCGGGTGGCCCAGAGGTCTACATTGTTGGTGATCTCGATCCGGAGGGAGACGAACAGATAATTCGTGAGCACCCCGTCGCGGATCACCGGCACCGCCAGATAAGGCGCATCCATGCTGCGCGCGCTGGCGCCCGAGGCTTCGCCCTCCGCGCCTTCCTTGGCGGCGGGGCCCGACGCGCTGGCGCTGGAATTGGCCAAGCCGGCCAGCAAAGTCGACGCAATAAGCGCCATCGCGATTGCTCGCTTCATCGCCGATGCTCCTTTGAGCCGAGGGTCGCCGGCAATGCTTAGCGAAAGCTTAAGCGCCGCACAGAGGATCCGTCCCAGTCCAAAATGCGGCCTCGACAGGCTCAGGCTGACGCAGAATGGCGTCACGTTGAGCCTGTCGAAACGCGACGCCGGCGCTATGCGGACTGAAGCTTAAGCGCCGAGGCGGTGGGCGTGGCCGCCGACTTCATGCGCGAGTTCGCGCCCGTCGGCGCCGATGACGCGCACGCCCGCCCCCGCTTCCACGTCGCCAATCAAGGTAACATTGATCCCCGCCGCGCGGCCTGCGGCCAATATGGCTCCACGCGATTCGGGAGCAGCAGTGAACAGCGCCTCGTAATCGTCGCCCCCGCACAGCAATCGCATCAAGCCCGCCGCACCATGGCGCGCGACATAATCTTCCCCGCCCAACAAAGGCACGGCGTCAGCGTCGATCCGGATGGCGACGCCGGAGGCTGCTGCGAGTTTTGCAGCGTCCGCTATCAGTCCGTCGGAAACATCTATCGAGGCGGAGGCAAAATCCGCGATCGCGGGCGCGAGCGCCACTGGCGGCTGCGGCACGCGATAATGAAGGCGCGCCTGCGCGGCGAGATGATCGACGCGATCCTCAGGCGCCGCACCTAAGATATCCGGTTCGCTCGTCAGCTGCATCAACCCAAGATACGCTTCGCCGATAACGCCGGTGACCCAAACTTGTTCGCCAATCGACGCGTCGGCACGCGATGGCGTCCGCGCACCGCAGGGATCGCCGAACGCAGTGATGGACACCGTCAGCGGCCCCGGCGTCGCGCACGTGTCGCCGCCCAGGAGCGCGACTTCGTACAATTTCAAATCCTCTCCCAGCCCCCGCGCGAAACCGGCGATCTGCGCGGCTGGACGGGCGTTCGGCCAAAGCAAAGTCAGTAGCACCCCGACCGGTCTTGCACCCTTGGCGACGAGATCGGAAAAATTTACGCGCAGCGCCTTCTTCGCCACCGTGTCGATTGGGTCGTCGGGCAGGAAATGCACGCCTTCAATAATCGCATCGGTAGTTACGACGAGCCCCTCGCGAGCCGCCAGCACCGCAACATCGTCGATCAATCCCCGCGCCTGCGGGTCGGTGGCGAGCGGTGCGAAGAGCGCGCGGATGATTTCGAACTCGTCGGCAGGCGCGCTCATGCGCGGCGCCCTTGGACCGCCAGCGTCCTCGCCAGCATAGTGCGGCCTTCGACAGGCTCAGGCTGACGCAGAATGGCGTCACGCAGAGCTTGTCGAAGCGCGACGCGAAGCACCGCAGGCCGGCGGGGACGCCGGCGGTCCAAGAAGCGCCCCCTCACGCCCGCAATTCCACGGCGCAGGCGTCAAGCGTCGCGTTGACAAACCCGATCTCCGCTGCGTCGAGGAAGCCTTTAGCGATCTCGATATATTCATCGATCACCACCGCCACCGGCGTCTCGGCGCATTGTTCTAGCTCGGTCGCGCCAGCGCGCAGTATCGCACGCGCCACCGCGTCGAGACGATCCAAGCGCCAGTTCTTCCCGAGGTGGCGGGCGATGCAGCGATCGATGGTGGCTTGCCGGTTCACCGCGCCGTCGATCAGCGTCTTGAACAAAGCCGCGTCGCCTTCGACGCCAGCAAGACTTGCCTCGCTCTCGCGCGGCAACTTGCCGGAGTCGAATTCGGCAACGACGTCGGCGATCGACGCGCCGCTCATCTCCATCTGATAAAGCGCCTGCACCGCGCCAAGACGCGCGGCGCGCCGCGCTTCAAGCTCGGTAGGACTCATTGCGCCTTATCCACGAAACGCCGCTTCAAAGCCGCCATGGCCAGGGCCGCGCGCGTCGCTTCTCCGCCCTTGTCACCGCGAGCGGGGTCTGCACGCTCCTCGGCTTGGGCGATATTTTCCACTGTGAGGATGCCGTAACCGATGGTGAGGCCATCGCGGACAAATCCATCAAGCCGCGCGCGCTCTCACCGCAGACATAGTCGTAATGGCTGGTCTCCCCGCGCACGACGCAACCGAGCGCGACATAGCCGTCGTAACCGGCGTTCGCAGCCAATTTGATCGCCGCCGGAATCTCGAAGGCGCCGGGAACATCGATGCGTTCAGCGCTAGCCCCCGCGTGTTCGGCCGCTGCTTGAGCGCCCGCCAGCAGCAGCTCGGCAATGGTCTCATAATAGGGCGCGACCACGACGATGAGCCGTGCGCCCGGAAGCTTGATGGCCTGAGTTTTCTCCGCGCCTTTCATGGCGCCCAATATGGACCGCCGGCGTCTCGCCGGCTAACGCCAAAGCTGCCGGCGAGGACGCCGGCGGTCCATATTGCAGCGTCCTTCATGACGAAAACCCGCGCCAGCTATCGACAGAAAGTCCGTAGCCTTCGAGACCAACCAACTTAGTCGGCGTGTTGGCCAGTACGATCATGCGGCGCACGCCGAGCGCGCGAAGGATCTGCGAACCGACCCCAATCATGCGGTTGGCGTCATCGGCGGCCTCGTCGGGGGTCGGCGCCACTCCTGCGAATCGCTTCGACAACCAGTCAGGCTCGAACTCCCGCAACAGCACCAGCACGCCTGCGCCTTGCTTGTCGATCTCGGCGATGGAGCGGTCGATGAGGCCGGCGCGCACGCCCATGCCGCCGACCACGTCCGCCGCGAAATCGACCCGATGCACACGCACTAATGTAGCGGCGTCCGGCCTGATCTCGCCCTTCACCAGAGCGGCGTGTTCCACATTGTCCAAGCGATTGCGGAACACGACGAGCCTGAACCCCGACCCGGCGCGGGTCTCGAACGGCGTCTCCAGGATGAGATCGATTGTGCTTTCCGCGACGCGCCGGTAGGCGATGAGTTCGTCGATGGCGCCGATCTTGAGATTGTGGAATTGCGCGAACGCAACTAGCTCCGGCAGCCGCGCCATGGTGCCATCGTCGTTCATGATTTCGCAAATCACCGCCGAGGGATTGAGCCCCGCCTGGCGAGCGATGTCCACGCTCGCCTCGGTATGGCCCGCCCGCACCAGCACGCCGCCGTCACGCGCCATCAGCGGGAACACGTGACCGGGCGAGACAATGTCGTCGGCGCCCTTGCCAGCATCGATAGCGACGGCGATCGTGTGCGCGCGATCATGCGCCGAGATGCCGGTGGAGACGCCTTCTCGCGCTTCGATCGACACGGTGAACGCGGTTCCCATGCGGGTCTGATTGCGCGGCGTCATCGGCTCCAGGCCGAGCTGACGCGTCCGCTCCGCGGTCAGCGCCAAGCAAATCAGGCCGCGCCCGTGCTTGGCCATGAAATTCACCTGCGCCGGCGTCGCGAATTGCGCGGGGATCACCAGGTCGCCCTCGTTCTCGCGGTCCTCTTCGTCGACCAGGATGAACATGCGCCCTTCGCGCGCTTCTTCGATCACTTCCGGGATCGGGGAAATCGCACGCTTCAGTTCTGCAAATGGAGACGGCTTGGCCGTCATCAGCTGTTTCTCCGCGCATCCACAAAGCGCGCCGCGTAGCGGGCCATCATATCGGCTTCAAGGTTTACCTTAACGCCCTTCTCTAGTTTCGACAAAGTCGTAACCGTCCAAGTGTGAGGAATGATCAGCACGCCGAAGGCCTCCTCGTCGACCTCGTTGACCGTTAATGAAACCCCGGCGACGGCAATGGCGCCTTTTGGCGCGATCAGGTGCGCTATCGCCAGCGGGGGGCGAATGCGAACGCGCCACCCTTCACCGTCCCGGCCGACGGAGAGCACGTCGCCCAAGCCGTCGATATGGCCCTGCACGATGTGGCCGCCCAATTCGTCGCCGACGCGAAGCGAGCGTTCGAGATTCACCTCGTCGCCGACCTTGAGCGCGCCCAGCGTCGTGAGCGCAAGGCTCTCCGCCGCAACCTCGACGACATGGCGCATGCCCACTCCGTCGCGCGGCGCGAAATCAACTACCGTTAGGCAGCATCCGTCATGGGCAATTGAAGCGCCGATACTGACGCTCGCAGGATCGTAGGCGCTCTCGACGCGGAGCCGCACCAGGCCCTCGCGGCGCTCGACGGCCGCCACCTTTCCCAACGCTGTTACAATGCCTGTAAACATTCAGACCCGCTCGTAGCTTTCCCAAAGATCGGGGCCAAGCTCACGCAGCGCAACCCTGCGCCAGGCGGGCGCCTGCGCCAGGCTCTCTATGGCAAGCGGGCCGACCGCAGGCCTGCCCTCGGCGCCAAGCAGCAGCGGCGCGCGGAACCATTCGAGGCGATCCACCAGGCCCGCCGCGATCAGCGACGCCGCTAGCTGGCCGCCGCCCTCGGCCAGGAGCGTGTCGATTCCAAGCCCCCCCAAGCGCTCCAGCACCGCGCCGATGTCGAGGCCATCCGCGCCACGCGCGACCTGCTCGATCCGTGCGCCAACCGCTTCGAGGATAGCGTGGCGTGCTGGGCTTGCACGCTCTGCGCCGAAAATAACCAGGGGCGATTCACGCAAACCTTCAAACAACCGCCCCTCCAGCGGTATGTCCAGGCGCGTAGTAACAACCACACGCGCGGGCTGGCGTGCGGGCGCCGGCTCGGTGCGCGCCAAAAGCGAGGGGTTGTCCGCGCGCGCGGTTCCAGCGCCGATCATCACCGCGTCGGCGTCCGCGCGCATGCGGTGAACCTCGGCCCGCGCGGCTTCGCCGGTGATCCAGCGGCTCTCGCCCGCTGCGGTCGCAATGCGCCCGTCGAGTGAGGTGGCGAGTTTAAGCGTGACGCGGGGGCGAGGCATGCGGGCACTATGGACCGCCAGCGCCCTCGCCGGCAAACGGCGCCTGGGAGTGGGAGCGCGGGGCTCCCACCCCGCATGCGCGCCGGGAGGCGCGCGCTCCAACCTGCAGGCGCCTTGCTAACAATCGGCGCTAATCCGTCCCCGTCCCGCCGCGCTTCTTCTTTCGCGCTTCCTCGATGAATTTGGCGAAATCGGAGGTCTCCTGGAAGTCCTGGTAGACCGAGGCGTAGCGCACATAAGCCACCGGATCGAGCTGCGCCAGCGCCTCCATCACCATGCCGCCGATAATCTCCGAAGTGATCTCGCTTTCGCCCTGGCTTTCCAACTTGCGGACGATGCCGGAAATCATCTGCTCGATCTGATCCTGCTCGATCGGACGTTTGCGCAGCGCGATGGCGAGAGAACGGGCAAGCTTGTCACGGTCGAACGGCACGCGCCGACCAGAGCGCTTAAGCACCACGAGGTCGCGCAATTGCACGCGCTCAAAAGTGGTGAAGCGCGAGCCACATTTATCGCACTGGCGACGCCGGCGAATGGCCGCGCCGTCCTCGGTCGGCCTACTATCCTTTACCTGCGTATCCTCGTTGGAACAAAACGGGCAGCGCATGTGCGACCTCCGCGCGGGCGCCGAATCAGCGCCGCCACACCGTCAATTGTATATCGGGAAGCGCGCGGTTAGCGCCTCGACCCGCCGGGCGACGTCAGATTCGGCGGTAGAGTTATCGCCATTCGACTTCGCCAACCCGTCCAGCGTTTCGCAGATCAGGTCAGCCACCTGGCGGAACTCCGCCGGGCCGAAGCCGCGGGTGGTGCAGGCGGGCGAACCGAGGCGCACGCCGGAGGTGACCATGGGTTTTTCGGGGTCGAAAGGAATGCCGTTTTTGTTGCAAGTGATGAGCGCGCGCTCCAGGCTCTGCTCGCCAGCTTTGCCGGTGACGCGCTTGGGGCGGAGATCCACCAGCATCAAATGGCTGTCGGTGCCGCCCGAAACGACGGCGAGCCCATTCTCGATCAACCGGGCCGCCAGCGCGCGCGCGTTTTCAAGCGTGCGCTGCGCGTAAATCTTGAACTCAGGCTGCAGCGCCTCGCCGAAGCTCACCGCCTTCGCCGCGATCACATGCATCAGCGGCCCGCCCTGCAACCCCGGGAACACCGCCGAATTGATCTTCTTGCCGATCTCCTCGTCGTTGGAGAGGATCATGCCCCCGCGCGGCCCGCGCAGAGTTTTGTGCGTCGTCGTCGTGACGACGTGCGCGTGCGGCAGGGGAGAAGGATAGACCCCCCCCGCGATCAGGCCCGCGTAGTGCGCCATGTCTACCATCAGCACCGCGCCGACTTCATCGGCGATTTCACGGAAGCGCTTGAAATCGATCTGGCGTGAATATGCCGAGGCGCCAGCGAGTATCAGCTTCGGCCGTTCGCGCCGCGCGATTTCAGCGACTTGAGCATAGTCGATCAGATGGTCATCCTCGCGCACGCCGTAAGCAACCGGATTGAACCATTTGCCTGAGATGTTCACCGGCGAGCCGTGCGTGAGGTGGCCTCCGCAAGCGAGGTCCATGCCGAGGAACTTGTCGCCCGGCTGCAGCAGTGCGAAGAACACGGCTTGGTTGGCGTTGGCGCCAGAATGGGGCTGCACGTTGGCGAAGGTGCAGCCGAACAGTTTCTTCGCCCGCTCGATGGCGAGGCGCTCGACTTCATCGACATGCTCACAGCCGCCATAATAGCGCCGCCCAGGATAACCCTCGGCGTATTTGTTGGTCAGCACCGACCCCTGCGCTTCCAGCACCGCGCGCGAAACAATGTTCTCAGAAGCGATCAACTCGACCTGGCGCTGCTGGCGGCGCAATTCTGCGGCTATGGCCTTCGCGACATCCGAATCGGCGCGCGCCAAGGTGGCGCCGAAAAAGCCGCCGCGCTCGGCGGCCTGTGAGGCAGGTTGGGTCATGCAGGCGCTCCGGATTCGGGCGCACCATAGAGGGCGGCCCGAAACGTGGGAAGCGGAGGCCCTCTGTTCGATGGCTAAATCAGCGTTCCCGGTTTCGGCGGAACAGGGGCGGGCTCCTCTTCGCCCAGCGCCCGCTCCAGCTTACGCAGCGCCAGCGCGCGCACGTCCACCAGGGCGGCGTTTGCCGGCGCCTGGATCACCACTTCCGTTCCGGTCTCGACATCAATCGCGGCGACGCGTTGCACTTCGCCCAGCCGAGTGATTTCGAAAATCACCTCGCGCTGCGGCCGATCGGTCACGCCGCGCGGCCCTGAATCACCTCCGCCCACACTTCGCGGAGCGATTTCACCAGAGCATTCATCAGCGCGTCGTCATGGAAGGGCGATGGTGTGAAACGCAACCGCTCCGCGCCGCGCGCCACGGTGGGATAATTGATCGGCTGCACATAGACGCCGTGCTCGTACAACAATTTGTCGGAAATCAGCTTGCACAACGCCGCATCGCCGACCAGCACGGGCACGATGTGGGTGGTGGATTCCGCCATCACCGGCAAGCCCGCCTCCTTCAGCATCGCTTTCAACCGCTCGGCGCGTTCGGCCAAGCGGTCGCGCATGTGCGGACAAGCCTTGACGATGCGCACGCTCTCCAGCGCCGCCGCCGCGATCGAAGGCGCCAGCGAAGTGGTGAAGATAAAGCCGGAAGCGGCCGAGCGAATAGCGTCGATGGCGACGGTTGGCCCAGACACATAACCGCCCATGGTTCCAAACGCCTTCGCCAGCGTGCCTTCGATGAAATCGACGCGGTGCATGACGCCATCGCGCTCGGCGACCCCTCCGCCATGCTCGCCATAAAGGCCGACGCCGTGGACCTCGTCGAGATAGGTCATGGCCCCGTAGGCTTCGGCGATATCGCACATCGCTTCGATCGGCGCGGTGTCGCCGTCCATGGAATAGACGCTTTCGAACGCGATCAGCTTCGGCGCGTGCGCGGGCGCTTCGTTGATCAGCGCCTCCAGGTGCTGCAAATCGTTGTGGCGGAACACCCGGCGCTCGCACTTGGCGCGCTTGATGCCTTCGATCATCGAGGCGTGGTTCTGCGCGTCGGAGAAAATCCACAAATCCGGAAACAGCTTCGCCAGGGTAGACAAAGTGGCGTCATTGGACACGTAACCCGACGTGAACAGCAGCGCCCCTTCCTTGCCGTGGAGCGAGGCAAGCTCGCGTTCGAGATCGACATGATAGGAAGTCGTGCCGGAAATATTGCGGGTGCCGCCCGCGCCTGCGCCTACCGCGTCCAGCGCCGCATGGGCGGCGTCGAGCACTTCTGGGCTCTGGCCCTGGCCGAGATAATCGTTCGAGCACCAAACCACGATCTCGCGCGTCTGCCCATTCTCCAGTCGCAGCCGCGCCCGCGGGAACCGGCCCCGCTCGCGCATGATGTCGGCGAACACACGGTAGCGGCCCTCGTCGCGGATGGCGGCGACCGCGTCCTCAAAGACCTGCTTGTCCTGGTCCCTCACTGGGCAATCGCCTTCCAACGCGGCAAATCGCGCGACGCCACCTTATAGGATGTTTCCGTGCAACAAGGTAACTGAGACGCTAACGCGCACTTCCGCGCGCCTAGTTGCGAGCGGTTCGCATGAACTACACTGGCAGATACCCCGCTTCCCGCCCTCGCCGGCTGCGCCAAGCCGATTGGGTTCGCCGCTTGGTGCGCGAGCATCGTTTGAACGCCGACGATTTGATCTGGGCGATGGTTGTCCATGAGGGGAGTGAGCCGGAGGTCGAAGTGGCGTCGATGCCGGGCGCGCCGCGTTATTCGGTCGCCGCCGCGGCGAAGGCCGCCAAGCGCGCCGCAAAACTGGGTATCCCGGCGATAGCGGTTTTTCCTCATATCGATCCGGCCAAGAAGGATGCCGCCGGCACGGAGGCGCTCAATGCCGACGGCCTCGTTTGCACGGTCGTGCGGGCCATGAAGGAGGCCGCGCCGGAAGTCGGGATCATGGTGGATGTCGCGCTCGATCCGTTTACCGATCATGGACACGACGGGCTCCTCAAGGATGGGCGCATCCTCAACGACGAGACGGTAAAAGTGTTGACCGAGCAGGCCTTGATCCAGGTCAAGGCCGGCGCCGACATCGTCGCGCCCTCCGACATGATGGACGGGCGCGTCGGCGCCATCCGAACAGCGCTTGACGGGGCGGGCCATCAAGACGCGCTGATCATGTCCTACGCGGCCAAGTACGCCTCGGGCTTCTACGGCCCCTATCGCGACGCGATCGGCTCGGGAAAACTCGGAACCGGTTCGGTGAAAAATCCAGGCGACAAGCGCACCTACCAGATGGATCTCGCCAACAGCGATGAGGCCTTGCGCGAGGTCGCCATGGATGTCGCCGAAGGAGCGGACATGCTGATGGTCAAGCCGGGGCTGGCATATCTCGACATCGTACGCCGGGTGAAGGACGCGTTCGGGCTGCCGACATTCGCGTTCCAGGTTTCGGGCGAATACGCAATGATCAAGGCCGCCGGCGCCAATGGCTGGATCGACGAAGAGCGGGTGATGCTGGAAACGCTGACCGCGTTCAAACGCGCCGGCGCCGACGGGATCATCACCTATTTCGCCCCGCGCGCGGCGGAGGCTTTGGGATGAGTTGGGCGAAAGAGGAAAAAGTCAGGCGGGATCGAATTCGCGTCAAGCAGCTGACAGCAATCCTTGTTGCCTACGGCTACGCTATCCTCGCAGGCGCAATTTGGACGCCAGTGACCGAGGGAACTCTAAGCTCCGGAAATGTCACACTTGGTTCGCTTGGATTTGTATTACACGGTATCGCACTCTATATTTCCCCCAGAGGTGAAGCATGAGCGGCTATGATGCGGCCATGACAATGCTGGCGATCTTCGGCGTGGCATTGGCCGCCTACGGCATTTTCCTTGCCCACCGGGTCGATCGCTTCGAGCGGGAAATCGCCGAGCGAAAAGCGGCAGAGTACGCGGCGGAGTAGAGCGGGCGCCCGCAAGCCATGAGCCCCTACGACGCCGCGATGCTAGTTTTGGCTGCGAGCGGCAGCATAATTGCAATCGCCGCGCTGCTGACTGTGCGTGGGCTTGACCGGCTCGAGCGTGAAATCGCGGAGCGCAAGGCCGCCAAACACGCTGCCGAATAACGCCGCCTAGGCCGCCCGCTGCGGCGCGCCGCTAGGCGTCGGCGCTTTGCGGCCCAGGCGTTTGTCCACCACTTTGACTAAGCCTTGGACCAATTCTTCGCGCTCGGCTTGGTGCTGCGAGCCCATGACGCTCAGTTTCTGCATGGCATCGACGTGCGTGCTCAGTACGTCCTGGTCCACCGCGCCCGATCCCCCGATCGCGGTAATGTACCGGCCCAAGGAGCGCGCGGCGTCGCCCATGAATTGATCGCGCACGTCGTCGGCCAATTGTTCGGTGTCTTGCACCGCGGCGTAGACTTCACGCAACTTGCGCCTGTCGCCAGGCGTCAATGCGTTGGCCAGTTCGCTGATGCGGGTGATGCACTTCTTGACCAATTCGCGGTTGGTCTCGGCCTCCCACAACGGCCGTTCGTTTTCCTCCAGCGGATCGGTAAAACGCCGCATCGGGCCATCATATTCGTCAATCATTCGCCGGCGCCGGCAGGGGCCAACATAATTGACGCTCTCTACAAAACGCCGCGGACGCAGCAGTACCGCCTCTACGCGTGATAATAGCGCCTGGCCGTTGAACGGGCGCACCAGCAATTCGTCGGCGCCGGACTTGCGCGCCGCGTCGATGAATTTTTGCGTCGGCGTGTCGGTCATCACGATGATGGAAAGCGCCCGGTTCAAATCCTGGTAGCCGCCGCGGATCATTCTGGTGAAGTCAAGCCCGGAAACGCCAGGCACGCGCGACGAGGTGATGACGATCCGCGGCTGAAACTCGACCGCAAGCTTGAGGAGATCGACGCCATCGGTGGCAAATTGAACCTTCTCGAAGCCGACGCCCGCCAACACGTCCGCCACAAGGCGGCGCGTATGGGGGTTTTCGTCGCACACCAGGAACTGAACGGATTTTGTCTTCGGCGACATCACGCAGCTCCACCCGGCGCCAGCGACAGGCTCTTCACTGTCGTGCTTGATCGCACATTCAGGTTGAGAAAGGTTTAGCCGCCGCGAGATCGCTCCAGCCTGGCGATCAAGCTCGACGTGTCCCACCTCTTGCCGCCCAAGGCCTGCACGTCTGCGTAAAATTCGTTCACCATTTCCACCAAATCGAGTTTGGCCCCGTTGCGGGCGGCTTCTTCCAAAGCCAACCCCAAGTCCTTGCGCATCCAATCCACCGCGAAACCAAAATCGAAGCGTCCCTCGACCATGGTTTTCCAGCGGTTCTCCATCTGCCAACTTTGCGCGGCGCCCTTGGAAAGCGCGGCGATCACCTTTTCAACGTCGAGGTCGGCGCGTTTGGCGAAATGCAGACCCTCGGCCAACCCCTGCACCACGCCGGCGATGCAGATTTGGTTAACCATCTTCGCCAATTGCCCCGCGCCCGCGGGACCGACAAGAATCATGCTCTTCGCGTAGGCCGCCATGATCGGTTCGGCTTCGGCAAAGACGCTCGCTTCCCCGCCGGCCATCACCGACAACGTTCCCGCCTCCGCGCCCGCTTGGCCGCCCGAAACTGGAGCGTCGAGAAACCCGAAGCCGCGCTCTTCAGCGTTCCCCGACAGTTCTCGCGCGATCTCAGCGGAAGCCGTGGTGTGATCCACGAAAATGGCGCCGCGCCGCATTGTCGATGCCGCCGCCTCGAACACTTCGCGTAAATCGCGATCATCGCCCACGCATGAAAAAACGATGTCCGCGCTCTGAGCCGCGTTGGCCACCGAAGAATAGGTGCGACCCTTGTGGCGCTGCGCCCAATCGCGCGCTTTGTCCTCGGTGCGGTTGTAGACCGCGACATCGTGCCCGGCGCGCGCCAAATGCCCCGCCATGGGGGCGCCCATCACGCCAAGGCCTATGAAAGCGGTCTTCGCCATGTCCCATCCTCTCGCCTGCGAAACCCCATCTTAACTCCGTTTCGGCATTGATGCGCGACTTTCCTCCAGCGTCGATAGCCATGGCGTCAGCAACCAATTCCCGCCCAATCATCATCAAGAAGATCAAAAAGGTGGTTGGCGGCGGCCACCATGGCGGCGCGTGGAAGGTCGCCTATGCCGACTTTGTGACGGCGATGATGGCGTTCTTTCTGCTGATGTGGCTGATCAACACCACCAGCCCAGAGCAAAGACGCGGCATCGCTGAGTTTTTCGCACCCGCCAGCGTCAGCCGGGTCTCCTCCGGCGCGGGGGGCCTGCTCGAAGGCACCAGCTTCGCCGAAGAAGGCGCGCGCCACGGCCATTCCGCGCCCATAGTGCAGTCCTCGGAGCCGCAATACACCTCAAACGCCAATGACAAAGGCAAAGAGAGCGACACGGCGCAGGCAGGCCAAACAAACCCCAACGAGGATTCGCTTTCGCGCGCCCGCACCTTGCGCGAGACCGCCGAATTTTCCCGGGCGGAAATCGCCATCCGCCAAGCCATGCAGGACATGCCGGACGTCGCCGAGCTTTCGCGCAATGTGATCGTCGAACAGACGCCCGAAGGCTTGCGCATCCAGATCGTGGATCAGGAAGGCCGCTCCATGTTCAGCCCGGGCGATGCGCAACCAAACGAACGCGCGCGCCGCTTGTTGGCGGCGATCGCGCCGATCATCGAACAATTGCCCAACCGCATGACCATTTCCGGTCACACTGACGGCTCAGCGCCTGGCGGACGCTACGCATCCAATTTTGAGCTTTCAGCCGCGCGCGCCGACGCCGCCCGCCGCATCCTCGCCGCCCGCGGCATCCCCTCGAACCGATTCTACCAGATCGCTGGGCGCGCCGATTCCGAGCCGATGTTCGTCGACGACCCGACGCTTCCCGGCAATCGCCGCATCGCCATCACCTTGCTGCGCGAAGCCCCGGCGCTGCCGGCGGATCTGGGGTTGTAGCTCTCGCAACATGGCGGCCGGCGTCGCGCTTCGACGACCCCGGCTCAAGTCCGGGGGTGACACCTATTTTCGTCAGCCTGAGCCTGCCGAAGGCCGCACATGCCGGCGAGGGCGACGGTGGTCCAGGCTACCGCCCAACCTCGATATCGCCAGCCGCTTCAAGGGGCGGACCGCCGGCCGGATCGATGTTCGCGCGCGCCGGCCCTAGCTCTTTCTCCCACTTCGCCACCACCAAGGTCGCAATCGAGTTGCCGACTACATTGGTGGCGCTGCGGCCCATGTCGAGGAAGTGATCGACCGCGAGAATTAGCACCAGCCCGGCTTCGGGTAGGTTGAATTGAGCCAAGGTCGCCGCGATCACGACCAGCGAAGCGCGCGGCACCCCGGCCATACCCTTCGACGTCACCATCAATAACAACAGCATGGTGAGTTGCTGATCGACGCGAAGTTCGATGCCGTAAAGCTGGGCGATGAACATAACCGCGAACGTGCAATACATCATCGAACCGTCGAGATTGAAAGAATAGCCGAGCGGCAAGACGAAGCCGGCGATGCGCCGCGAGGCGCCGAAGCGTTGCAATTGCTCGAACGTGCGCGGATAGGCGGCTTCAGAACTGGCGGTGGAAAAAGCCAGCAGGATGGGCTCGCGGATATAGCCAAGCAGCGAGAAAACCCGCGGTCCTACAAACAACAATCCCGCCAGGATCAGCACCGCCCACAATATGATCAACGCGATATAAAATCCGCCGATGAACTTGAGATACGTCCCCAAGATCGCCAGTCCGTTCTCGGCCACGGTGGCGGCGATGGCGGCAAACACCGCGAACGGGGCGAACATCATGACATAACCGGTCACCCGCAGCATGACGTGCGAAACCCGTTCGGCCAGATCGACCACCGGCTTTGCCTGCTCGCCCAACCCCGCCAACGCCACGCCAAAAAACACCGAGAACACGACGATTGGCAGAATTTCGTTGTTGGCCATCGCCTCGAAGATCGATTTCGGCACCAAATGGGTGATGAAATCCTTCAAATTCACCGCCGCCGCCTGGATGCCGCTGTCGGCATCCTCTGGCGGCAGGGTAAGGCCCGTGTCGATGCCCGGCTGCAGCAGGTGCACTAGCGCCAGGCCCAGACAAAGCGATACGATAGAAGCGAGGATAAACCACCCGAGCGTGCGCACGCCGACGCGCCCCAGCCCGCCAGTTCCCCCCATATGGGCGATGCCGACCACGAGCGTTGAAAGCACCAGGGGGGCGATGATCATCTTGATCAGCCGCAGGAAGATGTCGGTGATCAGAGAGAATTGGTCGGCGATCTCGGCTAGCCTAGCCTTCAGAATTGCGCCATTGGCGTCGAACATGGAATCCCGCGCAACCCCGCCCAACCCCAGAAGGCTTGTGGTCACGTCGCCCAGATTCACGTTGAGCGCGTAGCCGGCGCCGACGCCAAGGATCATGGCGGCGAGCACGATGAGCGTGAAATAGCGTTTGAACATACCCCGGGCTTAGAGGCTTGTTCGCGCCAGCAAAAGCGGAATCGAGAGGCGCCGTCACAGCCGCTTGATTTTGGCCTCGCGCGCAAGGACAAGCGCTGCAAGGGTGAGCCGATGAACGTTATGCGGGCGATTTTAGGGGTCTTGGGCCTGGCGTTGCTGGGGCTAGTGCTTTGGGCGGCGCTGGCCAAGCACGAACTTCACGGGAGTTTCTTCGATCAGTTCGATGTCGTCACCACGCTGCCGTGGGGCATCGCCGCGCTTGCCGACCTCTATCTTGGCTTCCTGTTACTGGCGACGCTGGTTTTTCTGACCGAACGATCATGGCTAGCGGCGGCGTTCTGGGCTGCGCCAATTTTCGTGCTCGGAAACGTCTGGTCGGCGTTGTGGCTGGTGATCCGCTTGCCCTATTTGGCGCAGCGTCTGTCTAAGCCCGACTGGCCAGCGTCCTAAGCCAGGATCGAACGCAAATGCTGGGCGAGCAATCGCGCTTCGGCCTCGCGCTGCGAACCCTCGCGCCACGCCACACCTATGGATCGGCCGATCGCTGGGCGTGCGAACGGACGAACCGCCACCCGCGCGCCCGCTGCCGCGCCGCCGTCGGCCGCAAGCTTGGGCAGTAGCGAGACGCCCATCCCTGCCGCGACCATATGCACCAAAGTGTGCAGGCTCGTTGCGCCCAGTTCGTTCTGCCGACGTCCCGGCGCCAACGTGCAAAGCGATGTCGCGTGCTCGCGCAAACAATGGCCATCGTCCAGTAGCAATACTTCCTCGCCCTTCAAGTGCTCGGGCCTAAGGTCGTTGCGCGCTGCGAGCCCGTGCCCTTCAGGGCAGACCAGAAAAAATTCGTCATCCGCCACCGCTTCGACGGCCACACCCGGCGTCACATAGGGCAAAGCCACGATGGCGGCGTCGAGCGCGCGCGAACGCAAATCGCCGACCAAACGCGCAGTCAGATCCTCGCGCATCTGCAGGCGCAACAGGGGATATTTTTTCTTCAGTGTAGGCAAGAGACGCGGTAGCAGAAACGGCGCGATCGTGGGTATCGCGCCCAACCGAAACGAACCGCTGAACGGCGCCGCGGCGGCCCTCACCGCCCGAACCAATTCCTCTACTTCGGCTAGGGCGGCGGCCGCACGCTCGGCCGCCTCTTCGCCCGCCGGCGTCAAGACCGCCCCGGCTCGGCCGCGTTCAACCAGAAGTGCACCGAGAGCTGCTTCCAATTCCTTGATGCCGGCCGACAGTGTCGGCTGCGTTACGCCGACGGCGTCGGCCGCGCCAATGAAACTCCCCTGAGCGCGGATCGCCGTCAAAAATTGCAGTTGCCGCAAGGTGGGGAGGGATGAGGCGGGCAGCTTTTCCATCGAGACGCTCTATTATTGCGTCTGTTAGTATAGACATACCCTTGGCTTGTTCAAGCCGCGAGAGCGGTGGCGCCAGGCGGCGGCGTTATCGGCAGACGGATGAGAAACGTCGAGCCCCGCCCTAGCTCGCTGCGCACCGAAATCTCACCCCCGAGCAGACTGGCCGATCGCTGCGCCATCGCAAGCCCCAACCCTACGCCACCCTCGGCCCGGGTCCGCACGTCGCCGGTCTGGGAGAAAGGCGTGAACAGGCGAGGCAGCTCCTCTTCGGCGATGCCCGGTCCGGTATCGGAAACGCTGATGGCGAGATCGTCACCCCGCCGTTCGGCGGTGACGGCGATCAATCCCTGCTTGGTGAATTTGGCGGCGTTGGAGAGCAGAACGGCGACGCACGCGCCCATGCGGGACGGATCGCTAAGCGATTGCTCCGCCTCCGGCGTCACCAGCAAAGACACGCGGTTTCCGGCTGCTTTCATTTCGTCGAGCGAAGACTGTATCTGCGCTTCAAGCAAAGCGCGCACATCAACGACCCGCAACGCCGCGGGCGTCGCCGCATCGGCGCCGGCATAATTGAGAATGCGATCAATCAGACCAAGCAGATGACGCGCCGATCTTTCGATGCGCTCGGCGTCGGCGCGGGACGTCGATTGCTCTGTGCTCAAATCCTCGCGCAAAATCTCGGCATAGCCGATGACGGCGTTGAGCGGCGTGCGCAATTCGTGCGTCATTACGGTCAAAAATTCGGACTTCGCCCGGTTGGCCTCCTCGGCCTCGGCGCGTTTGGCTTGCGCCAATTGCTGCTCTTGCTTGGCCTGAGCGTGCGCGGCGCGCACCCGCTCCAACATGGCGTTCTGGTAAAGGCTTGCGCGAGCCACATAGGCCAAGAACGCAACCACGCCGCATCCTGCCGCCAAAGCGCTTTGCATGGGATTCGAATGGGCGGCCTCGATCGGTAAGAACGGCATCGCTAGCAGGCATAACGCCGAGGGCGCGCCCACGATCACCATGAACCCGCGCGCACGCGACAGGAACAGCAGCACGCGGACGAAGGCGCTCGCGGCCATGAGCACCCCGAGAACGCGCCCAGCCCCGCCGCCTTGTGCAACCAGGTAAAGCGGCATTGCCGAAAAAACCAAAGCGCTAAAGGCGCAGCCCCAGACGAACAGCGCCCCGCTTGTGCGTTGTTCTTTGGGCCGGCGGGCGTTCAGGTAGGAACCACCCAGCATGGCGTCGAAGCCCATCGATAGCGCCACCGCCAAAAGCCAAGCCGCCCCGGCGGCGAAGGAATCCAGCGCCAGCGCCGCCCCAAGCGCGAATACGCCCCACACCGCGAGCCGCCAATGAAGGCTCTCGACATGGGCGCGCGCGGCTGCGCGCATCGAAGCGGTTTCGAATTGAATCACTAGCGTCTCTACTTCTCATATTAGCCGTGACAAATTGCAGTTCGCTTAACCCCTGCTTGGGGATCGAATTCTTAACGGAGCGTTCACTATGTCTTTCGGGCCGGGCCGCCAATCATGAGCGATTTCGACGCGGTCGTCGTGGGCGCCGGCGCGGTCGGCCTCGCTTGCGCCTATTCCCTGGCGAAGCGCGGCCAAAACGTGCTTGTGCTTGAACGCGAGGAACGCATCGGGACGGGTGTCTCGGCGCGCAATTCCGAAGTGATCCATGCCGGCTTTTATTACCGCGAAGGATCGCTGAAGGCGCGCCTTTGCGTGGAGGGGCGGCGTGCACTCTATCCCTTTCTGGAAGCACACGGCGTCGCCCATCGCAAATGCGGAAAACTGCTGGTCGCCGCCGACCAAAGCGATCTCCCAACGATCGAAGAGTATGCCCGCCGCGCGGAGCGAAATGGCGTCGAGGGCGTGCGTCTGCTGAGCGGCGCTGAAGCTCGCGCTCTGGAACCAGCGCTGCGCGCTGCGGCGGCGGTGGAATTCGTGGAAAGCGGTATCTTGGACGCGCACGGCTACATGGAAGCGCTTGACGGAGAAATTGCCGCGCGCGGCGGCGCGATCGTATGCAAATCGCCGTTCCTGGGCGCGAGCGTTCGCGCCGGAGAATTTGACATCCGTGTCGGTGGCGAAGCGCCGACATTGATCAGCGCGCCTCACCTGGTGATTTCCGCCGGCTTGACGGCGCAGGCTTGCGCGCACGAAGTCGAAGGCTATCCACGCGAGCGCATACCTAAGCAACATCTAGCCAAAGGGAATTACTTCGCTTTGTCCGGAACCAAGGCGCCGTTCACGCGCCTGATCTATCCGCCCCCGATCCCCGGCGCTCTCGGCACGCACTATCGCCGTGACCTTGGCGGCGTCGCCCGCTTTGGTCCCGATCTGGAATGGGTGTCGCGCGAGGATTACCGTGTCGATCCCGCGCGCGCGGAGAGCTTTTATGCAGCGGTGCGTAAATTCTGGCCCGGCCTGCAAGACGGCGCGTTGACGCCTGACTATGCCGGCATCCGCCCGAAGATCCACGGCCCCGGCGAGGATCAGAGCGATTTCGTGATCGACGATTCCGACGCGCACGGATTGGCGGGGCTTGTCTGCCTCTTCGGCATCGAGAGCCCAGGCCTCACCTCGTCGCTCGCCATCGGCGAAGAAGTCGCTGGTAGGTTGCTGGGTTAATTTGCTGAGTGCTTTGGATGGGCCGCTAATATGGACCACCGGTCGCGGATCAAATCCGGGCGTGACGCCATTCTGCATTAGCCTGAGCTTATCGAAGGCCGCACTAATGCCGGCAAAGGCCGCCCAAAAAAGAACCCCCGCTCGCGCGGGGGAAGGTTGGGAGGAGCACTGAGAACTCGAGTTGCGTCACCAGATTCCCTGGCCGACACCGCCGTCCATGGTCATGGCGGCGCTGAAATTGGTTTCGCTGCGCGCTTCGCGCGTCTGTGTGTCGCGAATGCGCACGAGCTTTTCACCGGGTCCGAACCGGCGCAGCAACGAGCGCTCATTGCACGGGCGGCGTGCGATCTGCGGGCGACAGGTGACCTGATTATTCTCGTAGCGGAGCGCTTCGCCTGTCGCGCAATCGAAACTGCGCCCATCCATCGTCGCCCGCATGTGGGTTCCGGCCATGCAGCGAAAAATCTCGCCGCTGAAATCGGCGGGGACGCCACGGCCCGCGAACGTCTGCGAGGCCGGATGCGGGTTGCCGGTGGCGTCAAGGCAAATCGCTTGCACCACAAGCTCGCGCTCGCTAACGGCAGTTTCGATCGTCACGCTGGCTTCGGTGACGGCGAGCATTGCCGAAGTCGCCGCGGCCGCGCCGCCGCCGCCTTCCACCATCGTGCTTTGCCGGATGATGGTGTCGCCGGCGTGCACATTGGCGATGGCGATCGCTATCGCGCTCGATTGGGCGGACGCGCGGACGCCGGGATTCATGATGACGATGTTCGGGGGCGGTACATGCGGGGGCGGCACGACAACCACCGGCGGCCGGCAGCAAGGCGATGGCGGCGGCGGTGGCGGTGGCGGCGGATTGCAGCCGTGATTGCAGGTCGGCGGCGTATGCGAGCAATTGCCCATGCAATCGGCCTTCGCCTCAACCGGCAAAAGTATGAAGCCTAATGCGGCGACGCCGAACGCGATGGCGGCCAGAATGTACCGTGCTGGGACGCGCATGGTTCCCATCTCCTTAATCTCGCCAGCCATCGTGCAAGCCAAAGGCCACGCTTCGCGCCCAGCGGGAAAGGCGTCCGTAATCGCCGCTACTGGCGCGGCGCGGGGCTTGCGTGGCGCGCCGCAGAAGTTCCAACCGCGGCGCGTTAATGAAAATGACAGGCGAAGAGACGTTTCACCCCGACACCCGCGCTCTGCTCGCCTACGGGCGCGCGCTGGCGGGCGCGGGCCCCTCGCCCAGAAAGGGCGGCGCCGACCATGTACTGGAGCGCCTCTTCGTTATCGAACGAATGCCGGACGGGCGCCTGCCCATCCGCACCTTCGGCGTGGAACTGGTCGGACTCTTCGGCCGCGACCTGCGCGACCATGACTTCGCCCGCTTCTTCCTCGCGCCCGATCTCGCCCTGTTGAGGGCGATGATCGAAGCCTGCGAGGCGGCCAACGAACCTGGAGTGGCGCGCGTCACCGCCGAGGCGGTGGATGGGCGCAGTTTTGGCGGCGAGATTCTAATCACGCCGCTAAAGGTGGACCCGATGCTCGGCAATCGCTTCCTAGGCATGTTTCAGGCGCTAGGCGGTGAGGCTTTTTTACTGGAGCGCCCTATCCGCTGGCTGAAACTGGGCGCCATTCACCCGCCGACTGCGAAGATCCCGACGCGCCCCCGCCTTGTCGTTATCAACGACTAGATTACACCGTCGCCAATTCATCCTCCGCTATCGGCGCATGCTCGGGCGTCAGCGTCGGCCGGCCCCGCAAGACGTCCGATATCTTCTCCGCGATCATGATCGTCGGCGCGTTGGTGTTGCCGCCTACCAAACTCGGCATCACGCTGGCGTCGATCACGCGCAAGCCCTCGACGCCGCGGACGCGCAATTGTTCATCCAAGGGCGCGTTTGCGTCCGATCCCATGCGCACCGTGCCGACGGGGTGATAGATCGTCTCCGCGTTCTTGCGGATCCAGGCGTCGATCTCGCTATCCGTTCGCACGCTTTCGCCGGGACGCATTTCAGGGCCGCGGAGCGGACTCAGCGCATCCTGAGAAACGATGTCACGCACGAGGCGCACGCTATCGCGCATGGTGCGGCGGTCATTTTCTTCCGCCAGATAGCGCGGATCGATCAGTGGCGCGTCGAACGGATCGGCCGACGCAAGCGTGACCGCGCCACGGCTTTCTGGGCGAAGCTGGCAGGCATGCAGGGTGAAGCCGTCACGGTCTGGCTTGACCCGGGCATGATCGATCATCACCGCATTCACCGCGTGAATCTGGATGTCGGGGCGATCGAGTTCTGCGCGCGTTTTCAGGAACGCGCCGGCATGCAGGTGGTTGGTACGGCCGGGGCCCTGCTTGGTGAACAAGTATTGCAGCCCGATCATCGGCTGTTTCAGGCCCTTGGTTTTGGAGTACATCGAGATCGGTTTGCTCATCTCGTAGATGACGCAGACGTCCAGGTGATCCTGCAAATTGCGGCCGACCTCAGGGGCGTCCGCTTTCACTGTCACGTCGAGCTTTCTCAATTGGTCAGCCGGTCCGACTCCGGACAGCATCAGCAATTGCGGCGACTGAAATGCGCCGCCGCACAGCAGCACTTCTCGTTCAGCCCTTGCTGACACTGCCGGCTTGCCGCGGCCCGCCGAGTATTCGACGCCGACGGCTCTGCCGCCCTCAATTACAATGCGCCCTGCATAGGCGCCCGAAATAATCGTGAGGTTTGGCCGCACCCCCGCAATCGCGCGCAGATACGCCGCCGAAGCGCTCCAACGCTCGCCGTCGCGGATGGTGAGATGATAGGGGCCGGCGCCCTCTTGTTGACGACCGTTGAAATCGCGCGTCACCGGGTAGCCGGCTTGCGCGGTCGCCTGGATAAACGCCTTGTACACCGGGTCGCCCGGAGGGCCGCGCGACACCCAAAGCGGCCCGCCAGCGCCGTTCCAAGCATCGGCGCCGTCCTCATGGTGTTGGGCGCGTTTGAAATAGGGCAGCACGTCGGCATAACCCCAACCTTGAAGCCCCAGCTGGCGCCAATGGTCATAATCGCGCGCATGACCGCGAATGTAGATCATGCCGTTGATCGCCGAGGAGCCGCCCCAGCCGCGTCCGCGGGGCTGGTAAAGTCTGCGCCCGTCCAGAAATTCTTGCGGCGTCGTTTCGAATCCCCAATTGGTGGCGCCTTTAGTCGCGATCAGATTGCCGACCCCGGCCGGCATTTTCACCAGTAGGGATTCGTTTTTTCCCCCGGCCTCGAGCAGCGCGACCTTGACCTCAGGGTCCTCGGTCAGCCGGTTCGCCAGCACACAGCCGGCGCTGCCAGCGCCGACAATTACATAATCGAAGCTGGTTCTGTTCTCGGCCACGTGTTCCATCCCTTTGGTTTGCCTGACATTGCCCGCTGCGGCGCCGCTCATGCAAGCCCTGCCCCGCCGTCAAAGCTTAAGCAAAAGTTTACGGTGAAGGCGCATTCATCGTGCTCATGTCCAACGCCGCAGCAGAAAAGCTCGACCTCGCCATCGCCGCCACCCGGCTGACCTCGCTCCGGATCCGCCCCCAGGAACGGCGCCGATTCCGTCGCCTTAGCCTCGTGGTTGGCGGGCGTATGCTCGACGCTCTCGGCCGCGAACACGATTGCCGCACCGCCGACATGTCGCCTGGCGACGCCCGCATCGCGGCCCCCATTCTGCCGAATGTCGGCGAGCGCGTGGTGCTTTACCTTGATGGCTTTGGCCGCGTGTCGGGACACGTGGCCCGCCGCGGAGAGCAAGACATGGCGGTAATCTTCGACTTCTCCGCGCACAAACGCGAGAAGCTCGCCGAACAATTAACCATCGCGATCAACAAAAATATCGACGTCGAGTCTGAAACCCGGCGGGCGCCGCGTCTGGTCGAATCCGGAACCGCATCGCTCGCGCGGATACAGTTGGACAACGGCATCGCCTATGAGGGCGAGGTGCTCGACTTTTCGATCACCGGGATCACGTTGCGCACGGCTCGTCCCGCGCCGCCGATCGGGACCTGGGTCCGCGTCGGGGGCACCTACGGGCGTGTTGCCCGCCTGATCGAAAATGGCTTCGCCGTCGATTTTGAGCGGCGCCTGCGCCCTGACTCGCAAACAAGGTAAATCGTTCCCGGCACGGGTGTTGCGTGCGTCTGCTTGAGCCGTCCGCGCGAATTCGCTCGGGTGTGCCAATTTGGAGCAGGCTGCCCCGTGAGCGACGCCATTACTTCCGAGAAGACTGCCGCCCAAGGGCAATGGTGGGTGGAAGTTCGTGGAAAGGCCTATGGGCCCTACGCTTACGCCCAGCTCTCGCAATTCGTCGATGAAGGGCGCGTTCGTCCAACGACACTCGTGTCCGATCGCCCCGACGGGGCTTGGGTGGAAGCGCGCAAAGTGATCGGACTTATCGCTCCCAGTTCGAGCCGCCCCGCCAATGACGCCGCAGCCGGGGGCGCCAACATCTTCGTGCACGCAGAAATTCGCTCAGGGGCTTGGAACGCCTTTATGTCCGCGCTCGAAAGCATGGGCGCCATATGCGAACTTTCAAGCGGCTTGTGGCTGCTGCGCACTCGCTATTCCGCCGGCATCATCCGCAACACCCTTTCCCAGACGCTTGAACAGGGCGACCGCTTCGTCGTGATCGACGCAAGCCGCGACCGCTTCGCCTGGTTCAATCTCGGACCTGAAGTCGATGTGCGCGTCGCTAAAGTGTGGAACGGCCCAGTTCGCGCGGAAGCGATCGTTTAACACGTACTCGGACGCAAATCGCGCGCATAGCGCTTCCAGTTTTCCACGTAGTGTGCAGCTGATAACTGAATGAGGGCTCGCTGCTGCGCGTCCAGCTTGCGCGCCACCCTGGCGGGCGCGCCAGTGATCAGCGATCCGGCTTCAAACGTCTTGCGCTCCGTGACGAGAGCGTGGGCGCCCACCAAGCAGAAATCTGGGATGCAAGCATAATTCAGCACGGTTGCCTTGATGCCGATGAGCGCGCAATCGCCGATCGTGCAGCCGTGCAGCATGGCCTGGTGACCTATGGTCACGTCGCGACCGATCGTGAGCGGCGCGCCCATGTCGGTATGGAGCACGCTTCCGTCCTGTACGTTCGAGTTCTCGCCAACGACGATGGGCTCGTTGTCTCCGCGCAGGACCGCGCCAAACCATACCGACGCATTCCGCTTCAGTACAACCTTGCCGATCAGGACCGCGCCTGGCGCCACCCAGAAGGCGTCTTCGTCCTCAACTTCGAGATCGGCGTCGGCAAGGGCGTAGATCGGCATCGAACTCTCAGACGAAATTTTCGTGACGTTACTGGGTTTCAATGCGTCGTTAACCGGTTCGGCGCTTGATGGATACAACGGATCGGACTTTCCGGTCCGCCATCTCCGAGGGCGCTCTCGTCGGGCGCCGTCATGTGGGGGAGAATGTGGGCGAAAAGCGCGAGATCTGCGCAATTTTCGAACCGCCTTCAGGCGCCCGCAGCGCCGACTCTCTCGACTCTCCGTTTCAGTTCGACCACCCGCCCGCGGCCAAAAGCCGGGGGCATTTTTGTCGCGTCCAGAACGGGCGCACCTAGAAGGGGACCACGATGGCGAAACGCAGCGTGAAACGCCGGCAGGCGCAAGGCGTGCTCAATGTCCAGGAATTCCAACGCGACGACCGCCGCCAACGTAACCTCCAGGTGCTGGAGGGCGGTTGGCAGCCGACCAATGACGGCGCCGCCGCCGGCCCCCGCGAGCAGAGCTTCATCAAACACGTGCGGCCCAAATCAAAGGGTCAAACAGCTTTAATGGAGGCCATCGATGCGCACGCCCTGACGCTGGCGCTCGGCCCCGCCGGCACTGGCAAGACCTATCTCGCCATCGCCAAGGCGGTGGAGGCGCTCGAAGCCGGCAAGGTCGGACGCATCGTGCTCTCGCGCCCGGCGGTGGAGGCAGGCGAATCGCTCGGCTATTTGCCTGGCGCCATGGAGGATAAACTCGCGCCCTATCTGCGCCCCCTCTACGACGCGCTCACCGACCGCCTTTCCGCCAAGCGGCTCAAGGCGCTGATGGCGGAGGGGTTGATTGAGATTGCCCCCGTTGGCTTCATGCGCGGGAGAACGCTCAACAATGCTTTTGTCGTTATCGACGAAGCGCAGAACTGCACTTATGGCCAGATCAAGATGCTGCTCACACGGCTCGGCTGGCACTCCACCATGGTGGTCACCGGCGATCCAGCGCAGACCGATCTGCTGCCCGACCTCTCCGGCCTGCACACCGTGGCCGACAAATTGGAGTCAGTCGAGAACATCGCCGTTATTCGGCTCACCGAGACAGACATCGTCCGCCATCCGCTGGTCGCCTCCATGTTGGGTGTCTTGTAAGCGCGGTTAACCGCTTCCTTCGGGCAGCGGGTTGGACATTTCTTGGATGCAGACAAACTTAACCCCGGCGCGAGCAAGCGCCGGGGTTATCTTTTGGCCTGCCCCATTTCGTGCTATGGGGAGGCATGACCTCAACCGCGACCCCAGAGGATTATCGCACGCTATACCGCCGCGCCTTCGAGGAGTTCGGCGCCATGGCGCTGTGGAACGCCCGCCAACACGAGGCGCCAACGACCGGGCATGCCATGGTGATTGCACGCGCGCTTCGCCGCGGGGGGAACCTCTCGGCCCGATTTCTGGCGGAACGAATAGAAGCGGCGTGCCGTGCCGTTGACTAGCGCGCAGATCGCGGCGCTGGCCCTTCGACATCGACATTTGAGGCGGAGGCCTTCGTCTTGCCCATGCCGACCGCAAAGGTAGGCCGCTTATTCCTGAAGGACGGCAAGGTGGTTCAGCCCGATCCGGATAGGCTCGGCGATTATGTCGAGCACGAAGGGCGGCGACGCGGCCATTGGCCTTCAAGTCCCGAGATCGCCGCCGCGATGATGGAGCGCTACCGGAGCGGCGCGTAATATGGACCGCCGGCGCCCTCGCCGGCACACCTTGTTTGCTACCGCCCAGGCTGCGGCGGGGTCTGCGGCACCGCATGCCGGCGAGGGCGCCGGCGGTCCATATTGAAATTGCGCACGCCGCTCTAATCTTCGCCTTCGAGATCAATCTCCAGAATGCTCATGGTCAGCACCTGACCTTCGTCTTCATCGGCCGAGATTGTGCCGACGAATTCATTGTGCACGTAGACTTCCGCGGAATCTGTCTTGCGCGGACGTGCGCGGACGTCGAGTTCGGCTGCGTGGAGTCTTTGACGCAAGAGGGTTTGTAGTCGCGCGCGCTCGGCTTCGTCGATCGGGGCGTTCTTCTTGGCGCCCGACGCGCGCGGGATGGCCAGGCTGATGGAATAGCTTAGCTCGCCCTCGTCGTCGTCGCGGATCAAGTCCGCCACCGCCGCGCCATCGACCAGCAAAGCGCCGCCGTCGCGCCCGCGGGCTACGACCGACACAGTCGGCGAGCCCAGCAGCTTCGACAAATAGGCGCCGAGGCGCGTGCATTCCGTAGCGTTCAAGGGACTACTCCTCTGCGCGAACGTCGTCCGCGAATGGGGCGAGGTCAAGCCAACAACAGGGCGCTAGTCAAAATCCCAGTGCGTCGCCTCGTGACGAAGATGGCGGCCCAGCAAATAAGACGCCCCACCAAGAGCCGCAAACCCGCCGACCACGGCGAGGTAGTCGTACATGCGACTCTGGATCGCCCCCACCAGCGTGAACGGGGTGTAAATGGCGACCAGGACCAGCGCGACCCCACATGCCGCTCCGGTCTTGATGAAGACGTCGCCCAGCAGGAAGTTCCTGTCGATCTCCGCGCGCGGACGGCGCTCGGGACGGTCCTTGGACGGTTCGTGTGCTTTGCGCTTGGCCATGAACAAACGCTACAGGGATTCGCTCCCCACGATGAGGCGCTTCGATCAGCACATCATCGTTTCGGAGACGATACGCCAGGCGCCGGCTCTAGCTCATAGGAAATGACCGCGCTTCGCGCCTCAGAACGGACTTCGCTTGAGCAATTACTGCGCGAAAACGCCTCCGCGAGTTGGCGCGCGCGCGGCAAATTCTGGCCCCAGCCCTGTTGGGTGTCATAAAGAACCGCAAAGCCCGTCCAGGGCATCATCGTCTGACCAAGTTTGTCGCCCTCGAAGATGCGATGAAAATCCTTCTGGAAAAAGCCGAGGCGCGCCGAGATCGTGCCGGTGTCGGCGCTCTGCAATTCATCCAGGAAACTGCTCCAGGCGCGGCTGGCTTCCCGGCACATATCAATGATGCGTGTGTCGCCGCGGCCCAGACGTTCGAGCAATTCATGCATGGTTTAGCGCCTCTTTGTCCCGTCGCACCCTAGCCTCGCCGATTGGCGGCGCCAATCACAACCACCACTTACGCGCACGAACGCTGAAACCGGCGGCCTTCTCCAGGGCGGCGGCAACCGCGAGCACGCTTTCCTCGTCGAGCGCCCTGCCGATCACCTGGAGCCCCAGAGGCAATCCTTGGGCGTCCAAAGCCGCGGGAAGCGCAAGTGCTGGTAGGCCGGCCAGATTGGCGGTCACCGTGAAAATGTCGTTGAGGTACATCGCCACCGGATCGCCCGATTTCTCCCCCAGCGCGAATGCGGCCGATGGCGTCGCCGGGGTCAGGATGGCGTCGACCTCAGCAAAAACGTCGCGAAAGTCCTGGGCGATACGCTGGCGCACCTTCTGCGCGCGCAGATAATAGGCGTCGTAATATCCCGCGCTGAGCACGTAAGTGCCGATGAGAATCCGCCGCTGCACCTCCGCGCCGAAGCCGGAGGCGCGAGTCGCCTCATAGGTCGCGCTAAGGTCTCTGCCCGGCACGCGCGCGCCGTAGCGCATGCCGTCATAGCGCGCGAGATTGGACGAGGCTTCGGCTGGGGCGACGATATAATAGGCCGGCAGCGCGTATTTTGTGTGCTTGAGGCTAATCTTCTTGATCTTGGCGCCGGCGGCTTTGGCCCATTCGATCCCTTGGGCCCACAATTTCTCGATATCCTCAGGCATGCCTTCGACACGGTATTCCTCTGGAACGCCGATGGTCATGCCCTTGATGGAGCGTGAACAGGCGGCGCGAAGATTCGGCAGCGCGTTTGGCAGCGAGGTGGAATCCTTCGCATCGTGTCCGGCCATGGATTGCAGCAGCATGGCCGCGTCTTCCACCGTCTTGGCGATTGGGCCGGCTTGGTCGAGGGAAGAGGCGAACGCGACAATCCCCCAGCGCGAGCAGCGACCGTAGGTCGGCTTGATCCCCACCGTGCCGGTGAACGCGGCTGGTTGGCGGATCGAGCCGCCGGTGTCGGTCGCGGTCGCGCCCAGGCACAAATCCGCCGCGACCGCCGCCGCCGAACCGCCGGACGAACCGCCGGGGGTGAGCTTGGAATCTTCATTACCGCGCCGCCATGGCGACACCACGGGCCCGAATGCGCTCGTCTCGTTGGACGAGCCCATCGCGAACTCGTCCATGTTGAGCTTGCCCAGCATCAGCGCACCATCGCGGAAGAGCTGGCTTGTCACCGTGGATTCATAGGTCGGCGCGAACTCGCCCAGGATGTTGGAGCCAGCCGTGGTGCGCACGCCCTCGGTGCAGAACAAATCCTTGATCCCGAGAGGGGCGCCTTCAAGAGGACCGGCGCTGCCCTTGGCTCGACGCGCATCGCTCGCTTTCGCCGCCGCGCGCGCCTGCAGAGCGGTGACGACGACATAGGCGTTCAGATGCGGATTGGCCTTCTCGATCGCGGCGAGAAATGCGTCGGCGATCTCGGCGGAGGAGAATTGCTTCTTCTCCATGCCGTCGAGCGCGGAGGCGAGAGTGAGTTGGGTGAGGTCGCTCATGTGCGACGCTCAATATGGATCGCCGGCGCCCTCACCGGCATCGGCGCTAAGCGCCGACCTACATCCCCGCGCTCCATTTTTGCAAAGAGTGGCTGCGCCACACGGGCCGGCGAGGACGCCAGCGGTCCATATTTGCTCATGCCAGCACCTTCGCATAAAACGCCGTCCATGCGCTTGGCGGATAATCCAGCACCGGACCGCACGGCGAAAAGCCGGATGCGGCGTAGACATGGCATGCAGCGTCGAAATTCGAACCGGTCTCCAGCACCAGGCGCGCAAATCCCTCTTTGCGCGCCAGCTGTTCGATCCGCGCCAGGATCGCACGCCCGATCCCGCGCCCTTGATGCGAGGGCAGCGTGTACATGCGCTTGACCTCGGCAACGCCACGCCCATGCCGCCGCAGCGCGCCCATCGCCACCGCGCGGCCATCCTCGCGTGCAACGAACAACGTCGTATCCGGCTGCGCCATCTGCTCGGCGCTCATGTGATGGGTGTGCTCACGCGGCGTCAGCGCTAGCGTAGTTTCGTTCAACGCCGCCACCAGCGCGCGCACATCGTCCGAAAGCGGCGATTCGATGGAGATGGCGATGGAGATGCTGTCTCCGCTAGAATCCCGGATCGCGCTGCGCGCGTTCGGGATGATGTCGTTCACTGCGCTCACTCCACCACCTTCGGCACCACGAAGAAGCCGTCCTCCGACTTGGGTGCATTTTTCAGTACGCGCTCGGGGTTCTCGCCGTCGCTGACAACATCCTCGCGCATCGGCAGGGCCAATCCCTCCACCGCGCTGGTCATCGGCTCCACGCCCTCGATATCCACCTCGTTCAATTGCTCAATCCAGGCCATGATGCCGTTGAGTTCGGCGGCCATGGGCGCCACGCGCTCCTCCGGCAGCGCCAGCCGCGCCAGCTTGGCGACCTTGCGCACGGTTTTTTCGTCGATAGACATGGGTGCGGGACTTAGCCGCGCCCCCGCTCCGGTTCAAGACATATGGACCGCCGGTGTCATTGCCAGCGCTGGCCGGCGAGGCGCCGGCGGTCCATAAGTGCGCCTTGTCCCTCCTTGAACTCCCCGACTTCGCCGCCGCCCTGCCTCTGGTTGGCGCGCTGCTGGGGCTTGACCCCGGCGAAAAGCGAATCGGCGTTGCGGTTAGCGATACCGGACGCATGATCGCCTCTTCACTGGGCACGGTGACGCGCACCAAGTTCGCCGCCGACGCCGAGGCGATCCTGAAATTCTACGACCAGCGCCAGTGCATGGGCTTCGTCATCGGCCTGCCGCTCAACATGGACGGCAGCGCCGGGCCCTCGGCGCAGTCGGCGCGGGCGTTTGCGCGCAACCTCCTCGGCATGCGAAACGCGCCGATGCTGCTCTGGGATGAGCGCCTCTCCACCTCCGCAGTCACCCGCACCCTGATCGAGGGCGACGCCTCGCGCAAACGTCGCGGCGAAGTGATCGACAAGATGGCCGCCGCCTACATGCTGCAGGGCGCGCTCGACGCCATGCAGGAGCGCATCGCGAATGGCTGAGGTCTACGCGGCTCTGGCGCCCGTCTTCATCCTCATCGCGCTGGGTTGGATTGCGCGCAACCGCCGCGTCATCGCGCTCGATGGTTTCGCCGCCGTCAACCGCTTCGGCTATTTCATCCTGTACCCCGCGTTTCTGTTCACCATTGTGACAGGCGCGGATTTCGCCAGCCGCGATGCCGGCCTATTCGTGCTCGCTGTCCTATGCGGCTTCGCAATCATGACCGCGCTGGCGTTCGCGACACGGATATTCTTCCGCGCCGACGGGCCAGCTTTCACCAGCGTTTTCCAGGGCGCGCTGCGCTGGAACGGCTTTCCGCTGCTGGCGGCGGCGACGGCTCTTTACGGGCCTGTGGGCCTCGAACTCATAGGCATCGTGTTCGGGCCGCTCGTTTTCGTAGTGAACGTGGTGAGCGTCTTCGTGCTGGCGCGCTGGGGCGCAAACCGGGCGGCAAACTGGCGCGCCGTGCTCGCCCAGATTATCGCCAACCCGCTGGTGCTCGCTTGCGCTGCGGGGTTGCTCGCGCAAGCCATCGGGATCACCCATTTTGGCCCGTTCAGCGATGCGCTGAGGCTCCTGGGACAAGCCGCGATGCCGGTGGCGCTGATCACGGTCGGCGCCGGGCTCGACTTGGCCGCGCTACGCGCTGACGGGACCAAAGTCGCCACCGCGGCGGCGCTCAAGCTGCTGGTCGCGCCATGCACGCTCTGGGTAAGCGCACTGTGGCTGGGGCTCAGCCCCGCGGCGACGGCGGTCGCGGTCGGCATTGGCGCTACGCCAACTGCAGCAGCCGGCTACGCGTTGGCGCGCGAAATGGGCGGCGACGCGCGCCTGATGGCGGCGATCATCACCGCAACCACCATCCTCTCGTTCGTCACTATGCCGCTGGCGATCTCGCTGGCGATGAGCCCTTAGAACGCCAGCGAGTAGACGCTGTAGCGATACGTACCGCCTGGGTCGCGAATGCGGTTATAAAAATCAGCAAACGAAAATGAGTCCTCAGTGACGGTGTTCGTAATCCGAAAATTGGAATGCACCAAGGTGAGGCTCGTGCGCGACCGTGCGCTTACCAATGACGTGTGTGGGATGGGTCCGGAGCGCGTGAACAGCCGCATTTGCAAGATCTGACCCGCGGTGAGGTTCTCCAAAGGCGCACTCATCCCTGACCAGCCGGAACTCTGCGCCCACATGTAGCCGTCGGCGTTTGGCGACGTTGCGGGAACGACGCAACCAGGAATCGCCCTGGCAACGACTGTTCGCATCCAGTTCTTGCAATCCTGACCAACATTGCGTCCGACATCGGCGCGCGCTTCGCGTAACAGCGCCGAGCGGGCATCGGAAACACGGGTCGCGCGATTCGTCGGGCGGCACTGGGCCAACGCCTCAGCGGGCGACGCGGCAACCCCCGCAACGCTCCACAATACCGCTCTACGATGCATGCCCATGGACGTTCTCCTCGTGTTGTCGATGGCCGCTATGGCGCGTTCCTAAGCGGCGCCACCGGGGCGCTCCGACCCACCACCATGTCAGGATCTTCCTCGAAGCCGGGATGGTTGGTTGGGTCGATCACATAGGTGTGGGCCTGGCTGCTCGGCTCGAGCGGCGCTCGCATTGGCGCCTCCACGGCCTGCGCCTTGCCAGCGCCCAGGCCGGCCACCACCGCCGCCAGCGCAAAACCAACCGGGCGCAGGGGCAGTTCTTCTCTTTTGGTGTTTCTCATCGTCTCAACTCCGCACCACCCACGCCCGCCCCTGTCGTTCCAAAACCGGCTGTTTACCAATTAACCACCATTGGAACAAAGCGAGTACAGCACTGAGTCCAGGACGGCAATAGGGCGGAAACAAATTTGTTCGCCTCTGTTTCGCCCTGCTTGCGGCGGTTCGGACACAAGGCTTAACAAGCGTCCATGGCTCAGCGACCGTCAGGCACAACGAAAAGCGACAGCGGGCCGGTTCGTTTTCGTCACAAACATCTCCTGGCGATCGGCGACCTCGACCGCTTCGAGATCGCCGCCCTGCTCGACCGCGCCGAGACTTTCGAACCAATGCTCGAGCAGAAGGTGAAAAAGCTCAACGTCTTGCACGGGCGCACCCTGATCAATCTCTTCTTCGAGAATTCCACGCGTACGCAATCCTCGTTCGAACTCGCCGGCAAACGCATGGGCGCGGACGTGGTCAATATGTCGGTGAAGTCGTCGAGCGTCGCCAAAGGTGAAACGCTGATCGACACCGCCGCCACCTTGAACGCGATGCGCCCCGATCTGCTTGTTGTACGCCACGCAGCGTCGGGCGCAGCGGAATTGTTGGCGCGCAAGGTCGATTGCGCGGTGATCAATGCCGGCGACGGCCAGCACGAGCACCCGACGCAAGCGCTGCTGGACGCTTTCACCATTCGCCGGCGCCTCGGCGCGATCGAGGGGCTAACCATCGCCATTTGCGGCGACGTCCTGCACTCGCGCGTTGCGCGCTCCAATGTGGCGCTGCTCAACATGCTGGGCGCGAGCGTACATCTGATCGGCCCGCCGACGCTCATGCCCGCCGGGGCCGAGCGCTGGGGCGCACGCGTGTTCCACGACATGCGCGAAGGGCTGAAGGGCGCCGATGTGGTGATGATGCTGCGCGTGCAGCGCGAGCGCATGGACGGCGGTCATTTCCCTTCCGCACGCGAATATTTCTGGTTCTACGGTCTCGACGAGGACAAATTGAAACTCGCCAAACCCGGCGCGCTGGTGATGCACCCGGGGCCGATGAATCGCGGCGTCGAGATCGATTCAAGCGTCGCCGACAACCCCAATGTTTCGTTGATCGAAACGCAGGTTCGCATGGGCGTGGCCGTGCGGATGGCGGTGCTCGAAGCTCTTGCCGAGAGCGGCGCCAACGGGGAGCATGTTTGATGCGCCCAACTCTCATCCGAAACGCCACCCTGGTCGATCCCGCCAAGGACAAGCTCGCCCACGGCGCAATTCTGTTCGCCGACAAAATCCTCGCAATCGGCGACATCGCCAACGCACCCGACGGCGCCGAGATCGTCGATGCCGACGGCGCTCATGTCATGCCCGGGCTGATCGACATGCGCGTCGTCATCGGTGAACCGGGCGCCGAGCACAAGGAGACGTTCAAATCCGCGGGTCGTGCGGCGGCGGCGGGCGGGGTCACTACGTTGGTGATGATGCCAAACACGACGCCGGTGATCGACGATCAAAGCCTGGTCGATTTCGTGCTGCGCCGCGCTGGCGACCGCTCCGGAGGCGTGCACATTCTTCCCGCGGCTGCGCTCACCAAGAATCTCGACGGCGCCCTTATGACCGAGATCGGGCTGCTCGCTGAAGCCGGCGCGGTGATGTTCTCGAACGGCGACCGCCCGATCGCCGACACCCGCGTGCTGCTGCGCGCGCTGAAATACGCCACTGCGTTTGGCGCGCTGATTGCGCACCGCCCCGAAGACCCATACCTTGCCGAAGGCGGCGTCATGCATCATGGCGAACTCGCCGCCCGGCTTGGCCTCGCCGGCATACCCGCGGCCGCCGAGGGCATCATGGCCCGCCGCGATCTTGAGCTCGCCGAACTCACCGGCGGGCGATTGCTGCTGGATATGCTCTCGACCGCGGAGGCGCTGCGCCCGCTGGTGCGCGCCAAGGCCCGCGGCGTGAAAGCGGTGGCCAGCGTGAACGTGCATCACCTCGTGCTCAACGAGAACGATGTCGATGGCTATCGCACCTTCGCCAAACTCTCCCCGCCACTGCGTTCGGAGGAAGCCCGTATCGCGTTGGTGCAAGCCGTGCGCGACGGCGTCATCGACGTCATCGTCTCGGGCCACGATCCGCGCCCGGCCGAAGACAAGCGCCTGCCGTTCGCGGAAGCCGCGTTCGGCGCCGTTGGTCTGGAGACGTTGTTGCCCGGCGCGCTAACTTTGTTCCACAAGGGCGACATCGGGCTGAACGCGCTCATCCGCGCCATGACGCTGAGGCCCGCGGAGATTCTCAATCTGCCGCAGGGACGCTTGTCCAAGGGCGCGCCCGCGGATTTGATCCTGGTCGACATCGGCGCGCCGTTTAAGCTCGATTCCGACAAGCTGCGCTCGAAATCCAACAATTCGCCGTTTGACGAGAAGACGCTGCAAGGCATTGCAAAGCGCACGTTCGTCGGCGGTCGCACGATTTTTCCGGTTTGAGGGAGGATTCGATGAGCTTCGAAGAAAAAAGCTCCGTCATTCCGGGGCCGCCGGAGGCGGAACCCGGAACCCAGTGGCGACAAGCACAGCGCTCTACGACCCCCTCGGTTCCGGATCGCGCTCCGCGCGTCCGGAATGACGGCGCTATGTTTGGCGCCGTAGTGGCGCTAGCACTCCTCCTCGCCGCCTGCGCAACCTATCCCCCAGGGCAGACCCCGCCCGATCGCC
>JBEBIU010000121.1:0-8162 GCA_040080225.1 Terricaulis sp.
ACCGCAGACGGGGGCGTTCCGCGTGCTTGATCGTAACGAGAGTTCCGCGCGCCGGCAAAAGACTATCGCCGGCCCCGCCATGTGCGCCGGCATTGGCGTGCATTCCGGCGCGCATGTGCGGATGGCGCTGATGCCCGCCCCAGCCGATTCCGGCATCGTGTTTGTCCGCGGCGACCTGCGCGGTCTCAACAACGCTATCCTTGCGCATGCCGACAATGTCGGCGAGACACGCAATTGCACGACCCTGCGTAACGCCGCAGGCGCGGAAGTCTCCACTGTCGAGCACCTGATGTCGGCCTGCGCCGGGCTTGGTGTGGATAATTTGCTGGTCGAGATTGACGGCCCGGAACTGCCGATCCTTGACGGCTCCTCCGCCCAATTCGTGCAAGTGCTTATGAACGCTGGGCTTAAGCTGCTGCCCGCGCCGCGTCGCACGATCATTATTGAAGCGCCGGTCGAAGTTCGCTTGGGGGCCAAGAGCGCCGCCTTGCTTCCGGCGCAGGATTTCGATGGCCTTGACCTTGACGTCACCATACGTTTCGCCGACGAGGCGATCGGCGTGCAACGTCGGCGTGTCTACCTTACCCCCAAGAACTTCCTCTCCGAAATCGCCGATGCGCGCACCTTCGGGTTTCTCTCGGATGTCGAGCGTTTGCGCGCTGCCGGCCTGGGCCGGGGTGCGTCCATGGACAACGCGGTGGTGGTGGATTCTGGCCGGGTGGTGAACCCTGAGGGCCTTCGCTTTGACGATGAGTTCGTCCGCCACAAATTGCTGGACGCCATTGGCGATCTAGCGCTCGCGGGCGCTCCCATTTGTGGCCGCTTTGTGGCCGACCAGCCGGGGCACGCCTTGAACGCGAACTTGGTGCGCGCACTTCTGGACACCCCGGAGGCGTGGCGCTGGGGCGGCGAGGCGGTCCGCGAACGCGAGCCGGTTTTGGCCGCCGCGCTCGCCTGAAAAGGCTGTTCGTTTCACAGCCCCGGACGCTTTGCGCCGGGCCATCCATCCTGTATCAGCGTTGCCGGTTGCGCCGCTTCGGACGCGCGGCCCAAGCAGGAAGAGGGCAGGTGATGATCCTTCGGCATACGAATCTCTCGCGTGTCCTCGCCCTGGCGCTGCTTGCAGGAGGCGCCGCCGCCTGCAGCAGCACGCGCGAACGCGAAGAATTGCAGTTTACCGACCAGCCGGTGGAGCGGCTCTATAATCGCGGCGGGGAGATGCTCGACCGCCACCGTTGGCCAGACGCGCTGGCTGCGTTCGAAGAAGTGGAACGCCAGCACCCTTATTCCTCCTGGGCGCGCCGTTCGATGCTGATGGAGGCTTTCGCGCATTATCAGGCGAACCAGTACGATGACGCCATCGAGGATGCGCAGCGTTTCATTGCGCTCCACCCCGGGAACGAAAGCGCGCCCTACGCGTATTACTTGGTGGCGATGTGCCATTTCGAGCGTATTCTCGACGTCGGTCGCGACCAAGGCACTACCGAGCGGGCGATGGCCTCGCTCAACGACGTGGTCCGTCGTTTCCCCGATAGCCCCTATGCGCGCGACGCACGGCTCAAACTCGACATGGTGCACGACCAGCTGGCCGGCAAGGAAATGTCGGTGGGCCGCTTCTATCTAAGACGCGACCAGCATCTCGCCGCCATAAATCGCTTTCGCAATGTGATCGAGAACCCAAACTACCAGACCACATCGCATGTGCCCGAGGCGCTGCATCGCCTGGTCGAATCCTATTTGTCCGTAGGCATGACTGAAGAGGCGCAGCGTATGGCTGCGGTTTTGGGTCACAACTTCCCGGGCGGCGATTGGTATCAGCGTTCCTACGCATTGATGACCGATTCCGGCGTCGCCCCGGTGGCGGAAGAGGAGGCGCGCAGGCGCGGCTGGTTGGGGCGCACGTTCGGAACAGTGTTCGGGACCGGCGGAACCCGCTAAGCTTGGGCGATGGCCGCTGGAAAAAGCGTAGCTGATCTGACTGCAATGGAAGCCGCCGCGGAATTGGCCCGGTTGGCGAGCGAGATCGCTCGGCACGACAAACTGTATTATTCCAGGGACGCACCCGAACTCACCGATTTCGAATATGATGCGCTGCGCAAGCGCAACGCGGCGATCGAGGCGCGCTTTCCCGATCTCGTGCGCGAGGACAGTCCTTCCAAGCGCGTGGGCGCAGCCCCGGCAGAGAAGTTCGGTAAGGTGCGCCACGCAGTGGCGATGCTCTCGCTCGACAATGCGTTCGACGAGGAAGATGCGCGTGCGTTCGTGGCCCGCGTGCAGCGTTTCCTCAATCTCGATGCGCCGCCGGCTTTCACCGTCGAACCCAAGATCGACGGGCTCTCCGCCTCGCTGCGCTACGAGAATGGCCGTTTCGTGCAGGGCGCAACTCGCGGCGACGGGCGCGAGGGCGAGGACGTCACCGCCAATCTGCGCACCATCGCCGATATCCCGCAGATGCTGAAGGGCGCGCCAGCGGTGCTCGAAGTGCGCGGCGAGGTCTACATGGAGAAGGCGGCGTTCGCGAAAATGAACGCCCGCTTCGAGGCGGAGGGCAAACAGACCTATGTCAACCCGCGCAATTCTGCCGCTGGCGCGCTGCGCCAGCTCGATGCGCGCATCACGGCGACGCGGCCGCTGCGCTTGTTCGCGCATGGATGGGGCGAGGTGAGCGAGCCGCTGGCGGACACGCAATACGATGCGATGCGGCGGCTTGAAGATTTTGGGTTTCCACTGGCCCCGATAAAGCGTGTCCGCAATGGCGACGATCTGCTGGCAGTCTATGAGAACATTCTCGCGGGGCGAGAGAAGCTCACCTTCGAGATCGACGGCGTCGTGTACAAGGTGGATTCCCTTGCGTTGCAACAGCGGCTCGGTTTTGTCTCGCGCTCGCCACGGTGGGCGATCGCGCACAAATTCGCGGCCGAGCAGGCGGAAACCGTGCTTGAGGGCATCGACATTCAAGTTGGCCGCACCGGTGCGCTGACGCCGGTCGGGCGATTGAAACCGGTGTTCGTCGGCGGCGTCACGGTGACTAACGTGACGCTGCACAATGCCGATTACATCGCCGGCATCGGCGCCGATGGTTCGCCCATTCGCGGCGGCAAGGATTTACGCATCGGCGATGCGGTGGTGGTGCAGCGCGCTGGCGACGTGATCCCGCAGATCGTCGATGTGCTGCTGGAGAAGCGCGCCAAGGGCGCCCGCAAATACGTTTTCCCCGAGACCTGCCCCGTCTGCGGCGCCCAGGTCGCGCGCGAGCTGGCGCCGGGCGAGGAGGGGGTGGTCGCGCGCTGCACCGGTGGGCTCGATTGCCCGGCACAAGTGGTTGAGCGGCTGAGGCACTTCGCGGCGCGCCGGGCGATGGACATCGAAGGTCTCGGCGACAAGCAGATCGAAGAATTCCACCAACTCGGCTGGATCAAGGCGCCGGCGGATATTTTCCGCCTGCACCAGCATCGCGACGAACTGATGCAGCGCGAGGGCTATGGCGAAAAGAGCGTCGCGAACCTGCTCGCCTCCATCGAAGCGCGGCGCGAGCCGGAATTCGCGCGCTTTCTGTTTGGACTGGGCATCCGCGACATTGGTGAAACCACCGCCGGCGTGATTGCACGCCGCTTCGAGAGCTGGAATGCGTTCGAAGACGCGATGCAGCGTGCGGTCAAAGCGCGACCGGGGGGCGCATACGAAGCGCTCGAACGCGTGCGCGGCGTTGGCGACGGCGCACGCGCTGCATTGATCGCTTGGAGCGCCGGCGTCTCGCCTTCGAAACATGACGATCTGTTTGCTGGCGGAGGCGCCGGCGCTCCGCCGAAGATCAAAGGCGTCAACGCCAAGGCGTGGGACGGGCTGATCTCCGAGTTTGGTTCGTTGGGCGAAGCAATTGCAGCGTTGAAGGTTGCGGCGGGGCAAGCGCCGGGCGAGGATTACCTCGAACTGGCGCGCACCGATGGCGTTGGCCCGGTCGCCACAGCTCACTTGGTCGATTTCTTCGCCGAGCCGCACAATACCGAAGCGCTGAAGCTCTTATTGAAAGAAGTGCGCGTGCAGGATCAGCCGCGCGCGGCCACAACCAGCAAAGTCGCGGGCCTCACCATCGTGTTTACCGGAACGCTGGAGAAAATGACGCGCGACGAAGCCAAAGCGCGCGCGACCGCTTTGGGCGCGAAAGTATCGGGAAGCGTGTCGAAGAGGGCTGATTTGGTTGTCGCTGGCCCCGGCGCGGGGACGAAGCTCGCGGAGGCGGAAGCGCACGGCGTCAAGGTAATCGATGAAGATGCGTGGATTGAGCTGAGTAGATAATACCAACGGCCTTTACCGTGACCCATTCATCGACGAAGCGAACTTCGTCATTCCGGACGCGCGGAGCGCGATCCGGAACCCTGGGGATCATAGAGCGCCGCTTGTTGCCCCTGGGTTCCGGGTCTTGCTTCGCAAGCCCGGAATGACGGGAGATTGAAGTACAAGAGACGTGGATACGGGCGGTCCATATTCTGCTCACGCCCGCTTGCGGCCCGCATCCGCCAGCGCTGCAATCGCAACCACCACCAGATAGACCGCGAGTATCGTCACCCCTGCCTCCGCCGGCAAAAGGCCTGCAGGCTGTGGTTGCGTCATGGCGACAATTTGCAACGCTAAGAGAAAAGCGATGAACCCGAGCGCCGGCCATGCGGTGCGCCCGAGTTGTTTGCGCGATGCGATCCAGGCGCCGCCGCCGAGCGCGAGGAGGCCAATCTCCAACGCCTGTTCCGGCACCGGATAATTCCACCAGGAGAGCCCAACTTTGTCGCCGCCGAACCAGAGTTCGAGATCGGGGCGATGCACGAGAAAATCGAGCACCCAGTGCGAGGCGACGCTAAGGCCAATCATCACGCTCGCCCATAGCGGTAGGCGCAGGAGCACGAGCGCGAGCAGGCCCGCACCCGCCGCCCACACGAACGTCATTGGCAGCGAGTGCGTCCACGGCATGTGTTCGAGTACGAGCGATGAACCGGGGAGTTTTGGATCGACGCTGGCGCGCTCGATGCCGGCGATGATGAACGCGCTCCAGCCGATGTCGATAAGCTGGCAACCGGCGGCGAGCGTCCAAAGCGGCGCGCGGGGCTCGATTGCTTTGGCGGCAAGTGCTGCTGCGTAATGGCCGACGAACATGTGTTTCCCACTTCCCAAAAGCTCCGTCATTCCGGACGCGCGGAGCGCGATCCGGAACCCAAGTGGCCACACGCACCGCGTCCTACGATCCCCTGGGTTCCGGGTCCTGCGGCCGCCTCGGAATGACGGTGTCTATATTGCGTCTGTAGCGCCTTCCAACCAGGCCCTTGCCTCTCCCTCCAGCTGTGCCCCAATCACTTCGCGCACCCGTACGTGATACGCGTTGAGCCAGTCGCGTTCTTCCTTGGTCAGCAACGCCTTCACCACCAGCGCGCGGTCGATTGGCGCGAGCGTCAGCGTCTCAAACCCGAGCATTGGCCGTTCGCCGCCGGGCACATCGGCGGCGGGCGTCACCACTTGCAGGTTCTCGATGCGAATGCCGTAGCCGCCGGTCTTGTAATAGCCGGGCTCGTTGGAGACGATCATGCCGGGTTCGAGCGGCTGGGTGTTGACCCATTTGGCGATGCGCTGCGGGCCTTCGTGCACGCCGAGATAGGAACCCACGCCATGGCCGGTGCCGTGATCGTAGTCGAGCCCGGCCTCCCACAAACTCATGCGCGCCAGCGCGTCAAGTTGGTGGCCGGTGGTGCCCTTCGGGAACCGCACGCGCGAGAGCGCGATGTGGCCCTTCAGCACGCGCGTGAAGCGCTCGCGCATTTCCTTGTTCGGTCTGCCGATGGCGATGGTGCGGGTGATGTCGGTGGTTCCGTCGAGATATTGCGCGCCGGAATCGATCAGGAACAGCGAGCCGCGCGCGAGCCGGCGGTTGGTCTTCTTCGAGACGCGGTAATGCACGATGGCGCCGTTGGGGCCCGCGCCGGAAATCGAATCAAACGAGAGGTCCTTGAGTGCGCCGGTGGCTCGGCGGAATTCCTCGAGCTTCTTGCAAGCGCTGATCTCATCGATCTTGCCGCTCTGCGCCTCCGTCGCCGCCCAGTACAGATAGCGCGACACCGCCGCGCCATCGCGGCGATGGGCCGCGCGAGAGCCGTCCAGCTCGGCCTCGTTCTTGCACGCGCGCGGCAGCACCACCGGGTCCTGCCCTTTCACGATTTCCGCGCCGGCCGATTTCAGTTGCTCAAAATACCAGGCCGATGCGCTCGCCGGATCGAGCCGCACGCGCTTGCCCTTCAGTTCGGCTAGCGCTGGGGCGAGTTCGCGCGACGGGCGCACGACGACTTCGTTGCCCAGCCATTGGCGCAGTTCTGGGGTTACTTTCTCCTCGGCGAGGAAGAGGTCGGCCGCGCCATCGGCGCGCAGGATGGCTTCGCCCAGCGGCAGAGGCGTACGCGAAACATCGCCACCGCGAACGTTGAACAGCCACGCCAGCGAGGCGGGCGAGGTGATCACCACGGCGTCGGCTTTTTCCTCGCCAAGCTCAGCGCCGAGGCGGTGGCGCTTTGAAGCCGCGCTTTCCCCGGTGAATTTCTCCGGTTGGGGTTCGACGCGCGCCATCGGGATCGGCGGGCGGTCGTTCCAGATCGCGTCGATCGGATTGCGCGTGACTGCGACAAGCTCCGCGCCGGCATCGAGCGTCGCTTTCCGTAATTTGTCGAGACTATCGGGGCTGTGTAGTTTGGAATCGTAGCCGATTCTGGCGCCCTTGGGCGCCTTCTCGCGAAGATAGGCGGCGGGGCCGCCATCCACTAGGTCGAGGTATTCGAAAAGGGCGCCATCGACCTGCGCGCGCACCTGCAGGGTGTAGCGGCCATCGGTGAAAATCGCCGCCTGCTCTGCAAATACAACAGCCGCGCCGGCGGAGCCAGTGAAGCCTGTCGCCCAGGCCAGGCGATCATAGGCGGGCGGCACGTATTCGTTCTGCCACTCGTCCTCGTGCGGCACGATGAAGCCGTCTAGGCCGGCGCTCTTCAGCGCTTTTCGTAATTGCGGCAAGTGTTTGCGACCGAGCGCTGGGCCGCCAGGTTCGTCATAGGTCTGGAACACGTTTCATACATCCTTTGGGCGAAGTTCAGCGCTGGTTCAGAAGCTTGAGTTTAGGCCTATTGCGGCGGAGGTTAAGGGGCGGTCCCCGAAATATTTCCTCCTGGAGAGCGTATGCGCGCCTGGAAAGCACAGATCGTGGCGCTGCTTGCGGCCCTGGCGCTGACCACGTGGCCCGCCGCCGCGCAAGTGCCGGACCCGTTCGCGCGGGAGCTGGCGCAGAAGCTGGCGCGGGCCGAGGCGGATCTGTCCGATGGCTTGTTCGTGCGCGGGGCCGGACCGTTCGCCGGCGCCATGGACGCTCGTGGCACGATGAGCATTCCGCTGACCCTGCGCGCGGGCGAAATCTATCGCATCGTCGGCGTCTGCGACGCGGGGTGCGGTGCGCTGGAGCTCACCCTGGCGAACGCTGACGGCGCGCGCATCGCTCACGCAGCGCCTGCCGCTGGAGCGGCGGCTATGGATGTACGTGTGCCGTTCACGGGGGCCTATGAAGTCGAAGTTTCGACGCCGCGCTGTACGGGGACGGAGTGCTGGTATGCGGTGAATGTTTATTCGCGGTAAGCACCGGGTTCGCGATTCGTGCACTCCCGAAATGCCGTTGTTGTACGATGCCCGCGCTAATCCCTAACCCCAATTCCCCTCCGCCACATCAGCGTCATCCAAGCCTCCTTCGGAATCTGCCGCGTGAGCACCATGCCGCGCGAGGCATAAGCTTCGCGCACCAAGGGCGCCTGCGCGCGCAAAAGGCCCGACAACACGAGCGTGCCGCCCGGCGCGGTGGCCGCCACCAGCTTCGGCGCAAGCCGGATCAGCGGACGCATCAGGATATTGGCGAACACCAGATCGAAACTCTGCTTGGCGATGTAGCGCGCGCCATCCCCTGCGATCACCCGCATAAGCTGGGCGACCTGGTTCTGGCGCGCATTGATGGCCGCGATCGCCGCGGCGCGCGCGTCAATCTCGATCGCGAGCGCTTTTGCGCCGTGCTTGGCGGCGGCGATGGCGAGCACGCCGGAGCCACAGCCGACGTCGAGGACGGAGAATCCCCCTCCCCGTGCGGGGAGGGGGCGGGG
>JBEBIU010000122.1:0-8144 GCA_040080225.1 Terricaulis sp.
GCCTCGATGCGCTGCTGGTGGAAAAAAGCGTCGAAGGCGAGCCGCTCTTGTTCTTCTTTCATCGGCAGGCAGAGGCGGTGGTGCGGGAACGGTTTCATGAGCCTGACAAAGGCGCGCTGCACGAGGCGCTGGCAAAATACTTCGATCCGGCTGCGGAGCGTGAAAGCGTCGATCCGTCCTGGACGCGGCGCAGCTTAGTCGAACTGCCGTTTCAACTCTTTCATGCCGGTATGCGCGAGCGGCTGGACGCATTACTGACCGATCCGGCGTGGATCGGTCGTAAGGTGCAGGCCTTTGCCGGCGCGCGCGAAATTGTGGAGGATTATAACCGCTTCGCCAAATCGAGCGATCGATTGCAATCACTCATTGTGCGTACGCTCCAGCTATGCACCGGCATCCTCGCACGGGATCCGAGGCAGGTTATGGTGCAGTTGCATGGGCGGCTGATTGGTGCGGCCGAAGCCGATGAGTTTGTTTCGCATGTGTTTGAGCATATTCCAGTCGGCGCGCTCCATGAGAGCTGTCCGGCGCTGACGCCGCCTGGGGCGCTGTTGGCTCGCTTCGAAATTGATGGTGCGGTCCTGTCGATCGCGGAACTACCGGAGGGCCGGCTGGCAGTCGGGAGTTGGGATGGTTCGATCAGAATTTGGGATGCCCTTCTTGGAAGAGAAGTCATCAGACTCGTTGGTCATACGAATGGGGTCACTTCGCTCTCCGTCTTGTCCGACGGAAAATTGGCGAGCGGATCGAACGATCATACAGTTCGAGTGTGGGATTGCTCGTTTGATCAGGAGGTTGGCAGACTGGAAGGACACGACGCAGGCGTTACAAGCCTTGTTGCGCTACCAAATGGACAAATCGCAAGCGGCTCCCGTGACAAAACCATCCGCTTGTGGAGCTTAGCCGACAGTCGTCAGACGGCATCGCTCATCGGGCACGAGGCCGAGGTAACCGCGCTCGCGGTATTGCCAGACGGACGATTGGCTAGCGCTTCGAAGGATAAAGCGATCCTCTTCTGGGACTTGGCCACGGGAAGGGTGACGACGCGCATTTTATGGAGTTCGGCTTACCGGGGCTACACTGACCATGACGTATCACTGGCAGTCTTGCGCGATGGTCGTCTGGTAAGCGCCTCAGGGGATTCAGGGCTTGCTGTTTGGGATACGAACTCTTGTCGAGAGGTCGCCAGCGCCGGGCGACCCTTCGATATGAGTGTGGAGTCAATTGCTGCCCTGTCTGATAACGGCCTGGCCTGCGGGCTCGGTTTGCGCGGCCCTGCCATCAATCTCTTATACTCCAATGGATATGGCGGGATGACAAATGATCGAGCCTTGGTTGGCCACACATCAATCGTCACTGCCCTCACTCAACTTTCAAACGGCAGATTGGCAAGCGGCAGCTTGAACGGACAGGTGCATGTTTGGGACCTGCCGCAACATGATGATATTCTCGTAAGCTTATCTGAAGCGCAAGCTGAACTAGGCCGCCGCCATCTTTTTGGTGACCGGCAGGCAGTGCGTAGGCCTCTGCTGATCAGCCGCGAAGAGCGGGCGAACGCGGTGCTTGATACAGGAACTCTCGGGGGAATGAGGGGTAAAGATGATGACGTTGACTCCCTGGCGCTGCTCCCGGACGGCCGCCTTGCGGTGGCCAGAGGCCGGGTAGAACTGGTCGACTTTGAACGCGGGAAGAGCTCGACGATTTATGAATTTGGCAGAGATCGTCCAACGACGATAGCCCCCCGAGGCGACAGAGAGCTTGTGTGCGGATTCGAGAATGGCAGCATTCGAATATGGGACTACATCGACGGAGAGATAACGCTGCAAACCGACGGACATTCGGGAGGTATTACCGCAATTGCCATCATGGATGGCGAGCGGATTGCCAGCGCATCTTACGATATGACAATAAAAATTTGGGACCTAAAGGATGGGAAAGCGATACAGTCGTTCGACATAGTGGGGGAAAAGATAAGTCATCCAATCTTCGACGTTGACGGTGGTACAACAAACTGTCTTGTGCAACTGGCTGATGGGCGCTTGGCGAGCGGGCATGATGATGGGCGCATTCGAATTTGGGGATCTGACTCAAGCACGCCTGAGACACTGCTTGGGCATGACGGTTCGATTGCTGTGCTGGCAGTATTGCCAACCGGCCGGTTGATGAGTGGTTCTCATGATGGACAAATCGTCCTCTGGAGCCCAAGTCACACAAGAATTGATGCTCATGTTCTGACGCACGACTCTGGGGTGACTGCCTTGGCGATTGTGGCCGACAACCGCTTGGTGAGCGCGACACGCGATCGCATGATAAGTCTCTGGGACGTCGATGCAGGAAATGTGGTCACAAGGCTTGAAATGGACGTAGAGGCACGTGCTCTTTCAACGAGTGGAGATGGCCAGATTGTTGCAGGCGACAGGCTTGGCAGAGTCCATCGGCTTTCGATCAAAGGGGTGGTGGGCTTGGCGCGGGGGAGTCGCTAACGGCCTCCGATTAACTCGTGGCGGAATGGCCGAAACCGGCGAAACCGAGCCGAATGGACCAGGTGGGCCGAAGCGTCCGGTCTTGAGCGAGGCCGTCAGTCGTAACAGTATGGCGAGCCGGGGAGGTCTGGCCCAAAGCGGCCGCTCGTCTAAACGCGCTCGCGTTGTGGTAGCCTATGTATTGTCGGAGCATGGAGCGAGCGATGATAGATCGTCCGAAACGCTATCGCGCGTTCATCAGCTACAGTCAGCAGGACAAGTCCGTTGCGAAACGCCTGCACCAAGCGCTGCAGCGCTGGCGTGCGCCTAAAGGCATCGATGCCACTCCCCTCGGTCCCGACCGTAAGCTTGGGCGCTTCTTCCGCGACGAGGAGGAAATGGGCTCCGCAGAGAGCCTTGGCGCCGCCCTTGAGGGCGCGATCGATGATAGCGAGCATTTAATAGTCGTCGCAACGCCCAACTCGGCACAATCGAGGTGGGTCGGCGCCGAAATCCGCCGCTTCAAGCGACGGCCGGGCGCAAAGGTCTTCGCCGTCATCGCGCGTGGAAGTCCGGGCTCAGGAGATCAAGGAACGGAATGCTTTCACCCCGCTCTCCGGGAGAAGATTGGCCCCGACGGAAACCCCACTGGCGAGGCAGACGAGCCCCTGGCCCCTAACCTTAAGAGCGAAAGTTTTTCAAAAATAGTCGCTCGCCTTGCATCGGGCTTCCTAGGCGTGAGCTTCGATACTCTTTGGGAGCACGAAAAACGCCGGAACGCGGCACGGCGCTGGCGAGCAATCGGGGGAGCGGCGTCGGTGTTGGTCGCCGTGATTGCGATTGCTGCATTCGGCATTCGAACTCGGCTAGACGCCGCTGCGCAATCATCGCGCGTGTTTGCGGACCTAGCCCGATCTTACGCGGATCGTGAAGACTTCGAAGCCGCCGCAAGGCACGCCATCGCCGGGGTAACCGCCGGCTTAGGTCTACCTGCATTTGGATTTGAGCCGTCAATGGCCGAGGCGCAGCTTCGTCGCGCTGCTGCCCAGATGCGTATCCGCAAAGTTCTGCGAGGGCATGCCGCCTTCATCACTGCGCTGGCGTTCTCCGACGACGCCCGACTCGTCGCATCGGGAAGCGGTGATCGAAGCGTGCGCGTATGGAGTATGACCACAGGCGAACAAGTCGGGATTCTGCGACTATCTGGCGAAGTATCGTCTATCGCATTCATTTCAAAGCTCCAGCTCTGGGCCATTGCGGCACACGACTCCGGCGGTGTGAGGATATGGGACGCAACCAAGCGCGCGATTGTCGAAACTCTAGCTACCTCAACAAATGGCATTCAGGTCGTGAGCACGTCGCCGGACGAATCGCTGCTGGCGGCATGGTCCGGGCAAGGGACCATCGAGGTCTTTGAGCTGCCCGAGCGCGGCGACCTTCAATACAATCCGCAATTTACCATCGAGACGACGTGCAGCGGCACACTTACCGCCGGGGCGATCTCCTCGACGCACCTTGCCGCGGGCTGTCGAGATGGTGGAGTGCTAGTGTACGATCTTCAAACTAGGGAACTGGCGTTCACGTACCGGCGTCAAACTGGTCGCATCACTTCAATCGCCTTCACAGCGGATGGAAGCGATCTCATATCGGCCTCGACCGACGGCAGTGTCCATTTTTTCCACGCGCGCGATCCACAGCCGTACGCTGTGGTGTCGTTCGATGCGTCAGTGAGTTCGATCGCGATTTCGAAAGACGGCGCCATTCTCGCAGCGGCGTGCGCCGACGGATGGACACGCGTTTGGGAAGTTGGCTCCGGCACTTTGATCGCGAGTGTCGTCGGCAACGGGGGAGAAACTACGGCCGCCGCCTTATCGCGGGACGGCGGAATTCTCGCGACGGGAACCTGGAATTTTGATGTGAACGTTTGGGATATGACCGTGGGGCGGCCAAACCGCGCGCTTGCAGTCCACGACTCGCCGGTCATGGCCCTATCCGCAGCCGCTGATGGCTCGTCAATTCTCAGCGCGGGGTTTGACGGATCCGTGGTCCGAACGCGCTTTGAGCCTGGTGCAAGAATGTCAGGAGCGAGAGTCGGAGGCGGTGGCGCCAAGCGTGTCGCGTTTGATCCGTTGGGGCGCTTCGCGGTTTTTGGCGCGGAAAGCGGCGAGGCGCTCCTGGTGGACTTGAGCAGCGGACATGCTGTGTCATGGCGCGCGCATGACGATCCTATCACGAGTGTCGCGGTTGCGCCCGATGCTTCGCTCATCGCTACCGCCTCCTCCGAAGGGATCGTGCGTATCTGGCGCCGGAACGATCACAGTTTGGTTGCGTCGTTTTCGGGCCCCGGGGTTGCCATAAACACCATAGCATTCTCACCCGACGCTCGGATGGTAGCCGCAGGAGCAGATGACCGCGTGGTGCGAATATGGGACCTCCTCACAAAGAGTGAGATCGCCAGAATCATCACTCAAGGCGCGGAATTGCGTTCGGTGGCGTTCTCGGCGGACGGAGAATCGCTGGCTTCTGCGTCGTTCGATGGAAAAGCCAACGTTTGGGATGTACGCACAAGCCGAGAGATCGCGGCTTTTTCTGTAGGGGCGGCCCCGATACTGTCGACTGCATTCTCCCGTGACGGCCGGTTCGTCCTTACCGGATCGGCTGATCGGACCGTGCGTTTGTGGGATGTTCGATCAAGCGCCGAACTCCTCCGCCTCAATGCAGGCTCACAGGTGACCACGGTCGCCTTTGGTCCGGGCGGCGACACAGTAGTGGCTGGAGACGTGCTTGGCGAAGTTAGGATATGGACACTTCCCGAAGCAGTGGTCTTGACACGCTCTGCTCTGGTTGATCGGGCTTGTGCACGTTTGGCGAGCGCGGGTGTCGCCACATTGCCGCCGAGCGAACTTGAGCGCATTCCGGCAACCGACGCCGCGCGGCGCATCAGGATCTGCGGGGAAAGGCAATAGAGCAGAACACGCGGCCTGGCCGCATTCTTCATTCTTCATTCTTCGCTCATTTGCTCAGTTCGTGCACGCCAAGTACTCGGCGGCATCCTAATCAGATGCGGGATCGTAGTCAGTCAAGGTCCAGGTCATGGAACGGTCGCCACCCACGTACTGCTCGAGCCTGACCAAGCCGACGCCGCGGCAGAACCACGTCTTTTCGAGAAGTGACATCGTTAGGCGCCCCCGGACATCTTGCATCGCCCCGGTGTCAGACAGGTTCGTACCTTCCACGGCGCGACTGAACTGCAGACAATCCTTGCCTGCCTGTCCTTCAATGTCGTGAACAATGTCGTCCAGCGCCATGCTTTCCAAAGAGCCTTGGAACTGAAGGCGCGTACCCAAGTTGTCCACGAAGTACGTTATTCGCTCGTTGTATCCTTGAGCTTCGAGATCGTATCCTGATGGCGGCTTCCAGCTAGAGAGTGCAGACTCCGCATCGTACGTAAGGATCTGGTGTACCTCGTATCGACCTGATCCCGGAATAGCCCAATAGAGGCCGGTCGCACCCTCGTATAATCCTAAATCATCCCTTGTCACTCTTAGCTTATAGCCTTCCGGGTATTCGTGCGGTCCTTGCTGGTCGGCCGCTTCGCCAAGCTGAAGCGTCAAGTAGAGTGGTCCCTCCAGCGGGTTGCCTGAGTACGGAAGCACCCCTCGGACTGCCACAATCAACTCGGCTCCAGACAACCTCGGCCACGCGACTTCCTCGGAGCGAACGACAAGATCAGGATCGTCAAGCGTTACGCGATAGGTCCAGGAGGATCCGACATTTCTTGGGAAAAACTCTGAGGGATGGCCGGTCACCTGACGAGCTCCGGTATCGGGCGCGCGCCCGCAGGCGCCTGCCGCCGACACCGCTGCGACAGCAATCAGCATGCGACGAAAGCCAGCCACGATCGAGTACCGGCAATCGGGAATGCCAGGACGAATCCAACAAGAGTCGCGGCGAGAAAGGCAAACGGCACGCTTCATAGCGACCTCCAGCGAAGCGCCTTGCTCACGGCGAGTTGCCTAGCCTTAGCCTAGCGCGTTGGCAGCGCGACACTAGTGTCCCGTCTCAGAAATAACTAGCCGGCGCTTCGCCGTCGTGATTCCCTTATCCCCGCATCTGATTCGGAGGGCGGCATGGCTGCGGCGGTCGAGGTTCTTCTGACGGACAATGACTCGCCCTCGCGTTGCCAGGCTGTGAACGCCTCGTCCAGAATGCAAGCGCTTTTCCGCGTGTCATGGGCACCACGATAGGAGCAGCGTGGCAAATCTGTCGCCGAAATTGCTGCTCGACCTCCGCGCCCGGCATCATCCAACCGACCGGGATCGGCGAAAAGCGTGAGGCTGTCCGGGAAGACGCGAATGGCGGGCTGAACCGCGCCGGGAATCTCGGAGGCATCCGGGTTTAAGTCACGCTGCCATAGCTCTTGGTTCCTGCGCTGCATAGTAGTTTGCTTCGGCCTCGGCTGGCGGGATGTTGCCGATCGGCTCGAGAAGCCTGCGGTTGTTGAACCAGTCCACCCATTCGAGTGTTGCGAATTCAACGGCTTCCATCGACCGCCACGGTCCGCGCCGCCAGATCACCTCGGCTTTGTAGAGGCCATTGATCGTCTCGGCGAGAGCGTTGTCGTAGCTGTCGCCGACGCTGCCGACGGACGGCTCGATGCCGGCTTCGGCGAGACGCTCGGTGTAGCGGATAGAGAGATATTGGCTGCCGCGATCCGAGTGGCAAACGAGCCCGCCGCAGGGGCGACGATTCCGCACGGCTTGCTCTAGGGCATCGAGTACAAAGCTCGCGTGCGCGGTGCGCGAGACCCTCCAGCCGACGATCCTGCGCGCGAACACGTCGATGACGAAGGCGACATAGACGAAGCCATGCCACGTCGAGACATAGGTGAAATCGGAGACCCAGAGCCTGTTCGGCGCCGGCGCCTTGAAGTCGCGGTTGACCCGGTCGAGCGGACAAGGCGCAGCTTTGTCGCTGAACGTCGTGCGATGCGGCTTGCCGCGAATGACGCCCTGCAATCCCATGACTTTCATCAGTCGCCCCACGGTGCAGCGTGCAATTTCGAAGCCTTCGCGGTTGAGCTGACGCCAGACTTTTCGCACGCCATAGACTTGGAAGTTTTCATCGAAAACACGCTGGATTTCCGGCTTGAGCGCCACGTCGCGCATGACGCGCGGCGGCGCATGTTCGGGGCGCCGCCGCCGCGCATCATGGGCGTGATAGGTCGAAGGGGCGATCGGAAGCGTTCTGCAGATCGGCTCGACCCCGTATTCATCGCGGTTCTCGTCGATGAAGGCGATCATGATTTCGGTCGGCGGTCGAGCTCCGCCAGGGCAAAATACGCGCTCGCCTTGCGCAGGATCTCGTTGGCCTGACGCAACTCGCGGTTCTCGCGCTCCAGCGCCTTCATCCGCTCGCGTTCATCCGTCGTCACGCCAGCGCGCAGGCCCTGGTCGCGTTCAATGCGCCGCACCCAGTCAAGCAGCGTCTGCGGCGTGCAGCCTATCTTCGGCGCGATCGATGCGATGGCCGCCCATTGCGAGGAATGCTCCTTGGTCTGCTCCAGCACCATCCGGACGGCACGCTCGCGCACCTCCGGCGAATAGTTCGGTCTCGTTTTCGATTTGCTCATCGCTCCACCTTCTCAAGAAAGGGAGCCTCCGGCAAACCCGGCGCGGTTCA
>JBEBIU010000123.1:0-8080 GCA_040080225.1 Terricaulis sp.
GGCGGAAATCGGCAGCGATTCCTACGTCGCGCGCAGCATCGAATACACCGAACCGGGAAGGCTGCACACAGCGTACAATTTCTTGCTGCTTGAGGGGGGCCCGCTTACAGCGGCTCTTATCAAGGGCGCAATCGAGAATTGGACCAGCGCCAGCGCATGGCCGAGCTGGTCGTTTTCGAACCACGATGTCGTGCGCGTACGCACGCGCTGGGGTGGGCCCGAGGCAGGCGACGCCTTTGCACAGGTGCTCCTTGGCGTGCTCATGTGCTTGCGCGGCACGATCTTCCTCTATCAAGGCGAGGAATTGGGCCTGCCCCAAGCAGAGGTTCCCTTTGACAGGTTGCGCGATCCAGAGGGCATCCGGTTTTGGCCCGATAGCCTCGGACGCGACGGTTGCCGTACGCCACTGCCGTGGAAAGCTGGCGCTGCGAACGGGGGATTTTCCTCAGTCGAGCCGTGGCTGCCGCCCGACCAGCGCCACGGGGAGTTCGCTGCGGACAAGCAGGAGCGCAATCCATGCTCTACGCTCAATCTCACACGCGCCTTTATCCGATTCCGCCGCGAGCACCGCGTGTTGCGGCTGGGCGAAATCGAGTTTTTCGACGCGCCAGAGCCGATCCTCGCTTTCCGAAGGAGCGATGGCGCCACGCGCCTAGTGTGTATCTTCAATCTTGGCCCAGAGCCCGCTGAATATGGGCTGCCGGTGAAAGGGCGCGCGCTCGACTACGGCCTGCCGGGGAAACTTGAGGGCGGTCGAGCTGTGCTGCCGCCATATGGCGGCTTGGTTGTCCAGGAATTGCCGCGCGGCGGGGAGCGCTGAATGGTGGCCGGCAGCACCCCCCGATCGGGCGCCAAGACGATGGCCGAAATCGCGCAACTTGCAGGCGTGGCCGAATCCACGGTCTCGCGCGCGCTTGCTGGCAGCACGCGCGTGTCGCGAGACACGCGTGAACGCATCTTCAAATTGGTGAAAGAGGAAGGCTATCGAATCAATAGCAGCGCGCGCAATCTGCGCACGCAACGCTCGCGCACAATCGAAGTAGTGATCGCCATTTCCGAGGTGACTCGCCAACACTTCTCAGATCCTTTCTTTAGCCAAATTATCGCTTCAATTGGCGATGAGCTCGCGGAGAACGGGTTCGACATGCTGCTTTCGCGCCGGCCCCCATGGTCCGATGTCTCCGGGGCGGACGCACTCACTTCCAACCGGGCAGACGGCGTCATCATCATTGGGCAAGGGCGCGATCCCTCGTCGCTTGAACACTATGCACGCGAGCACAAAAACGTCGTGGTTTGGGGCGCCGACATCCCCAACCGGTCCTACGCCGTGGTTGGCAGCGACAATTACATGGGCGGCCAGCTTGTCGGTCGTCACCTCTTGTCCATCGGACGTAGGCGCGTGGTTTTTCTTGGCGATCCCGGCCACATCGAGATAGGCCTCCGGCACCGCGGGCTTGTCGAAGCTTTGACTTCGATGGACCGGGCCTCGACACAAACGCTGACGCTCTCCATGCCCTTCGACGGAGCGTCCGCTTACGAGGCCACGCGTGAATTGTTCGACGACCGAGTTTGGCATGATGCGGTGTTCGCGGCCAGCGACATCCTTGCTATCGCCGCCATGCAGGCGCTCGCCGAGTTGAACATCCGTGTTCCAGAAGATGTGGCTGTGATCGGATACGACGACATCTCCGTCTCTGCGCTCGCAACGCCTGCGCTCACGACTGTGCGCCAGGACACGGCTGCGGGGGGGCGAGCGCTGGTCGAGAAGCTGCTCGCCACGATAGATGGGGACCCTCCGATCGATCTCATTTTGCCAACGCAGTTGGTGATCCGGCGCTCATGCGGGGCGGCCTAGCCATTTCTTGCGCAGACTTGCGCAAACTTGCACGTGATCTTGCGCAAGTTCTGTAGATTTCGTGCAACTCTCCCGCCAGAAATGCACGACTGATCAGCGAAAATGCTTGTGCAATGGATTGCGCATGGACATGGATTGCGCGGGTAACTTGGCGCCGCGGGGTGCTGAACCCCATGACAAAGAAACTCGGGAGGGCGATCTTGAAACTGAAGAATCTCACGTACCGCCATTGGCTGCTCGCCTCGTCGGCATTTCTGATGAGCGGCTCAATCATGGGCGGTCCAGCTTTCGCTCAGACAACGGCGACATCGCCTGCGGCTGAAGCCACTGAGACCGAGGAAGATGAGATCGTCGTGTTCGGCACGACGTCCAGAAACCGGTCGTTCATCACGTCATCGGTTGACGCTACCTCAGCCACTGCCGAGGACATCGTTCGCGCTGCGCCAAATTCGGTCGCCGATGTGCTCGAACTTGTTCCTGGCGTTTTTGTCGAGGGAACGGCGGGCGCTGTCTCGAACAATTATTCCGTGCGCGGTCTGCAAGGCGGTGCGCAGCGTTTTATCGCGCTTGAGGAAGACGGCCTGCCGATCGTCTATGGCGGGGGCGGCGCTGACGAGTTCTTCGCGCACGACATCACGATCGATGGGCTTGAGGCGATCCGTGGCGGCACGTCTGGTATCTTGAGCGTCAACGGCGCTGCCGCGGCGATCAACTTCATTCCGAGAACCCCGAATTTCGAGACTAGCGAAGCGCTCGCCAGATTGACTGTTGAGTCCTATGGCGAGCGGCGCGCGGACTTCTACTATTCGGCGCCGCTGAGCGCCGATCTCGCCTTCAATGTGGGCGGGTATGTCAGTTCGAGCCCAGGGGTTCGCGACAATCCCTTCACCTATGACACCTACCATGTCCGGGCGTCGCTGGAGAGACAATTCACTGGCGGCTATGTGCGGCTAACTGCAAAGGTTGGCGATCAGCACGACGCCTATTATGCTGACTATCCCCACACATTCGTCAACGGGGAGCCAGGAAGCATTCCGGGCTTTGATCAGTCGTTCGGCAATATTGGCGGGACGGCCTTCGGGGCGATCGACGTTCCGGTTTCTACTTTTGTCTCGCCAAGCGGATTTAGGACCTTTGCGCTCAGCGAGGGGATTCACGCGGAAACCAGACAGCTTCGGGTCGATTTTGAGAGGCAGATCAGTCCCGAATTCGATGTCTTTGCCCATGTGCGGTATCTTGATTTGGAGTGGGATTTTAACGGCCTGTTCCCGGGCAGCGGCGTCGGCAACGCGGGCCTGACAACGGCCGTGAACTATCTCACGCCGGGCCCTAATTCGCCAATCAACGGTATGCTTACTGCTGGACTTGTGGCGTTCCCTTCGACGGTGCGTTTTGGGTTTAAGGATCTCACCACCGGAGTAGTGACCCCGTCTACCAACACCGCTGCGCTCAATGCGCTTAACGGCAATGGCTTGATGCAACAGACGTGGCTTAACCACGACCAACAAGAGGGGACCGATTTCGGTTCGAACTTCGGCGGTCGTTGGGAACACGAGGGCGCTGGGTATTTCAACTCGTTGACTGCAGGTTTGATGTACTACGACGTGACGCGCTCGCAGAATCAGGCGGCCACCGCACACGTCATCAACGACGTAAGAAGCGACTCCCACATCTACGACGTGGTGGCCCTCGATGCTTCTAACAACGTGATCGGGACGCTGACCAATAACGGCCTCGTTTCCTACGGCGAGTGGGGCGTGGGGATCAACACGACTGACACCGAGTCTTTGTCCATATATGCGAACGACGAATTGCGGATTGGCGACAATTTGCATCTCGACTTCGGCGTCCGCCATGAGACCTTGGATGTCACGCGCCGGGACGGCAACGCGGCCGCTGTCAACCAACCGGTGCCGGTCGGTGTTGGCGGATTGACACAGAACGTCGGATCGACCTGGGACGGGACCTATTCGACCCGGGAAGCGAGCTGGGATAGAACCGCTTGGACGGTTGGGGCCAACTACCTGTTCTTGCCTGAGCTCGCAGTTTATGTGCGCTATTCGGAGGGGTTCCAGACTCTGGGTGTCGACGAGCCCGTTGACATCACTTTGTACGAAGCTGGCGTTCGCTATCAAAGCGATAGACTTGCCGCCTCGGCCACGATTTTCCGGACGGAGTTCGACAATCAATTCTACGGCTTCATTGACCCCATCAATCCCGCTATTCAGGGCGCTTTCCTCGCCGACTTGAGCACTGACGGGTTTGAGATCAGCGTGAATTACAGCCCGACCGATAATTTTGTCATCGAGGCGGTTGGCGTCTTCCAGAATCCCGAGCTCTCGAATGTCTTCATCAACAACGTCGCGACGCCATCATTTGAGGGCAACAGGCCGGAGCGAACGCCGGAGACGCTCTTCACGATTACTCCGCGGTACACGCTCTTCAACGGATTGGTTGAAGTCTATGGGCGCTACAAATTTGTCGGCGATATTTTCGCGGACGCGGGCAACGGATTGGCGCTGCCTGAATATGGCGTCACCAGCCTGGGCGTCATCATCGATCCAACCGAGCGCCTTCGCATAACGCTCAATGCCGACAACATCTTCGATGAGGTCGGGTTGACCGAGGGCAACCCGCGGCAAGGGCAGACGCAAAGTGCCTCATCGGGCTTCTTCTACGGTCGTGGTATTGTTGGCACGACATATACAGCAAGCGTGACGTTGAAGTTCTAACCGCTGCACGGACAGGATTAAGAGGCTACACTGGCGGCGGGTTCGATCATGGGCCCGCCGCCTTGTCTGTAGGAAAGGCTGCGGTCATGATCGGACCTCGCTTCGCGCTAGCGCTGCTAGCGGCAATCACGATATCCACCCCATCGATCGCGTGGCCCCAGTCGATCGTTGCGGTCCCTCAGCGGCAGCTTAGTTACCAACTGACCGAGGGTCAGAATCTGAATGCCTTCTTCCGGGAAGGCGATGTGGCGGCGCACCTGTTGCTGAGATCAGGGCGCGATCCGCGCATTTTGGTCGCGTTCCCGGCGGGCAACAGCGGCGTCGGTCTATGGTTCGATCACCTTGACTGCGACGTCAGCTGGCGCCTGGACCGCCCGCCGGAATCGATCACTGTCGAAGACGATGAGGGGCGTCCGCTCTACGGTATCATTGCGCGCGCGACAGTCACTGCGCCGCGCCTGTCGGTGAGGCAAGCCGTTCTATCAAATATCCGCTTTCTGCGAGATTATCAGGCAGTGGGCGCTTTCCCGCCGGAGGTTGTCGCGCCGATGCGCAGGCGAGGACAGACGCTCAGTTTCCGGCGAGATCGGCTTGATGGCGCGCCGGGGTACCAGCTGACCGTCAGGGTTCTGCGGGGGCGCCTGACGAGGGAAGGGATCGTCGCGTCGCGAGATGGCGTAATTGGACTGGAAATAGTCGCCGTGAGCGGCGATCCCCCGCTCACGCCGCTGGACGGAGCGGAGCTGCTTACTGATCGGGCCGCCCCCGACCAGGCCGCGCGCGACACCCTGACCTTTCTCAGTTTCCGGGAGAAGTTCCTGGCGGGGTCGTGGCGGTTCAACACCTATTTTGGGCGCGACACCTTGATGTCGTTGCGGCTGTTGATGCCAGTGCTGCAACCGGCGGCGATCGAAGCGGGCCTGGGTTCGGTCTTGGCGCGATTGGCCCCGACCGGCGAAGTGGCCCATGAAGAGGGGTTGTCTGAGTTTGCACTGATCGAGCACCAACGCCACGGTGGTGCGGTCGCCGACGCAGCGACGCTCGACTATGGCATGATCGACGACGACTTCATGTTGGCGCCGGTGATGGCGAACTATCTGCTCGATAGTTCTGAGGGACGCGCGCGGGCCGCCAATTATCTTGATCGAATGGTCGTGAGTGAGAGCGACCCCGGTTCGCGTGCGAGTGTAGGTGCGCTGCTTGTGGCGAACCTTCGGTTCGTCGTCGAGCAAGCGAGGCCGTTTGCCGCCAACCCGCGACCGCTGACCTTGGTGTCCATAAGGCCGGGCCGCATGTCGGGTGATTGGCGCGACAGCGACGAGGGGTTGGGGCGAGGGCGGTTCGCCTACGACGTGAACGCGGTGCTCGTGCCCGCAGCGCTCACGGCGGCCGATCGGCTGCTTAACGCCGGGGTACTCGACCGATACCTCGCCGCCACCGATCGTGCGGCGCTGGCTGAGGCGGGCGCGATGGCCTCGATTTGGCGAACGAGAGCGCCGCCGCTGTTCAACGTGTCGCTTCCCGTCGGGGAGGCGCGCGCCGCCATTACGCGCTACGCGGAGTCGCTCGGGGTGGGAGCGGACGCGGCGCTGGCCTCGATCCGCGGCCGGCCGCTCACCTTCCACGCGCTTTCGCTCGACGACCGCGGCGCCCCAATTCCCATCCTCCATTCTGATGAGGGCTTCGCGCTGCTGTTCGGGGCGCCGTCGCCCGCGCACCTCGACATGGCCGTCGCCGCGACGATGCGCCCCTTCCCGGCGGGGTTGTTGACCGATGCCGGCCTGCTGGTGGCCAACCCAGCATTCGCGGGCCCTGAGGTGCAGGCTCGCTTCACCAGGAACCATTATCACGGCGCGGTTATATGGTCGTGGCAGCAGGCGACGCTTGCTGCAGGGTACGAACATCAATTGGCGCGTACCGACCTGCCCGCCGCGACTCGGCGCCGCTTGGTTGCCGCACAAACAGCGTTATGGCGGGTGATCACGGAATCGCGCACGCTACAAAGCTCGGAGCTTTGGTCTTGGGATTATCGCGACGGCCGATTTTTCCCGGTGCCGTTTGGGGCGGACGGCGCTGACGTGGATGAATCAAACGCCGCACAACTCTGGAGCACGGTTTATCTGTCGGTGCAGCCGCCGCGCTGATTGCCGGATCTACGTGCCAATGCCGGAGTTAAGGGCTTGGAATTTGTACAGGTAACTTAGGCCATCGCATCCATTCTAAGGAGGTTCGCCGCCGGCCATGAGCACCATCATCGCTTTTTCCCTCATAGCCGTTTTCCTCTGCTTATCAGCCTTGCATTTTTATTGGCTCTTGGGTGGTCGTGCAGGACTTCGTGCAGCCATTCCTGAAATTGACGGGAAACCCGCGTTCCAGCCATCTGCCATTGCTACGCTCACGGTCGCTCTAGGTTTGGCGTTGTGCGCCTTGTTGATTGCCGCAGCCGCTGGTGTGCTCCCACTGCCGCTACCTGGCGCGGTGCTCGCCTGGGTTACTCGCGTGTTGGCTCTTGCATTGCTGCTGCGCGCTATTGGAGACTTCCGATTGGTCGGGTTCTTTAAGCGGATCCACGACACGCGGTTTGCGCGTCTGGATACCGTCGTGTACTCGCCGCTTTGTCTGGCATTGGCGATCGGTTCCGCCATCGTAGGATTGGCCACGCATGCCTAGCGCTTCGCATGCCAGTGTGGGATCTTCAGGCGAGAGATTGCCACGATGGCGCTGGTCTCGCAGACGACGATTGTCGCTGGGTGCTTTGGGCGTTCTTGTTGGGCGGGGAGACCGTCAGGCGTCGGCGGGCCAATTCTCGATCAAGCGCAGGAAGCGGCAAACCATGTGGCTGGCCGCACCAGATTGTTATGCTCCGGTGCTGTGATCAAGGAGGCGTCATTGAATACTGCCCGTATCAGCAAGGTAGTCATTCTCGGTGGTGGCACCGCCGGGTGGATGACAGCGGCCGCATTGGCCAAATTGTTTGCCCCCCGGATCAAGATCGCTTTGGTTGAATCCGACGACATTGGGACGATCGGCGTCGGTGAAGCGACAATACCCACGATACACTGGTTCAATGAGTTGATTGGGCTGAACGAGGCGGAATTCATGCTCGCCACCAACGCGAGCTTCAAGCTGGGCATCGAATTCGTCGATTGGGCCGGGCCCGAGCATCGCTATTTCCACCCCTTCGGACAATATGGCATCGCCCTCGGCGGGGTGTCGTTCCACCATCGCTGGCTGAAGGCGCGCCGGGAGGGGCTGACGCGGGCGTTGTCGACTTATTCGCTCACAACACGGCTCGCTCTTGACGGTCGGTTCGCGAAGCCGGTGCAAGATCCAAAGTCGATCTTGTCGACGCTTGGCTATGCCTACCATTTCGATGCCGGACTCTATGCACGCTATCTGAGGACGCTTTGCGAGGCGCAAGGCGTCATGCGCCATGAGGGCAAGGTGGCGAGGGTCGAGCGGGATCCGGAGACAGGCTTTGTTACCGCGCTAT
>JBEBIU010000124.1:0-8016 GCA_040080225.1 Terricaulis sp.
AGTGCGCGAGCACTTCGGAGCTCGGATTGCCGGGGGAAGGCCTCGTGCTGCAGAGCTCGCACACCCTGCGCATGGAACTCCTGGAATGCGTGCGGGAAGCAGGCCCGGACGCTGCGGCCAGCTGGAATGTCGCCTGGCTGCCGGCCACCGCGCTGGTGGCGGGCACAGCCGTTTTCGGCGGCGCCGCGAGCGCCTATGCCGAAAACATCGCCCGCCTCAGAAACACGGGCTGACACTCGTGGGCGAACATTGGCGCGCCAACCCGTTCCACCGCATGCGCCTGGGCGAGGCTGCCGCCGAGCATATCGAGGCCTGGGGCGAGGATCTGCGCGTCGGCGATTCCGAACGCGGTCGCGAGATCGGCAAGGGCGTATGGCGCATAGCCGGCGAGCGGCTCGCGGGTGAGCACGCGCTGCCGTGGCGTGCGCCCTTCCCCTCGCGCCATTTCCACGCCCGGCTGCACGCCTTCAACTGGCTGATCGATCTCGCCGCAGTTGGCGCCTCGGCGCATGCGCTGATCGCACGCTTGATCGCCTCCTGGGTGGAACTCCATGGCGAGTGGGACGATCTGGCCTGGGACCCGGAGCTCACCGCCGAACGCTTGTTCGCTTGGCTGTGCTGGGGCCGGCCCGCGTTTGAAGCCGGCGACCCCGAGCAGCGGGAGGTCCTGCTGCGCTCGGCGGCGCGTCAAGCGCGCTTGCTGATGTTGGCGCAAAATGAGTTGAGCGAGCGCCCTCTCGGATCGATCAAGGCGGGCGTCACGCTGCTGTTGGCCGCCGGCGCCGGCATGCCCGAAGCCGAGCGCCTCGCCGCGCACGGCGAAGAGATGCTGCTGGAAGCATGCGCCAAGCAATTCTTCGCCGACGGCGGCCACCTCTCGCGTTCGCCCGAAGCCCTGGTTGAAGCGCTGTGCGATCTCACCATCGCCGGCGAAATGTTGGCCGATCCGCCGCCGATCCTGCACGACATGCTTCCAAAGTTTGCCAACATGGTGCGGCTGTTGCGCATGAGCGATGGCGGGCTCGCTTGCTTTCATGGCGGCGCCGAGGGCTCGCCCACCACGATCGACGCCGTGCTTGCGCGCGTCGGCGGCGAGGGGCGAAAATTTTATTTCGCCGAGCGTTCCGGCTTTCAGCGGCTCGAGGCGGGAACACTGACAGCGCTGCTCGATGTCGGCGGAGCGCCGCCGCTGGCCTATTCCGACCGCGCCCACGCCAGCGCGCTTGCGTTCGAACTGTCGAGCGGCGGCGAGCGGCTCATCGTGAACATTGGCGCCGCGCGAGAACTGGCGCCAGCCGCGCGCGTCGCCGCGCGCGCCAGCAACGGCCATTCCACCTTGGTGCTCGCCGACGCGCTCTCTGCCGTGCTGGAGGGTTCACGCCGAAATCGCGGCGCGGCGCGTCTGCTTGGCCCTAATCTCGACGACGTGCGCCGCTCTTCCGACGAAAGCGGCGTCACCGTGCAGGGTCGTCATGACGGCTACCGCGACCGCTTCGGCCTGCTGCACCGGCGTTACCTGTTCATGGATGTCGAGGGAAGAAATCTGCGCGGTATCGATGAACTGATCCGGCCGATGAGGCTCAAATCGACACCAACTAAGAAGCCGATCCCGTTTAGTATTCGCTTCCATCTTCATCCCAATGTGCGTGCACGCCCGGCCGAGCAACAGACCATCCACCTCGAAACGCCGCTCGGCCAGCGTTGGCGATTTCGCACCGACGCGCCGTCCGCGGTCGTCGCGGAATCGAGCTATTGGGGCGGAAGGACGCCGCGCGAGACCAACCAGATCGTGCTCTCCGGCGAAGCCGACCCGATGGGCCATGGACTCAGCCCGCCAAACCGCGTGCGCTGGGCGCTAGCGCGGATGGATTGATGGCGCTCTGGCGCCGACCGGATCGCAACACCACCCATTCCCGGATTGCGCGAAGCGCAAGTCCGGGACCCACAAACACGATCGGCTCGTGATCCTGGGCCCCGGACTGAATGCTGCGCATTCATCCGGGGATGGGTGGTGTTTCATTCTGCAAAGCGCTCGAGGCTTTCCCTTCCTCCTCATCATCATCGATCAAAATACGATGGGCCGCGCCGTCGAGATCGTCATACTGCCCCGCGCTCAAGCTCCAAAAGAACCCGCCTAGCCCAAGCAACGCCAAAAACAGCGCCGCCGGGATGAGAAAAACCATCAGCTCCATGCGCGCTTGCCCCCAATCTGCAGCCGCAGCGCGTTGAGCGTGACGATCAACGACGAACTCGACATCGCCAGCGCCGCGATGAACGGCGTCAACAGCCCAGCCATCGCCAGCGGCGCGGCGACGAGATTGTAGAGCGCGGAGAATGTCAAATTTTCGACCACGCGCGCACGCGCGGCCTTGGCGACGTCAATAGCTTCAACCAAGGCCATCAACGCATCGCCCTGAAACACGATATCGGAGGCGGCCTGGCTGGCTTCGAGCGCCGTCCCCGGGGAGGCGGAGGCGTGAGCCGCCGCAAGCGCCGGCGCATCGTTCAAACCATCCCCGACCATCAATGGAAGCTTGCCGTCAGCACGCAACGCGGCAAGGCGCGCGGTCTTGTCCGCTGGCGATGCGCTGGCGACCCAATTGTCGATGCCAGCCTCTCTCGCCGCCGCCGCAACCGCCGCGGGGCGGTCGCCCGAGATCAGCTCCACATTCATGCCGCGCTGGCGCAAGGCGGCGATTGTTTGCGCGGCGTCGCTGCGTACTGCGTCAGCAAACGCAAAACGAACTGGAGGTCGAACGCCGTCGGCGAACCACAATTCCATGGCGCCGTCATCGGAGTCCGCGACCTGGGGAGCAGCGAAGCTGCGTCGACCCAATCGCATCGCCCCGCCCTCGACGCCTTCGCCATGCACCTCGCGCGCATCCTTCGCCGCCGCGCCGGGTCCGGCCGCCTCCACCAACGCGCGCGACAGCGGGTGGCGCGAAACCCGCGCCAAGGCCGCCGCCGCTCGCAGAGCGTCGGCGTCAACGACGCTGACAAGGCGCGGCTTACCGCGCGTCAGCGTGCCGGTCTTGTCGAACACCGCGGCATTCACTTGTGCGAGCCGCTCCAAAGCATCGCCTGACTTCACCAGTACGCCGCGTTTGAACAACCGCCCCGTCGCCACCACCTGCACCGCCGGCGCCGCCAAACCCAGTGCGCAGGGGCAGGTGATGATCAGGACCGCAACCGCGTTCAGCAGCGCAACCCGCGCCTCCACGTCCACCGCGTCGATACCAAGAGCGCGCAGCGCCATCGGCCCCCACAGCCAGCCCGCAAACGTCAGCGCCGCCAGCGTATGCACCACGGGCACATAGAGCGCAGCGGCCTTATCGGCCAGGCGCACAAAGCGCGCTCGCCCCTGTTCGCCGATCTCGATCATGCGCGCCAATTCGGCGACCGCCGAATCTTGCGCCGCCGCCGAGGCGCGCATGACGACGCGCTGGCTCAGATTGACCGCGCCCGCTTGCAGGATTGCACCCGCGCCGACGCGCTGCGGCAAGGTCTCCCCGGTCAACATCGAACAATCGATTTCGCTGTCGCCATCCTCTATGAAGCCATCGACCGGGACACGATCTCCGGCCGCCAGCAAGAGGCGGTCGCCCACCTCGATATCGCGCGCCGACACCGCGCTCACCCGCCCGTCGAGGCCGATGCGCGCGGCGGTGACCGTCTGCATCGCCAAGAGATCGCGAGCGGCAGTGCGCGCCTGCTCCCGCAATCGGTGATCGAGATAGCGCCCGATCAGCAGGAAGAAGAGCAGCATGGTGATGCCGTCGAAATAAGCGTGGGCGCCCTGGCGCGCCGTCTCCGCAATACTGACAGCGAGGGTCAGGCACACCGCGAGCGAAATCGGAACATCCATATTGGCGCGCCTGACGCGCAGCGCCCGCCAGGCCGAGCGAAAAAACGGCTGCGCGGCGTAAATCGAAGCGGGGACGGCAACCAACGCCGAGATCCAGTGCAGCAGCGTGCGGGTGGCCGGCCCCATCTCGCCGTCGCCCGACCACACCGGCACCGAGAACATCATGATGTTCATCGCCGCAAAGCCGGCCACGGCAAGGCAGCGCAGAAGCTCGCGCCCCTCGCGGTCGATCCGGCGCGCCGCCGTTTCGGGGTCGAATGCGGACGCGCCATACCCAAGCCGCGTCAGCGCCGTCATGAGATCGCGCGCCGCGAGCGCGCCAGGCGCCCAAGCCACATGCAGGCGACCGGTGGAAAGGTTGAGCCGCGCATCCTTAATCCCCGGCAACGCCAGCAAACCGCCCTCGATCTTGCGAATGCAACCCGCGCACTTGGCGCCCTGCACCATCAAGTCCAGGGTGTCGCGCCCGTTCGGATCGCGACGCACGAATGCGGCGGGATCGGCGCAAGCGCCATCGTCCACCGCGGGCGCGAGACCGGACAGGCAGCCAGGTTCGTTCGCTAGCGCCGCATCTCCCATATCAATTCCGCCTCGAAAGTAAGCGCGCCTCCTTGAACACCTTCGGCGCGCGCGCGCAGGCGCCATACCCCCGGCGCCAACGCGCCAATGTTCGCAACGTAGGTGCCGGGCGCCCGCCGCTCAAATTGCAGCGCACGGTCGAGCCGAGAATCGGTTGGGCGCTCCAATTCCGCGGCGAGGCTTGCATCGATCGGCGCGCCGCTCTTGTCCACGAGCGACACCTCGATCGCGGCCCCATCGGTCGCGGTCAAGAACTCGGCGCTTGCGCGCCAACCCAGTTGAGCCTCCGCGCGGCGCTCAGCCAACGTCTCGTTGAAATGCAATCCCTGCACGTAGGAATGGCGCACGTCTTCCCCAGGGAAGGAACGAACGGCGATCACCGCGAAAGCCGCGTTCACCGCGATCACCACGCCGAAGAACAGCGCCATAGCCGCGAGGACATGCCCGCCGCGGATTTCGAAACTCCTCGCGCCGACGTTCATGGCGCCGCTCCCGTAAAAAACGCCGAGTCGCCGCGCGCGCTTTCGCCGCTGCTCAGATCGCGGCCGGTAAAGTACAGCGGATGCGATCCCGCTCCAATTCCCGCCGGCGCCACTACATGCAGGCGTACACTGGTGACCCCGTCGGCGCGCGCCTCCGTCACGATCCGGTCTCCCCCGGCAGTTCCCGCTATCTGCAAACGCGCACCGTCCAAGCCGCCGACTTCGATCGTCAGCCGCCGCGGATGCGCCGTCATGTTGATCAGCTTCAGCACATAATCGTTTCGGATCGAACCGTCGGCAAGGCGAACGAAGGGCGGGCTGCGGTCTCGAATGACGTTCATATCGAGCGTTGTGCGGGTGACGAGGCCGTAAGCCATGAGCGCGGCGATCGCCGCCATCAAGACTCCGTAGAGGACGGTGCGCGGACGCAGCAGTCGGTAGCCGGTCCGGCGACCTTGCTTCCGCCGCTCCTGATTGGCGTAACTATCGTAAGCAATGAGTCCGGTCGGCCGCCCCACCTTGCGCATGACCTCATCGCAAGCGTCAACACATAGCGCGCAATTGATGCATTCGAGCTGATCGCCGTCGCGAATGTCGATGCCTTGCGGACAAACTGCCACGCACTGATGGCAATCGATGCAATCGCCGCGCCCCTCCCAGCTCTCGCCCTTCTTATGCGGTCCGCGCGGCTCGCCACGATCGGCGCGGTAAGTCACCGAGAGCGCATCCTTGTCGATCATCGCGGCCTGAATGCGCGGCCATGGACACATATAAGTGCACACTTGTTCGCGCATGGTTCCAGCAAGCGCATAAGTCGTGAACGTCAAAACGCCCACGAACAGATAGATCGTCGTATTGGCGCTACCGCTGAAAATCTCGCGAAAAAGCAACGGCGCATCGGCGAAATAAAACACCCACGCCCCGCCCGTGGCCGCGGCGACCAGTAGCCAGATTGTATGTTTGGCGAACTTCTTGCCCACCTTCGAAGCGCTGATGGGCGTCTTGTCGAGCCGCATACGCGCGTTGCGGTCGCCTTCGATCCAACGCTCCACATGAATGTAGAGATCGGTCCAGACCGTTTGCGGGCAGGCATAACCGCACCACACGCGCCCGAACAACGCCGACGACAAGAAGATACCAAACGCGGCGAGGATTAGCAGCCCGGCGAAGTACACCACTTCCTGCGGCCATAATTCTATGAAGAAGAAATAGAAGCGGCCACCCTCGAAGTCGATCAAGACAGCCTGATCAGGGCGACCATCGCCACGATCCCACCGCAGCCACGGCGTGATGTAATAGATTACAAGCAAAACAACCATCGCCGCCCATTTCAGGTTGCGAAAGGTCCCATGCGCGAGCTTAGGATGGATCTGCAAACGCTTCTTGTAAAGTTCGCGCGCCGCTTTGGAATTCACCGCGCTCGCGTCGATGGAGAGATCATCACGACGCGTTGTGTCGATGAGCGTGGTCTTGGTCATGACGCATCCTTATGAGGCGTCATTGTGTGGGCGTGGGCGCTGGCGCCGGCGCTGGCGCCGGCGCGGGCGACGGCGCATCCGGCTCGCCGCCGCCCATTTCGTGTACGTAATAGGCGAGCGAACGCAAAGTGCCCGGATCGAAGCGCGCTTCCCAGGACGGCATCACGCCGCCGCGGCCCAATTCGATCTGTCGGCGAATTTCCGCGCGCGAACCGCCATAGAGCCATAAATCGTCGTTGAGACTCGGCGCACCGACGCGGCGGTCGCCAGCGCCGTCGCCGCCATGACAGATTGCGCACTGCTCCTGGTAGATCGCGGCCCCGCGCGCGGCCGCAGCCATATCCGGCGTCAAGCGCGCGCGCGCCATCGAGATCGAGATCACGTACTCCGTCGCGTCGCCAATTTGCCCCGGCGTCAACAAACCGTCGCGGCCGAACCCCGGCATCTGCGAGAACCGCGCATCGGGATGGCTGGAGCGAACGCCGGTGCGGATGGTCTGCTCGATATCGGCCAACGTGCCGCCCCAGATCCAGACATTGTCGGCCAGCACTGGAAAACCTGGCGCGCCGCCGCCGCCAGCGCCATGGCAGGTCGCGCAATTGTCGCCGAACACCGACTGACCCGCCGCAATCGCGAATTGCTGCAATTCCGGATCGGCGGCAATGCCTGCCGCACTTGCATTGGCGAGACGCGCGAACATTGGCGCACGCGTTGCCTGAAGCGCTTGCACCTCGGCGGCTACATTGCGCCGGTCGGACCAGTTTAGCACGCCCGGCGTATAGCCGTTCAGCAGCGGCCAAGCTGGCATCAGCACCCAGTAAATCACGGACGCGACGATGGTCGCGTAGAGCACCATCAGCCACCAGCGCGGCAGCGGGGTATCGAGCTCCCGCAGCCCGTCCCACTCGTGTCCGGTGGTTTGCGTCCCGGTAACTTCGTCGCGCTCTCTATTGGCCACCTTCGTCCCCATCATCGAGCGCCGCGCGCGCGGCATGCTTGAAGGCCTCGCGATTCGCCGGCCAAAACGCGTAGAGCAACGCGCCGGCAAAACACAACGCCAGCAGGCCCAAGCCCCAGGTCTGTGCAAAATGCACGGATTGCTCGTAGCTCATCGGCGTTACCTTTGATTGGCCGGCGCTTCGGCCTGATAGGTGCTGAAATCGACGCCCGCGCCCAGCATTTGTAGATAAGCGATCAGCGCGTCCATCTCGGTGACGCGTGCAGGATCGCCATCAAAGTCGCGCACGACCGCGCCCGGATAACGCTGCTCGAAATCATAGGCGTCATCGCCATTGGGCTCAGCTTGCGCACGCGCATCGATCACGGCGTTAGCCTGTTGCACGTCGGTGTAGGGCACGCGCAGCATGCGGTTCACACGCAAATGATCCTGCATGCGCGAGGCGTCGAGATCGGCTCGCGCCAGGAAGGCATAGGGCGGCATCACCGATTCCGGCACCATCGAGCGTGGATCTTCAAGGTGCGCGCGATGCCATTCGTCGGAATAGCGCCCGCCGACACGCGCCAGATCCGGTCCCGTGCGCTTTGAGCCCCATTGGAACGGGTGATCGTACATGCTCTCGGCGGCGAGCGAGTAGTGACCGTAGCGCTCCAC
>JBEBIU010000125.1:0-7970 GCA_040080225.1 Terricaulis sp.
CGTACAGGACGCTGACGGCGGCGGATTCCGCAGTGATGGTGCTCGACGCCGCCAAGGGCATCGAGCCGCAGACGCTGAAATTGTTCGAGGTCTGCCGCCTGCGCGACATTCCGATCACCACTTTCATCAACAAGATGGACCGCGAAGCGCAGGATCCGTTCGCGCTGCTGGACGAAATCCACTCCAAGCTGGCGATGGACACCGCGCCCATGTTTTGGCCCGCGGCTTCCGGGCAGCGCTTTGCCGGCATGTTGGATTTGACAACAGACGAGTTCGTGCCGTTCCGTCGCCTTGATGCTGGCGAGCAGGGCTTCGCCAGCGAAGAGCGCCAAAGGCGCGGCGGCAACGATTTCCTTGTCGGCGTGAACGACGACGTGCGTGCGGAACTGGAGGAAACCGCAGAACTCGCGCGCGAGGGCTTGCCGAAGTTCGAGTTGAAGGCGTTCCGCGAAGGGCATTTGACGCCGGTCTATTTCGGCTCGGCGCTACGGCGCTTTGGCGTGCTCGAATTGCTGGCGGGGCTGGCGGCTTATGCGCCACACCCGCGCCAGCAATCGGCGCGCATCAAGGGCGCGGCGACCGAGATCGCGCCGAGCCGCGAAGAGGTGAGCGGCTTTGTGTTCAAGATCCAAGCCAACATGGATCCCAAGCATCGCGACCGTGTCGGCTTCTATCGTATCTGTTCAGGCCGCTTTCAGCGCGGCATGACGCTGAAGACAGCGGCGGGCAAAGGTTTCAACGTACACAATCCGCTGATGTTCCTGGCGCAGGAGCGTGAGATCGCCGACGAAGCGTTTCCTGGCGACGTGATCGGCATTCCAAGCCATGGCGGGCTGCGCGTTGGAGATTCGCTCTCCGAAAGTGGTGATGTGGTTTTCTCAGGCATTCCGAACTTCGCGCCGGAAATCCTGAAGCGCGTGCGCGTGCGCGATCCGTTAAAGCAGAAGCATTTGCGCAAGGCGCTCGAAGCCCTGGGCGAGGAAGGTGTGACGCAGGTATTCAAGCCGGTGACCGGCGGCGACCTCGTCGTCGGCGCGGTCGGCGCGCTGCAATTCGACGTGCTCGACGAACGCATGAAGGCCGAATACGGCCTCGAAGTGATTTTCGAGACCTCGCCCTACCAGGCCGCGCGCTGGATCAGCGCCGACGCCCGCGCCGACCTCGAAGCGTTCGCGGAAAAATCCAAGATGCAGATGGCCGAGGATGTCGATAACGCGCCGGTGTATTTGGGCAAAAGCGCTTGGGAGATCGGCTACGTGCAGGAGAAAAATCCTAAGGTGCGATTCTCCGCGTCGAAGGAGCGCGCGGCTTAAGCCGCTTCCGCCGCCTTGCGTACTTTGAAGAAGCGGATGGCGCGTTGGGCGGCTTCTATCGGCACGGAATTGTACATCCGCCCGAATTCTTCCGCCTTGGCCATGGCGTCGTCGCCGCCGCAGGTCATGACCGCGAGCGTGACGAACAGCGGTCGCTCGATATTGGCGGCGCGGCAGATCATGGCTAGGCCATCGATATCCTGGCGTTCCAACAGATCGGCGGCGGTGTCGTAATCGACGCCTGTGATCTCCGACAGGCCGAACAGGAAATGCGCCTGCTTGGATTCGCGATAGAGCGAGACCAGCAGACGCGCGCTTAATTCGCCGCTGTTTTTCTTGGCCAGGATGAACGCCTTGGCGGTACGGGTCTCGGCGTTCATTTCCAGCGCCGATTTGCGCATGCGGTTGCGGGTTTTGGTCAGCGCGGCTTCGAGCGTCGCGGGATCGACGGCGGCGTTGCGTCCCATGATCTGCTCGCGCAGGCGCGCCTCGACCACGAAATACATTTCGTTGAGAAGATCGAGCGGAACGTCCCGCCGTTTGACCACCGCCTCGTGAAGGAAGGCGCTGTTCTGGGCGCGGTCGACAGCCGCCTCCATGCTGGGGCGCGAAATCTTGGCGCCGTCGTTGCGGATCAGCGCGTCGAGTGCATGATCGTCGCCGACGCGCACGATCGCGTCCGACACCGCTTCAGGCACGATCGGGCGCTGCGCCACGGCTTTCACGTGCTCCTGGCTTTGGTAATTGACGATTCGGAGCAAGGTGGATTCATCGAGCGCGACGCTGCGGCGCAGCACGGGGGCGGCGACCTCGAACGAATGGCTGGCAAGGTCGCGCATCAGGCCAACGGGCGCGTCGGGCGCGTCGGCGAACCTGTTCGCGAGTTCAGCCAACACGCCTTCTTGCATTTCCACGGCCACCATTTGCAGCACGTCGCCGATCAGCGCCGATTCGCGCTCGTTGCGCGAACCCGCGCTCTGGAAGAAAAGATCGGTAACTTGCCGCAGCAATTCACGCCTTTGTTCACCATCGGTGGACTTGGCCAGACCGACCAATTTGGCGAAGTGCGAGTGCGACATGGGGGCGGCTCAGCTCCGGATAACCGTCACTACATACGACGAGGGCGTAAACAAAGGTTTCCGAACCCTGACTACAGTCGCGGTTAACGATTGCTTACTCATCGCGCGCCAGCGCCTCGCGCCTGAGTTCGATCTCCAGCCATTCCGCTTCTTCGGCCTCAAGCTGAGCGCGAGCGCCGGCTAGTTTGCGGGCGGTTTTTGCGTAAATTTCAGCTCCCTGCCCGAAAATTTCGGGGTCAGAGAGTGCGCGTTCCAGGAGCGAGATTTCGTCCTGGCGCCTCGGCATTGCGGCTTCTAGCTCCGCAGCGCGGCGTTCGTCCTTGTAGCTCAGCTTGGACGATTTCTTGGCCGGCGGAACTTGCACTCCCGGCCGTGGCGATGCTTTGCGCGCAGAGGGGGCTTGGCCGAATCCGCCATGTTCGCGTTCGAAATCGCTCCAGCCGCCGGGGGTCTCTACCCACTTGCCTCTGCCGACGGGGCCGACGATTTGCGTCACCACGCCGTCCAGAAACGCGCGATCGTGGCTGATGAGCAGCACCGTGCCGTCGTAATTCTCCAGCATCGCCTCAAGCGCATCTAGCGTGTCCATGTCGAGGTCGTTGGTCGGTTCATCCAGCACCAGTAGGTTCGCCGGCTGCGCTAGCGCGCGTGCAAGCGCCACACGGTTCCGCTCGCCCCCGGAGAGCGCTGCAATCGGCTGGCGCAGTTGAGCAGGGTTAAAGAGAAAGTCCTGCGCATAGGCCGCAACATGGCGCGGGCGTCCGCGCACGATGACCTGATCGCCGCCCCCCGGCGCCAACGTTTCCCAAAGCGTCAGCTGCGGGTCGATGATCGCGCGGGCTTGATCGACATAAGCTATGGTGAGGTTTTCGCCATGGCGCACCTCGCCCGCATCGGGCTGACGCGATTTCAGCAGCAGCTCGAGCAGCGTTGTTTTTCCCGCTCCGTTGGGGCCCACAATGCCGACGCGGTCACCACGCATGACCCGCAAGGAGAAGTCCGCGATGAGCGTGCGTTCGCCGTAAGATTTGGCGAGCCGACGGGCGTCCAGGATCAGCTTGCCCGATTCCCCCCCGCGCTCGGCGGTGAGCGCAGCGCTCGCGGTGCTCATAAGCCGCGCGCGTTCGCCGCGTTCGGCCCGCAGCGCCAGGAGCTTGCGTCTGCGTCCCTCGTTGCGCGCGCGCCGTGCGGTGACGCCGCGACGCAGCCAATGCTCTTCGGCTTTCAATTGGGTGGTGAGACGGGCGAGTTCGTGCGCTTCCTCGGTTTCGACGCTCTCTGCCCATGTGTCGAAATGCGCGAAGCCGCGATCGAGTTTGATTAGCTTCTGCTGGCGCAGCCAAAGCGTCGATGTCGATATGCGTTCGAGGAAGCGGCGGTCATGGGAGATGATCAGACAAGCGCCGCGGTAAGCGCGGAGACGCTCCTCCAAATCCTCGATCGAGGCGATGTCGAGGTGATTGGTGGGCTCGTCCAAGAGCAAAATATCGGGATCGGATGCGAACGCGCGCGCCAGCGCCGCACGTCTTGCTTCTCCGCCGGAAAGCGGCGATGTGGCCCTATCAGGCGACAGGCCAAAACTGTCGAGCGCCGCTTCGCCGGCGTGGGTTGGCGCGCCGACGCCGTTGCGCGCGGCGCTTGGGCTGCACGAATAGTCGCGTAGCGTCGCAAATCCCGAGAAGTCGGATTCCTGCGGCGCAAAGGCTATGCCTGCACCGCTTGCGATCGCGATCTCACCTGTGTCTGGCTCAACCAGCCCTGCCAACATGCGCATCAGCGTCGTCTTGCCGGCGCCGTTCGCACCGATCAGCGCAGCGCGTTCGCCCCGGTGCAGCGAAAATTCCGCATCACGAAACAGCGGCGCTTGCCCCAAGGACAGGCGCAAGCCTTTCGCGCTCGCGAGTGACGGCCGCAGCGTCATGGTTCGCCGCTACTGAAAAATTTGCGGCATTTCGTCGGGAAACTCGATCCCGGACTCGTTGAACGCGTCAGCCAGCTCGTCGAAAAAGCTCGCCATCTCGACTTCACGGGGCGAGCGCGCTGGCTGCTCGATGCCGGGCAAGGGATGGGCTTCGACGTCGCGGTGGGCGACGCGCATAGTGTCGGCCCAGACCTGCGCTGGGATGGTGCCGCCAGTGGTGTGGTCCATGGAGGTGTTGTTGTCGTAGCCGACCCAGGCGCCTGCGGTAAAATCTGCGGTGTAGCCAACAAACCAGGCGTCGCGCCAATCGGAGCTGGTGCCGGTTTTTCCGGCGACGTCGCGGCCTTCCAGCTGAGCCCCGGCGCCGGTTCCGCGCAACACAACCGCACCCATCATGGAATTCATGCGCCGCACCACTTCCTCGTCCAGGACTGGCTGCACTTCCCGCACCTGGCGCCGGTAAAGCTCCTGGCCGGCGGAATTGGTCACGCGCTCAACGATATGAGATTCAACCGGCCGACCGTTGTTCATGTAAGCCCCGAACGCGCTTGTCATGTCCCACAGCGTGGTCTCGATCGAGCCAAGCGCGATCGAGGGCGGTACAAAGGCGTCTCGCGCGGGCATGTTGCGCACGCCTAATCTACGGGCGACGTCGGCGACGCGCTTTGGCCCGATCTCGGCGCACACCTCGGCCGCAACCGTGTTGATGGACAGCGCGAACGCGGTTCGCAAGGTTACCGCGCCGCGATAACTCTCGTCGTAATTGCGCGGCCGCCAACCGTCGATAACGACAGGCTCGTCGTAACGCACGTCCTCGGTTTCAAGGCCGGCTTCTAATGCAGCGGTATACAGGAAAGTCTTGAACGCCGAGCCAGGTTGCCGATTGGCTTGGGTGACGCGGTTGAGTTTGGAGGTGTTGTAATCCGTGCCCCCGACCAGCGCGCGAACACCTCCCGTGCGGTCGAGCGCCATAAAGGATGCTTGCAGCGGGCGACGGCCAAAAGCGCGGTTGCCGAGCCGTCGCCGAATCGAACTCGCGGCGGCTTGCTGCACCTCGACGTCGATCGTCATCTGGATAACCAAATCCGGCGCGCCAGGGCCGATCGCAGCGCGCGCCTCTTCGACCGCGAGATCGAACGCATAGCCAAGCGAGCGCTCCGAACTGGGACGCGCGGCCACTTTGATTCTCTCGCCTCGCGCGTCGTCGCGCTGTTCAGCTGTGATAAAACCAGCGTCCACCATGGCGTTCAGCACCAAACGCTGGCGGGCGGTGGCGCGCTCGAGGTTTTCGGTGGGCGCAGAGCGCGACGGCGCCTTTGGCAGGCCCGCGAGCATCGCCGCCTCCGCAAGCGTCAATTGCTGCGCGGTTTTGCCGAAAAACCGGCGCGCAGCCGCATCGACGCCGTAGGCCTGATCGCCGAGGTAAACGCGGTTCAGGTAAAGTTCGAGAATTTCGTCCTTGGTCAACACACGTTCGATGCGCGATGCAAGCACCATTTCGCGCAGCTTGCGGTTCAGGGTCTGCCGGGGCGTCAGGAACAAGTTGCGGGCGAGTTGCTGCGAGATGGTCGATGCGCCTTGCACGGTCTCTCCCGCGCGCAGGTTCGCTAGCAGCGCGCGCAACACCGCCATGCGGTCAACGCCCTCGTGCTGATAGAAGCGCCGATCTTCAATGGCGAGGAACGCCTGGGGCACGTAATCGGGCAATTCCGCCAAGCGTGCGCGCCGGCCATAATAAGGTCCGCGCACGCCAAGAATGTCGCCGTCTCGGTCCACGAACATCACGGAGGGCAGGCGGTTGAGGGCCCATAACGCGTCGGCGTTGGGGACCCGGGGCAGGCCCCAATAAATCCAGACCCAGAGCGACACGACGACAAGCAGCACCGCGCCGGCGCAGATGCTGGCGATCCGTCTCCAGGTGAGGCGGGCGCGCTCGCGCAGCAATTGATCCATCTGCTGGCGCGCTGCGGCGGCGCGCACCTTCGCCCAATCGATGCCGCGCTGCAAACCTGGACGGATGTCTTTCACAAAAGTCTCCGAAAGCGTGGTGTCCAATAAGGGTATGGCCGAATTCTGGCTAGTGTGGCTGACCCGGTTCGAGCGAACTTCGAATCCGGGACGCTAGCGTCAAATCCGGGACGCAAGCGAAATTGCGGGGTTCACCGCCCTCTATCCATGCTCCGACGACCCTCCGGCCCTTGAAAACCTTGAGTCTCAGCAAAATCAATCCGACCGAACCGGAACCCGCTTATGGTTTAGGCACGGTCGAGAAATTGGGTTTGGAACGGCGGACAGGAAATGGCCAAGGATTTGGGCGCACGCCTGCGCGCGATGTTGGACGAGGCGGCAAGCATTCTGAATGCCGGGGAGGCGGTTGAGGCCGAGCGCCGCGCCAAGGCTGTCGTCGCGCTGGTGCGCGCCGAACGCGACGTAGCGGAGTTTCTGGCGGACGAGCGAGCAAACGCGCCGGAGCAAGATGAAGAACAATTACGCGCCGAACTCAGACGCCGCATTGGCCGCTACGTTGCCGCCGCCGCTGCAGGCGCACCTGTTGACGTGCTTCAGCAAATCGGAACTGGGGCTGCTCAGCAATGATTGGGACTTCTGGTCTCAGTTCGCGCAGCGAGCGCCGGAAGGCGCCTGGCGCACCTGGCTGTTCCTGGGCGGGCGCGGGGCGGGCAAGTCCCGCGCCGGGGCCGAGTGGGTGTCGGCGCTCGGACGCAACGGGCGCGCCAGCCGCATTGCGCTCATTGGGCCGACCTTTCACGACATGCGCGAAGTAATGATCGAAGGGCACTCCGGAATTCGCTCGCTGCCCTACGAGCGCCCCGACTACGAAGCCAGCCGGCGCCGGCTCGTGTGGGCCAATGGCGCGCAGGCGTTTGGGTTTTCGGCCGAAGACCCTGAGAGCCTGCGCGGGCCGCAATTCGACGCCGCCTGGGCCGATGAGCTCTGTTACTGGGCCTATCCCGACGAAACGCTGGCCGCGCTTGCGCACGGATTGCGCCTCGGCGAGGCGCCAAAATTGGCGGTCACCACCACGCCGCGACCCATTCACGCGCTAAAGCAGCTGCTTGCCCAGCCTGACGCCGCGGTCACCCGCGCGGCCACCTGGGACAACGCCGCCAATCTGGCGCCGGATTTCATCGCGGCGCTACGTCAGCGCTGGACAGGTTCGGCGCGCCAACGCCAGGAATTGCTGGGCGAGTTGATCGAAGACGTCGAAGGCGCCTTGTGGCGACGCGCCGACATCGAGGCCGCGCGCACGCGAGAGCATTTCGAGTTGGATCGTATCGTAGTCGCAGTCGATCCACCCGCGAGCATCGGCGAAAAAGCCGATCAGTGCGGAATCGTCGCAGCGGGGGCTTGGGGCGAGGGCTGGAAGCGTCAAGCCGTGGTGTTGGGGGATGCCAGCCTGCAGGGCGCGGCCCCGCATGCGTGGGCGCAGCAGGCCGCATCCTTGGCGCGTTCGCTCGGGGCCCACGCCATCGTCGCGGAAGCTAACAATGGCGGGGAGATGGTGCGCGCGGTGCTGCAAGCGGCAGCCCCCGATATTTTTGTGCGCCTGGTGCGCGCCAGCGAAGGCAAGCGCGCGCGCGCCGAGCCAATCGCAGCGTTCTACGCGCAAGGCCGCGTCAAGCATGCCGCCGCGTTTCC
>JBEBIU010000019.1:0-33292 GCA_040080225.1 Terricaulis sp.
TGGCGGCGAGCCGCGCCGCGGTCTGGGGCCCTAAGGGAGGGCGGGGTGTTTTGGTGTGACTGCGCTATCGCCTCAATCTCCCATTTGGCCAAGGGAGAAAGGTTACATTCAAATTACAACGAAAACGCAAGGCTCTTTGACAATCGCGCCTAAAGTGTCGCCGCTGGCTTCAGTTGGTCAGCGCCTTATCGATCGCTCCGAGCAACATTGGCCCAAGCGGTGCGGCCTTTGACGAGAATGTCTCGATTACCTGGCCGTCCTTACCGATCAGGTATTTATGGAAGTTCCAGCGCGGCAGCGCATCCTCGCCGAGCGCGACGCCAATCCATTTGTAGAATGGATGCCGGCGGTCCTTGGAGACGATCTCGATTTTGCCTGCCATGGGAAAAGTCACGTGATAGGAAGCGTCGCAGAATTCACGGATTTCTTTGTCCGCTCCGGGTTCTTGATGCCCGAAATCGTTGCACGGCACGCCGATGACGACCAAGCCCTTGCCAGCCTTGGCCTCGTAGAGCGATTCAAGTTCGCGGTATTGCGACGTGAACCCGCAGGCGCTGGCTACGTTCACGATCAGCATAGCCTTACCCGCGAAGTCCGACAGTTTCAGCTCACCCGGTTCGTCGAGCTTAGAGAAAGTGAAGTCGTGCGCATTGGTCATGTTCTTGACTTTTCAGGCCGAAGGGCGGGGGTTTAGGCCTGAAGGAGCCTGGGCGCAACAAAAGCCGCGAGAGCCTGGTGGCGTTCGCGCGACGGCGGTGCTAAAGGTCGCGCGTGATATCGCGTCCGCCCCCTTTCATAGGCGCGCCTCGAATTTGAGGCCCGGCCCGCGTGGAGCACCCGAAAATTCGGGCTGCTCCGCGGGACCGGGATCGCTATTCCTGCTTTCCTCATTCTGGAGAATGCCCGTGGCCGATGCGCCAACTGACCCGCGTTCGGGTCGCGATTACCGCGAAACCGTGTTTCTGCCCGACCTGCCGGGCGATCCCTTCCCGCTGCGCGCTGGGTTGCCGGTGAAGGAGCCCGAGCGGGTGAAGCATTGGGCCGAGATCGGGCTTTATAATTTGCTGCGCAAGGACGCTGCGGGCCGCCCGAAATTCGTGTTGCACGATGGGCCCCCCTACGCCAACGGCGCCATCCATATCGGCCATGCCGAAAACAAGATCCTGAAAGACATGGTGGTGCGCTCGAAGCAGATGATGGGCTTCGATTGCGATTACGTGCCGGGCTGGGACTGCCACGGGCTTCCGATCGAATGGAAGGTCGAGGAGGATTTCCGCAAAGCTGGACGCAAGAAGCAGGACGTGCCGGCGGTCGAGTTCCGCAAGGCTTGCCGCGACTACGCCGACAAATGGATCCCGCTGCAGAAGGAAGAATTCCAGCGCCTCGGCATCGAAGGCGATTGGGATCGTTATTACTCAACTATGAGCTTCGACGCGGAGGCCGCTATCGCGGCTGAGTTTCTACGCGTGGTGCGCACGGGGTTGGTGTATCGCGGTTCGAAGCCAGTGATGTGGAGCCCGGTCGAGCGCACGAGCTTGGCGGAAGCGGAGGTGGAGTATCAGGAGAAAACGAGCACGGCAGTGTGGGTGAAGTTTCCGATCGCGCGCCCAAAGAAATTCCGGATGACGTCGCATCAGGGGCAAACTATGGATGATGCGACAAGGGATATAATGCGCGAACTTGCGAAGGACACACAAGACTTCGCCGGAGTTTCTATTGTTATCTGGACAACGACACCGTGGACGATCCCTGGAAATCGCGCGATCTCGTTTTTGCGAGACATCGAATACGGACTCTACCAAGTCGAAAGCATCGAGGAAGGTCTTGCGTTCGAGCCGTGGGTTAGGGCCGGTGAGAAACTCGCGATTGCCGATAACCTTTCGGAATCCGTGATGCGTGCTGCGAAGGCGGCGAGTTGGAAACGTCTGCGTGACTTCGATCCCAATGGGATCGAGTGCGCGCATCCACTTCGCGATTGGCGCCGCCTCACCCTCGATGGGGGAGGTGGCCGCGAAGCGGCCGGAGGGGGTGCGCGCGCAACCAGCGAAAGCGAAGCCTCCGGAGGCCCACGTGGCGACACTCGCGGGCCTCACCCCCTCAGTCACGCTTCGCGTGACAGCTCCCCCATCGAGGGGGAGCGGGGCGCGTATGCGTTCAATGTCCCGCTTCTCCCAGGCGATCACGTCACCGACGACGCGGGCACGGGTTTTGTACATACCGCTCCCGGCCACGGTCTCGATGACTTCAACATCTGGGTCGCGAATTTCGGCCAGGAGGGCATCCCCTTCACGGTCGACGCCGACGGCCGCTTCACCAAGGAAGCCCCCGGCTTCGAAGGCCTGGAAGTGATCCAGACCGAAGGCAAGAATACCGGCAAGGACGGCCCCGCCAACAAAGCCGTGATCGATGCGCTGATCGAAGCCGGCGCATTGCTCGCGCGCGGGACGCTGAAGCACCAATATCCGCACTCGTGGCGCAGCAAAGCGCCGCTTATCTTTCGCAACACGCCGCAATGGTTCATCGCGCTCGACAAGGCGTATGAAGCAGGCGGCGGGAGAACGCTACGCCAGGTCGCGCTTGCCGAGATCGATCGCGTCGATTGGGGGCAGAAGCGCACCGGCGAAGCCAAGGACTACAACCGCATCCGCGGCATGATCGAGGATCGACCCGACTGGCTTGTTTCGCGCCAGCGCAATTGGGGCGTACCGCTGGCGATTTTCGTGCGCAAAATCGACGGCGCCATCTTGATGGATGACGAGGTCGACGCCCGCATCCTTGCCGCCATGAAAAAGGGCGGCGCCGACATCTGGTGGGCCACGCCCGCGCAGGATTTCCTCGGGGCCAAGCACAAGGCCGAGGATTTCGAGAAGGTCGAAGATATTCTCGATGTCTGGTTCGATTCCGGCTCCACACACGCTTTCGTTATGGGCGATCGCGATGCGCCGCACCGCGCGTCGTTCAAGAATCCGGTTGGCGTGATCTACCTGGAGGGCTCCGACCAGCACCGCGGCTGGTTCCATTCGTCGCTGCTGGAGAGTTGCGCAACGCGCGGGCGCGCGCCGTACGACGAAGTGCTGACGCACGGCTTCACCGTCGATGAGAACGGCGAGAAGCAGTCGAAATCCAAGGGCAATGTCGTCGAGCCGCAGACGGTGGCCAAGAAAAACGGGATCGAGATCCTGCGCTTGCTGATCGCCAATGCTCTCTACGGCGACGATCTGCGCATGGGCAAGACCATCATCGATCAATCCAGCGAAATGTACAGGAAACTGCGCAACACCCTGCGGTTTTGCCTGGGTGCGCTTAAGGGGGTCGGGGAGGGGGAGCGGTTTTCTTGGACCGCCGGCGTCTCGCCGGCGAGGACGCCGGCGGTCCAAGAGGCGCCGCTCCTCGAACGCTGGCTCCTCCACCGCCTCTGGCAGCTCGACGCCCAAGTCCGCCAAGCGTACAACACCTACCAATTCCGCGACGCGCTTTCGGCCATCGTCGAATTCTGCAACGTCGATTTCTCGGCGTTCTATCTCGATGTGCGCAAGGACGCGCTCTATTGCGACGCGCCATCGTCGCCGCGCCGCCGCGCCTGCCGCGCTGCTATCGACGAAGCGTTTTCGCGGCTCACCGCGTGGCTCGCCCCGGTGCTGCCGTTCACCGCCGAAGAGGCGTGGCTAACGCGCTGCCCAGATGCACGCTCCGTGCACCTGCGCCAATTCCCTGAAACGCCGGCAAGCTGGCGCGACGATGCGGCGGCTGAGCAGATGGCGAAGCTTCGGGAAGTCCGCAGCGCGGTGACGCAGGCGCTCGAAGAAGCGCGCGCCGCGAAGCGGATCGGTTCTTCACTGGAAGCTGCGCCGGTGGTGCAAATTTTCGACGAGGAACTGCGCGCGCTCGTGCAAAGCGTGGATTTCGCCGAATTGTGCATCACCAGCGCGATCGATGTGAGAGGGGGCCCTGAGGTCGAACTGGGCGGAGGCCAGGCGCCGGTGGTGGTGACGGTCGAAAAAGCGCCGGGCGTGAAATGCGCGCGCTCCTGGAAATACTTCGATCCCGCCACCGCCGATCCGCGCTACCCCGACATCACCGCGCGCGATGCCGAAGCGGTGGCGATGTGGGACGCGGCGCGGGGGTAATCCTTGTGTTCGGCGAGCGAGATCGGTTAGGTGGAGCAGGTTGACTGTCAGGTGAGCGCCCATGTCCCTGCGTTTGATTGCGTGCACGGTGCTGTTGGCGATGACGCCCAGGCCCGCTATGGCGCAAGGCGCCATCGAGAGCGAAGAGGTCGTGCAGGCTTGCGTTCGCCAAACGGAGCGGCCGCAAAAAGCAACCGACGCCGCGCTGCAAGACTATTGCGAGTGTGCAACTAACGTCATGGTGACGGAATTGTCGGAGCGCGAGTTTCAGCTGGTAGCCCGTATGGCGCTGTCGCAGGACGCGGATATGCAGGCCCCGACCGAGGCAGAAATGCAAGACGTGGACCTCCAGGAGTTTTCGACACGCAGCGCCGCTGCGCGCGAGCGCCTTGCCTACGCCTGCGCGGTTCCGTTGCTGTCGGGGACAATGACCCGATAAGATCTTTCAACCGGCGGCGCTCAGCGCGCAATGGCGGAAAAACACCCGCCAGGTCCGCTCAGTCCATGGCGCGCGAGGCAATAGGCGCGCTCGCTTGCGTCCACAGATACGCCGACGCATTGGCGCAATTGCTGGCGCTCCATGGCAAGGCAATATTGGGTCAGCGGCTCGTTAAGCAGCGCCGAGACGCGCCGGCGTTCGCGCCCGGTCGATTCCGTGACGACGAGCGCACCAAGGGTAAGCATGTGGTCGGTGACGGCGGCGTAGGGGGTGTTTTCGCGCCGGTGACGTCCGCGCGGGGCATTGGCGTCGCGACCGGCCATTGCATCCCAAAAGCCCCGCCCGCCGAAATCGCTGATATCGATCATCGGCCGCGCCGACACGGCCGTCACGCGCAGCCGGCCTTGCATCTCCGCTGACAGACGAATGTTGGCGCCTGTGCTTTCGCCGGCGGATGCGTGTTGCCGCGGCGCCGGCGAACGCGCGAACCGCTCATAGCGCGCGCCCGCCATCGCCACGCGCGCACCATCGGCGCTGGCCGCGTTAAGGATGAACTGAATGGCGTCGCTCGAACCGCGCGGACCGCGGCGTGCAAAAGTGAGGTCGCCGCGTAGCTGGGCCAGAAACGGCGCGCGGCCGCTTTCGTCCGCCACACGCGCGATCCCGGCGGCGAAATCCGGCGATTGCGCCGCTGTCAACGCGCCATAGGCGATCCAGCCGCGGGCGACGTTTCGCGGATTGTGATGCTGCAGACGCGCAAGTGCTGCATCGACCGCCCGCGCGCTGGCGATCTCGGAATCGAGCAGCGCGCTCACGTCGCTCTGGTAGAGCGCATAGGCCTCCAAAGCGTCGCGCACCTCGTCGGCGAAGGCGGGGGTGGCGGCGAACAATGCGAACGAGGCCGCGGCGGCGATAAGAGTGCGCATGGGGGTAAGGATGCGCTGAGTCTCGTTAAGACTGCGGCCAATGGGCGTGGTTAAGCGTCGTGCGGGACTGTGCGGCGGCGCATCGACAATTGCCTTCGCCAGTTACTCGCGGGGTTACAGACCATGGCGCGGATAATTTTCCGCGCCTCACCCCGCCGCTTTGCGCTTCTCCATCATCGCGTCGAAATTATCCCACACGCCAGCGCCGCCGTGCCAATCGCCTTTGGTGGCGGCTTTTGAGTATTCGGTTGCGCGCGCTTCGAAAAAGTTGGCGTGCTCGACGCCGTTGAGGATCGCGCTCAGCCATGGGATCGGGTGCTCGGTGACGCCATAGATTTTCGGCAAGCCCAATTGACCGAGCCGCCAATCGGCGATGTAGCGGATGTATTGCTTGATATCGTCTGGCGTCATGCCTTGCACCGGGCCCATCTCAAAGGCGAGATCGATGAAGCGGTCCTCGATCTCGACAACGGTCTTGCAGCATTCGGCGATATCGTTCTTCACCGCATCGGTCAGCGCGTTGGTCTCTTTCGCATAGGCGTGGAACAGCTTGATCATGCCTTCGCAGTGCAGGCTTTCGTCGCGCACCGACCAGGTCACGATCTGGCCCATGCCCTTCATCTTGTTGAAGCGCGGGAAGTTCATCAGCATCGCGAACGAAGCAAACAGCTGCAGTCCTTCGGTGAAGGCGCCGAACATGGCCAGCGTGCGCAATATGTCGCCATCGCTATCGACGCCGAACTTGCCCATGTAATCGTGCTTGTCGCGCATCGCCTGATAATCGAGGAACGCCGCGAACTCGCTTTCCGGCATGCCGATGGTCTCGAGCAGCAGCGCGTAGGCGGCGATGTGGATGGTTTCGATGTTAGAAAACGAGGCGAGCATCATCTTGATCTCGACCGGTTTGAACACGCGCGAATAGCGCTCCATGTAATTGTCGTTCACCTCGACATCGGCTTGGGTGAAGAAGCGGAAAATCTGCGTCAGCAGATTGCGCTCCTGATCGTTGAGCTTGGATGCCCAGTCCTTCACGTCCTCGCCGAGCGGGACTTCCTCGGGCATCCAGTGCACTTGCTGCTGGCGGCGCCAGAACTCGTAGGCCCATGGATAGCGAAATGGCTTGTAACCGATGGAGGGGGTACGAAGCCCGGTCAACGCTGACCCGTTAGTGCCGCTCATCACGCAATCCTCCGTCTCGTTCTCGAAATATAACCTAGATGTAGGGGGTTGGCTACCGTGCGCCACCATATATGGAGTATTTCGACCCGACTCGTCTTTAAGAAAGGTTACCGGGGGCGACCATGGAGCGATTCAGGCGGCGAAGCAGCGGACGGGCGCGAGTCGCGGTGGATAAAGACGGCGCGCGCGGCGTTCTGTTTCCGCCGGGCGAGCCACTTCTGGAAGAAACGCGCAAACAGGCGGCCGGGGATGTGGAGCGGCGAGTACGATCCAGGTCGTAGCGCCGCCTTCAGTGACGAACGGTCACCGTGACGCCGGCGAAGCTTTGGTCGTGGTTGATCGTGCTCCCTCCGACCCGGGTCAAGGATTGCCGCTCCACGTAAGCGACCGAAGCCTGGACGCCATCGCGCTCTATAGTGACGCCGGCGGACCGGTCGCCGATTTCGACCTGCTGCTGCAGTTCCAGCGGCGCGCCGGCACGATTGGCGCCTGGGGCCCAGGTGAGGGCTTCGTCGTCGGAGGCGACGAAAACATAGATGGAATCGCCGCCATCGCCCTGGCGCCGCTCGACCAAGCCTCGGCCGATGCGAAGCTCGGCGCCAGCGCCTGTGCGTTGGGTCGCAGTAGTGTCGTCGCTCAGTTGCGTGCGTTGGGCGATCGAGACATCGATCGGCCCGGCGTTCGCGGCAATTTCGAGCTCCAGCCTCCGGCCGCCTGCATCGGTGGGCAAGCGCCGCTCCGGCGCCACTTCGCCCAAAGACAGCGCGTTGAGTTCATGATCGCGCATTTGCAACGGCTCGCCGTCGATGCCGAACGCGCCAACGGGTACCTCCTGCGCAAGCGCCATCGCGCTGGACCACACGACGATGATCGCCATAAGCAAGACGCGAATGCGGGGCACAGATATCCTCATCGCGAAACGATTCCCGAAGCAAAACACAAAGCGGTGCGCTCGAAAAGCCGTGTGTTTAACGCCGCATTGTCAATGTCAGGCCGGTGAATTCTTCGTCGCGGGAAAGCGATCGTCCGCCTGCGCGAACATTCACTTCGCGTTGAACATAAGCCAACGACGCTTGCAGGCCGTTCATTTCGTAGGTGACGCCAGCCTGCATGTCGCCAATCTCAACCCGGTCCTGCAGCGCCAAGGATGATGTCGCGCCACCAAACTCGGTGCGCGCGCCCGGCTGCCAGATGAGGGCTTCGTCTTCGCTAGCGGCGAAGATGTACCACTTAGGCGTTGCCGAGGGCGTATCCCTGCGCACGCCGCGTAAGCCGCGGCCCAATCTCAACTCGGACGCGCGCCTTTGGCTGGCGACATCGCCGTCGGTGTTGAAGCCGACGCCGCCGCGCTGCGCGAAAGCAACATCGAAGCCTGCCGCACGCGCGACCAGTTCGACTTCGTAATTGCGCGACTCGTGAGGCATGGCCGAACTCGGAAGACTGGCGAAGCGGTTGGCGTCACCGTCGCCGACAGTGAACGCAAAGCGATCCTGTTCGAGCGCATTGTCAGGGTCGACGAAGCTGACCCCGTTAAGCGCCGCGCCGTTCAGTCCCGCGTCTTCGGCGGTGGCGAACGAAGCGGCAAGCGTAGCAAAACCCGCCAAACCAACGACCACGAGCTTGCGTATCAGCATCGCGATCCCTCCATGTTGCGCGATGAGAATGTCGTAAGGGTGGTTAGCGAAGTGTTGATAAGGCTCCATGTCAATGCGCCGTGCTGTTCTGGATGCTAAAATTAGCAGTGCAGTCAGGCTGTTGCTGCGGTTGCGAGATGGCGCTGCATCATGACCACATGGAGCCTGCGGCCGAATTTCTCCCCTACATTGAGCAGCGTGCCGACATAAAAGAAGCCGAGCTTCTGGTGCAGAGCAATCGAAGCCGCGTTCTCGCTGTCGCCAATAAAGGCAAGCGCCTCGCGGGCGCCGTCCGTGCGCAAGCTCGCCAATACGTCGCTCAGCATCGAAGCGCCGGCCCCTTGCCGCAAAGTCGTTGGCGCCGAGTACACCGAGACCTCGTAAGTGCGCGCGTAGGCGGCGCGGTCCCGGTACTGCACCGCATAGGCAAAGCCCATTACCCGGCTCATGTCTTCCGCGGGTGATGCGACCACGAACGGCCAGCTCTTGGAAACGATGGCGCCCCAGCGCGTCGTAATCTCGTCCAGGCTCGGCGGCTCTGTTTCGAACGAGCCGAAGCCGGTTAACACATGGTGAGCGTAGATCAGCTGGACGGATTCCAGATCCTGCTGGAAGCAGGGACGGACGACGAGCGGAGCGCGGGCGGCGGTCATGAAGGCGCGGTGGCGCGTTTTCGTGCGCTTGGTCAAGCCTTTAATTCACCGGATCGGAACCATCGGCGGTGTAGGATCGTTGCCGCAATGATGATGCGTGGGGCATTGGGGCCGACCCGGCTTGTGGGGATCGGGCTGGCGGCGTTGGCGCTGAGTGCGTGCGCTTCCATGCCTGCGTCGATCGAGCCGACCCGCAATCCGATGCATTTGCCGGCGCCCGATTGGGACCCGGCCGGGCCGCCCAGGATCGCCAATTCGCGCGCGCACCTGCAATGTGTGCCCTATGCGCGCGAGATTTCTGGGATCGAAATCTACGGCGATGCGGTCACATGGTGGAACCAGGCCGCCGGCCGTTATCCGCGATCGGGCACGCCTGCGTCAGGATCGGTGCTGGTGGTCCAGGGGTACAACAACCCGCGCCGCGGGCACGTCGCCGTGGTCCGCAATGTGTTATCCTCCCGCATTATCACCATCGACCACGCCAATTGGCACAATGGCGGCGAGATCAGCGTCGCGGTTCCGGTCATGGACGTCTCCGCTGAGGGGGATTGGAGCGCGGTGCGCGTGTGGTACATCCCCGGCCGACATTGGGGCGGGCGAATCTATCGGCCGCAAGGTTTCATTCACCCGTTTTCGTTGCGCGGCCTGTCCAGCTAATTTTCGCCGTTAATATCCATGACAAATAGGATAGCGCTACATCTAGTCTGAGCGCGCGTTATTTACCATAGAAACGCCAACTTAGTCAGTGTTCGCCGGGTGAATTTAAGTGTTTTTTAAGCGGGTTCGCGCGTTTCTTGTCTCAGTTTGGGGCACCCCCCGCCTGGGCTAACAGGGCATGTTAGACACGCGCGCACTTCTGATGGCCGCTGCGGCTGCGGCAGGTTTTGCGGCGAGCGACGCAAATGCGTTGACGCCGCTGTCGCTCGATCTCGCGATCGACCCGTCGGTGATCGACGGCCCCGCCGAGCATGCGACGATGGCGCCGCGTGCGTTCGAGCGCGCCCCCGACGAAGCCTACGAGCCCACCGCCCGCATCGCCAATGGTGACGCGCGGCTGCAATGCGTGCCGTTTGCGCGTCAAGAATCCGGCGTGGTTATATACGGCGACGCGCACACCTGGTGGGAGCAGGCGCGCGGACGCTTCGAGCAGACTCGTTCGCCCGAAGAAGGCGCGGTGCTGGTGCTGCGTGGTTATTCCGACGTCAATCGCGGGCATGTCGCTTTAGTGCGCGAACGAGTATCGCCGCGCTTGATCGTCGTCGACCACGCCAATTGGCTGAACAATGGCGAGATCACTCGGGACGTTCCCGTGCGCGATGTTTCCAAGGCCGGCGATTGGAGCCAGGTCCAGGTGTGGAATGTAGTCGGGCGCCATTGGGGCGGGCGCGTGTACAATGTGCAGGGTTTTATCCTCAATCAGCCTGTGGAGCGCGTGCAACACGCAAGCGCTGACGTCCCGCTCGGCTAGCTCTGACCACAAGCGCCAGCGGTTCAAGAGCTGAGCGCCACTCCGCGGCGCCCGCGCCGCTGAGCGTAGCCAAAGTCCCTGAAATTTCGTTCGATCCAACCATCATAACCTTGCGAATTTCAGATTCGCCACACTAGGCTCGCGCCTCTGTGGGAATCGCCGGGGATGGAAGATCATGGCAAACGCCGTCGCAGGCGCGGGGATAAAGGTGCGCTCGGCCCGCAAGGGCGGCGCCCATGCGGGAAGCGAATTTTTTCAGCGTCTCACCCGAAACATCGGCTGGGAGATGTTCATTCTCCTGTGCATCGTCGCCAATGCGGCGATCCTCGGCATCGACGCCCATTTGGGACAAGGCAATCGCTACGAAGCCGCGATCGAGCAGTGGAATATGATTTTCTTGTACGTATTCACCGCCGAATTGCTGCTCGAATTTTGGGCGCAGGGTCCCAGGATGTATTTTCGCAGCGGCTGGAATATCTTTGACCTCCTTGTCGTCGGCGTAAGTTATGTGGCGGTCAGCCCGGCGATCTCGGCGCTGCGCACGCTGCGCGTCGTGCGCGTATTTCGCCTCATTAGCGCGGTGCCGCAAATGCGCCGAGTGGTCGAGGCTTTGTTCAGCGCGCTGCCGGGTATTCTCGCGACATTCGCGATCCTGGCCATCGTATTTTATATTGGCGCAGTTGTTGGCACCACGTTGTTCCACGAAGAGCCCGGGTTCCGCAATCTCGGCGAGAGCGCTTTGAGCCTGTTTGCGCTGACGCAGTTCGATGGATGGGGCGAAACCATCACCCGACTGGATGAGCGCTACCCCTATGCCTGGGCGTTCGTGCTGGGCTTCACCATCGTCGCCGCGTTCGCTGTGCTCAATTTGTTCGTGGGCGTCATCGTTGAAGCGGTGCAACAGGCGCCGCAAGAGATAATCAAAGAGGAACTCGACGAGGTCCAGGAGGAGGTCGGGGAGATTCACGAAGCGCAGGAGGACGCCGCAGTGGTACAGCAGCGCATCCTGGAGGAAGTGCGCGGCCTGCGCGCCGAACTCGCCGCGCTGCGCAGCGCGATGCCTAGTTCGGCCCCTGATTGACCAGGCCGGTCGCAATCAGTACGGCTGGGCGGCGGTCGCGGGCCGATGCTTCAAATCCCGCACATGGAGGGGATCATGCGTCTTTTGGCTTGCTGCGCGGCGCTCGCCGCGCTGGTGGTCGCGAGTTGCGGCAATCAAGGAAGCGACGTTCAGGTCACCTTGGCTGCTGGCCCAAAGCGCGAATGCGCCGGGGAAGTGCAGATAACGCCGGTGTTCATGAAGGACGTGCCGCAGGCGCCGCCGCCGCAAACCAACGCGCTGACCCAGAACTTCACCGCCACCAAGGTCGCTGATGGCTATTTGTTTGAGCAAAGCGGCAATTCTCAAATGGGCGACGTCATGCTGCGAGCAACCGTGTCCGATGCTGGCGAGGTGCGCACCGCGGAATTGAGCGGGGGCGGACTTGGCGCTTTCATGAATCCAAACGGCGACACCAACAGGTTGGCGATGGTCGCGGCGCGCAGCATTCCTGAGCGCCTTGTGATGGGCAGAACAATCAAAGTTGGCGACGAACTCTATCCTGCTGCGCTGGTGCAGGAACTCACCGATACGATGAGCGCGCAAATGGGATTGCCACCAGGGTTCAGTCTGACCGTAACCGCGCAGATACCCTTCAAGGGCGCGCAAGCCGCGGAGGGCCGTCAAGTCCTGGTGTTCGAGGGCGCGATGCAGGTGAACGGCAACGGCGATCAGGGTGGTCAGCCCGTGGTGATGACGATGCCGACCAATGTCAGATACAGCTTCGACGCCGCCACCGGCCTGTTGCGCGAAACCACGACTGACGGCGAGATGTCAATGAGTCTCAATGGCGAGCGTCAGCTGGCGATGCGCATGCGTCAAACCATGAGCTGCACCATCAGCGGCAGTTGAGCCTATTGAGGGCGCGCGACCCGGTCGGGTTGGATTGAAGCCACGACGCCGCTCGCGATCAAGGCGCGGACCTGGTCGGGCGTGGCTTCAACCACCAGCATGGGCTGGCTGCCCATGCGTCCGACATAGGCCGCGCCGGTCCCTCGGGCCGCAGCCTCGGCGCGATCGAGCGGCCCACGGACGCTGACGATGAAACGGGCCGGTTGGTCAGCCGGCAGCGCCGCCAATTGCGCAAGCGCTCGCGCGTTCGCAGGGTCTGAGGTCGGTTCGGCCATGGCGCCTTGCGCCGCCTTCGCAGCGCCTCCCATCTTATTGAGCGCATCGACGACGCGAATGCGCGGGCGTCCGCCCACATTAAGTCCGCTCTCCCTCAGCGCCGCTTCGATTTGATCGATTGTGGCGGTCGGGCGCGCCGAGCGCAACGCGGCGAACGCGCCCGCCACGTGCGGCGTAGCCATGGAGGTGCCGCTGAACGACGCAAAACCGCCCCCGGGCACAGATGAGTTGATGCTTACGCCCGGCGCATGCAGATCGACCTGTGGGCCGCAATTGGAGAAATCCGCCACCTGGTCGTCCTTCGATGTCGCGCCGACGGTGACCGCACTCGATATGCAGCCAGGAAAGCTCACGGAATCGCGGAAGCCGTCGTTACCGGAAGCAATCGCGGTTGCGACGCCGGCGGCGCGGAGCTGATCGATGACGGATTTGGTCATGTCGGTGTCGCACGCCGTCGTCGAGCGCCCGCCGCCCAGGCTCATATTGACGGCCGCGACATGGCGTTCCGCCGCCAGTTGCAGGACGAAATCCAGCGCGCGGATCTGGTCGGAGGTGAACGACGCCACACAGCGCGGGCGCCCGCCGCAGCCGGCGCCGGAGAACTGGCTGAACACTTGCACCGCGACGATGTCGGCATCGGGCGCCATTCCGGAGAAATCCGCGCCGCGGCCAGCGGCGATGCCCGCCACGTGCGTGCCATGCTCGCATCCAGGTGCTGAACACGGTCGCGCCGCGCCAGCCTCGATCTGTTGCGGCTGGCCATTTGGGCAGGCGCTAGTCGAGGCGTTCGCGGCTGAAGTGGTGGAGAAACACGCTTCGGCGACTACGCGCCCAGCAAGGAAAGGATGGGCGGCGTCGACGCCGGTGTCGAGAATGGCGACGCTTTGGCCCGCGCCGCGTCCGCCCAGCGCCCAGAGTTCGGGCGCTTGCACCAGCGGGCCGCTCTCGGAGAGCGTCGCTTGCAGAATGCGGTCCTCGCTCCAGGCGCCGAAGCGGGGATCGCGGTAGAGTTCATCAAGCTGCGGCAGGGTGACTTCCGCGACAATGTAGGGAAGCCGGTTGTTGAGCGCGGACACGCTCTGGACGCCGGCGCGTTCGAATGCGGCCACCGCTTCGGCCTGCGTAGTCGCCATTATTGGTTGCGCGCCCGCGGGCGGAGTTAGTCTTACGATGACGCGCACGGAGCCATCCGCTTCCGCCTTGGCGCGTAGCGCCGCAAGATCTGGAGCACCGGATTCCGCTTGGATCGGCGGGCAGATGTCGGGCGTCGTGGAGGCGGTTGGCGCGCACGAGGCGCCGACGGTCAACAAAGTGCTCAAGGCGGCGGCGATAGCCCAGCGCGGGCGGGGGCCTTGCGGCATGGCGCATCTCCCGTGTCATCGTGCTCAGCGACGCTAGCACGCGAGGCGTCGATTGGACACGCAACTTTTGCTTCATTCAATCCCAATGCGCAGCCCAAATGCTAGGCTTCCCGCAGCCAGCCCTGGAACGCGGCGACCGCGCCTTCGTGCTTGGGCGAGAGCGGGCCGCACTCGTAAATTCCGGCGCTCAGGTTTTCTTGAACGCGCTCGACGATCCATTTGTCCTCTGCGGTGACCTGGTCGGCCATGGCGAGGGTTTCGCCGGGAACCGCTTCGCCTTCGGGCATGAGATAGAGATAATCCAGTTGCGTGCGGTCTGCGCCCAGCGGCGACATGCGCTCGAGCATCAGTCCGCGTCGGTAAACGTTGATGCCGATATTGGGCCAAACCCAGGCCCATAGCCCGTCGTAAATTCCAGCAGGATCGCGCGGGGGCGCGTAGTGCAGAGCAGTGCGCCCTTCGACAGTGACCGTGTATTGGTCCGATTGCACATCGGCATCGAGCCCCGGGTGCAGCATGGGCACGTGGTAGCCTTCCAGATAATTCTCGACATAGGTCTTCCAATTGCACGCGAGCATGTGCGTACGTCGTGCGGCGATGCGCAGATTGGACCAGTCGGCGCCGGCAAGACGCTGCTCAAGCGGCGCGAGCAGGGTTGCAAGCGGCGCGGGGTCCTCCGCGACGCAAGCGAACCACAACCCACGCCATGACTCTATATTCAACGGAAACAAGCCATACTCGCGTGGATCGAAATCGGCGCCGCCGCCGAAATCCCGCGCGACGCGCAATCGTCCGTCGAGCGCGTAGCGCCAGCCATGATAGGGGCAAACCAGAACCCCGTCGCACACGCCTTGCTCGGTTCTAACCAGTGGCCCAGCGCGATGGCGGCAAACATTGTGGAAGCCGCGCACCGCGCCGTCCTCGCCGCGCACCAGCAGCACGGGGTAGCCGGCGAGGGTCTCCGTGCGCCAGGATCGCGGTTCGGAAAGGGCGCTGTCATGCGTTACAAATTGCCAAGCCTTGGCGAACACGCCGGCACGCTCGCGCTGCCAATGGGACGGATCCGCGTACCAGGAGGCGGGAGCGGTGAGGGGCGATTGGGTCATGGGTGGGCGAACTTATAGCGGGATTTCACCCGAGAGACGCGCCGCAAACATGGACCGCCGGCGCATGGCCTTCCCGCGACAACGTGCGGAAAATTTACGCCCGTTCGCGCTTTCCCCACCCGCCAACATCGGCGAGAATGCGCTCATGTCGGTTTGGTCCCGCATAGTCGCCCTGGCGAGCCGCGCTTTCGAGCCGGAGGCGCCTGCGCCGTTCGAGGAATGCGCGCCGCAGCCGAACGATATCGGCTTCACCGCCGCTGTGATCGGACTTGCAGCAAAAATGGCGAAGGCGGACGGCGTCACCACAGAAACCGAACTCGCCGCCGCCGCCCAGGTATTTCGCCCGCCGCCGGGGGAGGAGGCGAACTTCCGGCGCGCCTTCATGCTGGCGCAGGAGACCGTGCTGGGATTTGATTCCTACGCCCGCCAAGTGGGGCGCAAATATCGGGCCCGGCCTTGCCTGCTGGAAGACGTCCTAGATGGCCTCTTTCATATTGCCGCCGCTGACGGCGCGGTGACGGATGACGAACTCTCCTATCTAGCGCTTGTGGCGAATAACTTTGGCTTCAGCGGCCTGGATTTCCGTCGCATCAAGGCCACAAATCTGGGGCCGGAGGCGGGCGATCCCTATGCGGTCCTGGGGCTTATGGCCGGCGCCAGCATGGACGAGGCGCGCGCCGCGTGGCGGCGCCTCGCCGCCGACAATCACCCCGACACCATGCTCGCCCGCGGCGCAGCGCCGGAATTCGTCTCCATCGCGCACGAAAAGACCGCCGCAATCAACGCCGCCTATGCCGCGATCCAGAACGAGCTAAGCGTTGCGGCGAACTGAGCATGGTTAAAGCGCGCCTAACGGGCGCCGCATTGATCAATCAGGCTCGGCGCCCATATCATCAGCTGAGGAGCCTCCTTGATGACCGCGACGGCTGATTTCGGCGCTTCGGTAATGAACACTTTGGCGCGTGCGCTTGGCGCGGTGCTATTGGCGGCTGGGCTGGCGCTGGCGTTGATGTTTGCCTTCGCGGCGGCGGCGGTTATCGGGCTCATCATCTTGGCGGCCGCTTTGGCCATGCACTTTGCCCCGAAGCGGCGCGCCCGCGCGGACGGCGTGCTGGAAGCGCGGCGGACGCCGAACGGGTGGGTGGTCGAAACCGCGGCGTGGCCGAAGTCTTAAGGCCTGCGGCCGAGGCTGGGCGCGTGATTTCCACCATCGATCGACCTTCGCCCAATTTTGATGCGCGCGGACGCGCCATTGATCTTGTGCTGCTGCATTACACCGGCATGCAGGACGCAGCGATCGCGCTGGCGCGCCTCTGCGATGCAACGCCGGTCGCGCGAACCTACCCCGGGCCCTGGCAAGCCCCCGACATCGATCCCGCGGCCCCGCTCGGGCGCGCCAGCGCGCACTATGTCGTCGATGAGGCAGGATTGATCTATCGCCTGGTGGCGGAGGAGAGCCGCGCCTGGCACGCGGGCGTATCCAGCTGGGAAGGCGAGGTTGACGTTAATTCGCGCTCGATCGGCATTGAGATCGTCAATGGCGGCCATGATTTCGGCTTGCCGGATTTTCCCGGCGCGCAGATCGAGGCTTTGATCGCGTTGCTGCGCGACATCCTAGCGCGGCGCGGGCTCGATCCCTCACGCGTTGTGGGCCATTCCGACGTCGCGCCCGGCCGCAAGCGCGATCCGGGGGAGAAGTTTCCGTGGCGGCGTCTGGCGGAAGCAGGCGTGGGCCTGCTGCGCTAGCGGCTGCGTTCCTACCACACCCGAATGCGCGCCTCCGGCGCGAGGTAGAGCGCCTCGCCTGGTTGCACATTGAACGCCTGATACCAGGCGTCGAGATTGCGCACCGTCAGCGCGCGGTACATGCCGGGCGCGTGACCATCTGTGGCGATGCGCTGGCGCATGGCTTCGTCGCGCATTTTTGTGGCCCATGTCTGGGCGTAGGCGATGAAGAAACGCTGGTCGCCGGTGAGGCCGTCGATCACTGGCGCTTCACGTCCGTTGAGCGAGGCGCGATAGGCCATGTAGGCCGCCTGCAGGCCGGCGACATCGGCGATGTTCTCGCCTAAGGTCAGCGTGCCGTTGACGTGCAAATCGGGCAGCGGGGAGTAGGAATCGTACTGGCGCGCCAGCGCTTCACCTTGCGTGCGGAACGCGGCGAGATCGGCCGGCGTCCACCAATTGCGCAGCGCCCCGGTTGAATCGAAGGCTGCGCCGTTATTGTCGAAGCTGTGGCTGATCTCGTGGCCGATGACCGCGCCGATGGCCCCGTAATTGTAGGCGGGATCGGCGCCTGCGTCGAAGAACGGCGGCTGCAGGATCGCGGCCGGGAAGTTGAGCGCGTTTTGCACCGGCAGGTTCACGGCGTTGACGGTTTGCGGCGTCATCCACCATTCGTTGCGATCCATCGGGCGGCCAAGCTTGGCGAGTTGATGGGCATACTCGACACGCTCGCCCGCGATTGCGTTGGCGTAGGCGTCGTCCGGCGAAACTTCAAAGCGCGAATAATCGCGCCAGGAATCGGGATAGCCGACGCCAACCACGATAGTTTCTACTTTGCGCAGAGCCTCTTCACGCGTTTCCTGCGCCATCCAGTCGAGGCCGCGCACGCGTTCGGCGAAAGCGCCCTTTATGTTGTCCACCATCGACTGCACTTCCGCGCGCGCCGACGCCGGGAAGTAGCGGTCAACGTAGGCGTGCCCCACCGCGTCGCCGAGGTAAGTGTTCAAAGCGTCCAGGCCGCGCTTGGCGCGCTCGCGCTGCTGTGGCGTGCCCGAAAGGGTGGTGCCGTAGAAGGCAAACGACGCCTGATCGATTTGCGAGGGCAGCACGCTGGCGTGGGAATTTATCTGGTGGAAGGCAAGCCAGTCCTTCCAGGTTTGCAGCGGCTGCGATGCAACCAGCGCCGAGAGGCCGGTGATTGCGCCCGCGTGATAGGCGCCGAAGCGTTGCTGATTGGAGAGGTGGGCGCCAGCGAAGAACCCGTCCCAGTCGATGCCGGGTGCGCGCCGTGCAAAGTCCGCGCGGGTCCACACCGTTGCTGAGTTGGCGAAATCCTCGCTCTGCGCGCGGGTGGCTTGGGCGCGTGCGATCGCCATTTCGAGACCAAAGATACGCTGCGCCCTGACGCGGGGGTCCACGACGCCGGCAAGCGTCAGCACTTGCTCGATATAGGCGCGATACTGGTCGCGAAGCGTCGCCATCGCTGGGTCGTTCGAAAGATAATACTCGCGCTCGGGCAACCCTAAGCCGCCTTGCAAGATGTAGGGCAGCACTTCACCGGGCGTGGCGAGCCCCTGGGTGACGAAGATTCCGAACAGATTCTCGGTGAAGAAATTGGTCGAGTTCAACGGATCGACGTCGGCGCGAACCTGCTCGCCGAGCACGCGCGAAAGCGCGCCCTTGTCGGCGATCGCATCGAAGCGGGCGAGATCGGCCTGGATCGGCGCCATGCCTGCGGCGTCGATGGCCGAGGTGTTGACGAAGGCGTTGTAGAAATTGGCGATACGCGCTGCGTCGGTCCCGGCTTCGGGACTGGAGGCTAGAATGTCGTCGAGCAGTTCGCGCGTCTGGCCTTCGGTGGTGAGGAAGGCGCGGTAGAACGAGCCAACGCTGGCGCGATCAGCGGGGATTTCCGTCGTGCGCTGCCAGTTTCCGTTGGCGTAGCCATAAAAATCCTCCCCCGGCTTCACACTCGCATCCATGGCGGCGATGTCGAGGCCAATAGTCTTGGGCTTAGGGCCGCAGCCGACCGGGCCGGCGAAGGCGATCAGGGCGAGGGCGAGCGCGGAAGCAGCGAGGCGGTGGGTCATGGGAAGCGGGCCTTTCCTGCGCGCGTCTTTAACGGCAGGAGATAGGCCCGCGCTAGGGGGACGCGTCGAGGCGTCGGCAAACGCCGACGGGCGTCACCGCAGCGCTTGCCATCGTTCGGGCGCTGCCTATGTTGGCGCGGCCAGTCGGCCGGACGGCCGCGGGCGCAAACTCGAAAGGGTGCGTTCGAGGAAAGTCCGGGCTCCACGCGGATACGGCGGCGGGTAATTCCCGCCGAGAGTGATCTTAGGGATAGCGCCACAGAGAACAGTCTGCCGAAAGCGCCTCGGTCTTCGGGCCATGGGCGCAGGCGATGGTGAAACGGTGGAGTAAGAGCCCACCGCGCCGACCGTAAGGAAGGCGGCACGGCAAGCCCCGCCGGGAGCAAGACCGAATAGGGATGCGATGGCGCGCAAGCGCACGGCCCGTCCGTGGGAGCGCATCCGGGTTGGTCGCGAGAACCGTGCGGCGACGCACGGTCCAGAGGAATGGTCGTCACCTCGCAAGAGGAACAGAACCCGGCTTACAGGCCGACTGGCGTTTTCTCTAAATAGAAGCAAAGGCGCTCACGCGCAGTCTGCCGGCGCCATTTCGCCGCGGACTCGCTGTAGGGTGGGCCAATGCATTCCCCAGCCAACCCGGACGCGCTCGCTATCTTGGACCGCCGGCGTCCTCGCCGGCCTGCACCGGCGTTTGTAGGTTGGAGCGCGCGGCGCCTGCCGCGCATGCGGCGCGGAGCGCCGCGCTCCCAGTCACAGGCATCGCTCGCCGGCGAGGATTCCGGCGGTCCAAGATGACCCACGTCCCCGTCCTGCTGCGCGAAGCCATGGAAGCGCTCGCGGTTCAACCGGGGGCGCTTATCGCCGACGCCACCTTCGGCGGCGGCGGATACTCACGCGCGCTGTTGGGAGCCGGCGCGCGCGTCATCGCGTTCGACCGCGACCCGGATGCGATCGCCCGCGGCGCCGCGCTCCAGGCGCAATTCCCCGACCGCCTCACACGCCACCAGGCGCGATTTTCCGAAATGTTGGGGTTTGTAAACCAACCTTTAATGGGCGCCGTGTTCGATCTCGGGGTTTCCTCGTTTCAGTTTGATGAAGCCGAGCGCGGCTTCTCGTTCCAGGCCGATGCGGACCTCGACATGCGCATGGAGAAGGAAGGCCTCAGCGCCGCTGACGCCGTGAATCGGCTCAGCGAAACCGCGCTCGCCGACCTGATCTATCATTATGGCGAGGACGACGACAGCCGGCGCATAGCCCGGGCCATCGTGCAGGCGCGCGCCGCCAAGCCGATCGCGCGCACACTGGAGCTGGCGAAAATCGTCGAGGATTCCGTCGGCGGGCGCAAAGGCGCGCGCACCCATCCCGCGACAAAAACATTCCAGGCGCTGCGCCTTCTGGTCAACGACGAATTGGGCGAGCTCGCGCGCGGGCTCTCGGTGGCGGAGCAAGCGCTGACGCCGGGTGGGCGACTGGTCGCAGTCTCGTTCCATTCGCTCGAAGACCGCATGGTCAAACAATTCCTCACCGCGCGCGCCGATGCGCAGGGGCGCGGTTCGCGCCATGCGCCAGATCTGCCGCCAGAACAGGCGCCAAGTTTTGCACTCGAACGCAAGCGCGCCACCGCGCCAAGCGACGAAGAAATCGCCGCCAATCCGCGCGCGCGCTCGGCTAGCTTGCGCTGGGCGGTGCGCACCGATGCGCCGGCGTGGGAAGCGCTTGCGGCGCCAGAATTAGCGCCAAAAACGGAGGCGGAATGGACAAGGCTCTGATTAGGCGCAGCCTGCACATCACCGCCGCCGTTCTGGTCGCAGCGCTCGCGATCGGGCTCTACAAGGCCAAGACCGACGCTTCGCAGACCGAGGCGCATGTGCGCGATCTGCGCACCAGAGTCGCGGACGCCGAGGCTGAGATGCGTGCGCTGCGGGCCGAAATCGCGCGCGCCGAGAGCCCAGCCAATGTGGCGGCCATGGCGCAAACGCACCTGAGTCTCGACACCGGGGCCCAAAGCGAGGGGCTGCCGGAAACGGCGATCGACAATCGCCTTCCGGATGCGCGCGCTGGCGCGCGGGTGGAAAGATGAGCTATTCCGTCGCCGTTGATCGCGCCGGCGCTTATAGCGAAGCAGCGCCCGCGCGCAATCGCGTCCGCGCGCTTGCTCTGTGTGTGTTTGCCATTCTGTTGTTGCTGGGGGGACGTTCGGTCCAACTCGCATTGAGCGGCGATCCGTTGGCTTCGCCGCGCGCGGCTGCACCGTCGGCGGTGCGCCGCGGCGACATTGTCGACCGCAACGGGGTGTTGCTGGCGACCACCGTGCGCGCTTACGCTTTGACCGCTGGCCCGGCGCGTGTCTGGAACGCAGGGGAGACCGCTGACGCGTTGCGCCGCGTGTTTCCCGATCTCGACCGCGCAACCTTGGTGAGGCGGCTAAACGATCGCGGACGGGATTCTATCTTTCTCAGACGCAGCCTCAGTCCAGAGCAACGCCAACACGTGTTGGCGCTGGGGCTGGCCGGCATAGGCTTCGAAGCGGAAGAGCGGCGCGTCTATCCCAACGGCGCGCTGGCGGCGCATGCGTTGGGGTTCACCGACGTAGACCTCAACCCGTTGGCTGGGATCGAGCGGGGCCTAGACGCGCGCTTGCGCGAATTCGGCGAAGCCGGGCGGGCGCTGCCCGTGAGCATCGATGTTCGTATCCAATACGCGGTTGAAATGGAGCTTGACGCCGCTGCGCGCGCAGCTGGAGCACAGGGCGGCGCTGGCATCATCGTCGATGGCCGCAGCGGCGAAGTGTTGGCGCTGGCGTCTTGGCCCAACTTCGATCCAAACGCCGCCGGCGATGCGCACGAGACCACTCGCCGGGATCGCGTCGGGGGTGACGTGCACGAACTCGGCTCGACGATAAAACCGTTCACCATCGCCATGGCGCTGCAGGAGCGTTTGAGCAACGGGAGCGAGGCTTTCGACCTGAGCCAACCTCTGGTCATCGACGACACGCGAATCGAGGACCACGAATTGACGCCAGGACCGGCCACATTGCGCGATATCTTGATGCACTCGTCCAATATCGGCGCGGCGCGGCTCGCCATGCGGGTGGGCGGCGAGCGCCAGCGGGCCTATCTCGACCGGCTTGGCCTTACGCGCGCGGGGCGCCTCCAGATCGGCCGCAACCAGGCGCCATTGGCGCCTGCGGCTCGAGGCAGGCGCGACGTGGCCGGGCTTGGTTTTGGCTATGGGCTCGCGGCGACTCCCGTGTCGCTCGCGGCCGCCTACACAGTGTTTGCCAATGACGGCGCGAGGGTCGAGCCGACCCTGCTGCTGCAAGGCCTAGAAGATGTTGTTGAGCGTACGCCGGTATTTTCGCCGGAGACGACCCGCCAGGTGCTTGGCTACATGCGCTCAGCCGTCACCGACGGCACTGGCCGCGCCGCAGATGTCCCTGGCCTCGAGGTCGCGGGAAAAACCGGCACCGCGGAAAAACTGAGCGGCGTGGAGGGCTACGACGAGAACCGCAATTTTTCCTCATTCGCCGGGATATTTCCAGCGAGTGACCCGCGCTACGTGATCGTGATTGCGCTGGACGATGTCGCCAACGGGGAAGCGGGCGGCGTCGTAGCGGCGCCGGCGGTCGCGCGCACCTTGCGCCGGATTGCACCGATGCTCGGCCTGCGGGTGACGGCGCCTGCACATTAGCGGTGTCGTGCCGCTAAGGTGGAATCGCTGTCGCCCAGAGCAGCGCTGTAAATATGGACCACCGGCGCCTCCTTTGGAGTGATTTCACACTGCTTTGGCGGTAAGGTGAAGCGTCCCCTTGGAATCGCGTCCCATTTTGCCCATGAACTTAGCCATGAATTTGGCCTCCTTGTTTTCCGCGGGCGTCCCCGAGGATGCGCGCGACCTTGAGATAACGGGACTGACCGCCGACTCACGCCAGGTGCGGCCCGGCTATCTCTTCGCGGCGCTGCAGGGCGTCGCCGCGCACGGGCGCCATTTTTTGGGCCAGGCGAAAGCGAACGGCGCGGTGGCCGTGCTCAGCGCGGGAGACTTGGGCGTCGATCCCGGTTTTGCACATGTAATGGATGAGAATCCACGCCGAGCCTTTGCGTTGGCGGCGTCGGCATTTTATCCAAGGCGTCCGACGACGCTCGTTGCGGTGACGGGAACCAACGGCAAGAGCTCTACCGTCGATTTTTTGCGCCAGCTGTGGACGCATGCCGGCAAGAGTGCGGCCAGCATCGGCACGCTGGGCGCGATCGGCCCCAAGGGCGTCATCGATCTTGGCCACACCACGCCCGATCCTGCTGCGATCCATCAGGCGTTGACGCGCCTTGCCGAGGACGGCGTCACCCACGCGGCCATGGAAGCGTCGAGCCATGGATTGGAGCAACATCGCGTCGATGGTGTTTCGTTCGTGGCGGCGGCGTTCACCAATCTCTCGCAGGACCATCTCGATTATCATGGCGCCATGGATGGGTATCGCGACGCCAAGCTGAAGCTGTGGCAATTGGTCAGGCCGGGCGGGATCGCGGTGATCAATGCCGATGCAGCCGATGGTGCAGTATTCGAAGCGGAGGCCAACCGGTGCGGGCTGGAAATCGTGTTGTGCGGCTGGCGCGCGCCGCGCGCGAACGCGTTGAAGATCGTGGAAATCCAGCCGCGCCCCAATGCGCAAACTATGACCTTGCTGTGGGCGGGCAAGGAGACTGACGTCGAACTGCCGCTAATCGGGGAGTTTCAGGCGCTGAACGCGGTTTGCGCCGCGGCGCTTGCGCTGGCTTTGGGCGAAGCGCCTGGGGCGGTCTGGGCCGGCATGACGAAGTTAAGGCCTGTGAAGGGGCGCATGGAGCATGTCGGCCGCAGCAAGGCTGGCGGGCATGTGTTTGTCGATTACGCGCACACGCCCGATGGGCTGGACGTATTGTTGCGCGCCGCGCGCCCGCATGCGCCGGGCCGCGTCATCGCCGTGTTCGGCTGCGGCGGCGATCGCGACAGGGACAAACGCGCCAAGATGGGCGCCATCGCCGCGCGTCAGGCCGATGTCGTGATCGTCACCGACGACAATCCGCGCAACGAGGACGCAGCCAGCATACGCGCGCAAATCATGCTGGGAGCGCCGGGCGCGACGGAAATCGCCGATCGCGCTCGCGCCATCCAGGAAGCGGTGACGATGATGCAGGCAGGCGATGCGTTGATGATAGCCGGCAAGGGTCATGAAACCGGGCAAATGATTCGAGGCGTTACGCACCCGTTCTCGGATCAAGACGTGGCGCGTGCGGCGTTGGCAAGTTGAACGCACCTATTTCTTCCGTCATTCCGGACGCGCGGAGCGCGATCCGGAACCCAGGCGCCACAAGCGTTGCTCCCTACGATCCCCTGGGTTCCGGGTTCGGCCTGCGGCCGCCCCGGAATGGCGGCCTTGTTGGGGTTGTATTATGAGCACACTCTGGACCGCAGCTGAAGCGGCCGCCGCGACCGGCGGGCGGTTGATCAACAACGAAACCTGGAGCGCGCACGGCGTCTCCATCGATACACGCTCGCTGGAGCGCGGGGACTTGTTCGTGGCGCTGAACGACGTGCGCGACGGGCACGATTTTCTGGCGCAGGCTTTCGTAGCGGGCGCCGCCGCCGCTTTGGTTTCCGATGCAGCAAAGGCCGAAGGGCTTGGCCCTGCATTATTTGTTCCCGATGTGCTCGATGCCTTGCGGCGCCTTGGAGTGGCGGCGCGCGAGCGCAGTGGCGCCAAACGTATCGCGGTGACCGGGTCGGTCGGCAAAACTTCAACCAAGGAGGCGCTCGCTTTGTGCCTCTCCGCGTGCGGCGCGACCCATAAATCGGTGAAAAGCTACAACAATCATTGGGGCGTGCCGTTGACGCTTTCGCGCATGCCTAGGGAGAGCGCGTTCAGCGTTTTTGAAATTGGCATGAACCATCGCGGCGAGATTATGCCGTTGGCGAACCTTGTTCGCCCGCACGCGGCTTTGGTGACCACGATCGCGCCGGCCCATGTGGAAAATCTGGGTTCCTTGGCGAATGTCGCCGAGGAGAAGGGCGATCTTTATGCCGGGCTTGAGCCCGGAGGCGTCGCACTCGTGCCGAACGAAGCTCCCCATGCGGAGCGCTTGTTGGCCGCAGCGGAGCGGGTTGGCGCGACCCTAATCCGCTTCGGACGCGGGCAGGAGTGCGAGGCGCGTCTGCTCAGCTTCGAGATGGGCGAAATGGGATCGAATGCGGAGGCAGAAATTCTCGGTCGTCGCATTCGCTATAGAATAGGCGCCGAAGGCGCGCATTGGGCGCTCAACGCGCTAGCGGCGCTAGCAGCAGTCGATGTTGTCGGCGGCGATATCGAAGCGGCGGCGCATGCGTTGGAACATCTTCGCGCAGTCGATGGACGCGGCGTCGCCGCTTCGGTGACGGCGCCGTTCGGCGCGTTCACGTTGGTGGACGATGCCTACAACGCCAACCCAGCCTCAATGGCGGCGGCGTTCGCAACGCTCGCCGCGCGCAAGCCAGGGCCCGGTGGAAGGCGGATCGCAGCACTTGGGGATATGTTGGAACTCGGCCCGGAGGAGCGCAGCTACCATGCCGGTCTCGCAGCTCCGTTGGAACAAGCCGGGATCGACCTGGTGTTCGCCGCCGGCCCGCGCATGGCGGCGCTGGTGGAGGCGCTTCCACCAGCCCGACGAGGCGGCTATGCGGAGAACGCCGACGCGCTCGCGCCGCTGATCGCGGGCGCTTTGCGCGCGGGCGATATTGTGCTTGTCAAAGGCTCGAACGGCTCGCGCATGAGCCGGGTGGTGGCCGCGCTCAGGGCGCTGCAGGGGGAAGTGGATGCTTGAGCTCTTGGGACAATTCGAGGAGAGCTCGCAATTCTTTAATCTCTTCAAATACATCACCTTCAGAACTGGCGGCGCGATGTTCACCGCCATGATCATCGCGTTCGCCATTGGCGGCCCGTTCATTCGCTGGTTGCGGAAAAAGCAGGGCAAGGGCCAGCCCATCCGCGCCGACGGCCCCGAAGGCCATTTGCTCACAAAAAAAGGCACCCCGACCATGGGGGGGCTCATCATTCTGATCAGCCTCGGCGTGGCGGTGTTGCTGTGGTCGAAGCTCTCCAACCCCTATGTCTGGGCGGTGCTGCTGGTCACGGTCGGCTTCGGCGCTATTGGCTTCGTCGATGATTTCGCCAAGGTCACCAAACAGCACCATGGCGGTTTGTCGGCCCGTTTGCGACTCGGTTTCGAATTCCTGATCGCGTTGCTGGCAGCTTTGGTCATGCTCGCCGCGCAATGGATCGCGACCACGCCCGATCTAGCGCACGATATCCCCGGCTTCTTCCGCGCGCTGATGGCGGGCGACGCGCTGACTGCGGTGGCGTTGCCGTTCCTCAGCGGATGGGGGATTCAGCTGCTCGGCTTCTATTTGATCTTCATGCTGATCGTGATCGTGGGCTTCGGCAACGCGGTGAACCTCACCGACGGCCTCGACGGCCTGGCGATCGTTCCGGTCATGATCGCGGGCGGCACCTTCGGGGTAATCGCCTATCTGGTGGGCCGCGCGGATTATTCCGATTATCTTGGCGTCCAATACGTCCCGGGCGTCGGCGAACTGGCCACGATCCTGGGCGCCTTGCTCGGCGCTTCGCTCGGCTTCCTTTGGTACAACGCCCCGCCAGCGCGCGTGTTCATGGGCGATACCGGATCGTTGGCGCTTGGCGGCTTGCTGGGCGCGGTGGCCGTGGCGGCGCGCCATGAATTGGTGCTGGCGATCGTGGGCGGTTTGTTCGTTCTCGAAACCTTATCGGTGATGGTGCAGGTGGCGGTATTCAAGCGCACGGGAAAACGCGTGTTCTTAATGGCGCCCATTCACCACCATTTCGAAAAACTGGGCTGGCAGGAGCCGACCATCGTGATCCGCTTCTGGATCATTTCGGTTATTTTCGCCATGGCCGGCCTGGCCACATTGAAGTTGCGTTAACGGCGCGAAGCAGCGCACATCGGGCGCTCACTGGAGGGCGTGCGTGTTTGTAAGATTCGGCAATAGGCAGTCGGCAATCGGCAATGGGTTTGGCGCGAACGCCATCGATTGTCGATTTCCTATTGCCTATTGCCGTACCGCGCCATGATCCCAATCACCGAATACAAAGGGCGCGACGTCGCCGTGTTCGGCTTGGCCAGAACCGGGCTCGCGGCCGCGCGCGCCTTGAGCGCTGGCGGCGCGCGCGTACATGCGTGGGACGACCATGACGGGACGCGCGCGAAGGCCGCCGCCGAAGGCGTGCCGGTCTCCGATATTAACGCCCAGGATTGGCGCACGTTCGCGGCTTTGGTGCTTTCGCCCGGCGTGCCGCTGACGTTCCCGGAGCCGCACCGGGTGGTGACGCTTGCGGATGCAGTAGGCGTACCGGTGCTGGGCGACATTGAATTGTTTGCGCGCGCCATAAACGCGTTGCCCGCCTCGCAACGGCCGAAGATTATTGGCGTTACCGGAACCAACGGCAAGTCGACGACTTCGGCTTTGATCGCCCACATTCTCCGCGAAGCCGGCAAGGATGTGCGCCTGGGCGGCAATATCGGCGAGGCCGTGCTCGACCTCGCGCCATTGCACGCGGGCGCGTATTACGTGCTTGAGCTTTCTTCGTTTCAGCTCGACCTGACCTATTCGCTGCGGCTCGATGTTGCGGTTTGGCTCAACACCACGTCCGACCATATCGATCGCCACGGCGACATGGCCCATTACGCCGCCGCCAAGCGCCGCGTCTTCGCCAACCAGGGCGCCGGCGATTGGGCGGTGGTCGGCGTCGATGACATCCATGGCGCGGCCGCGTGTACCGAGCTTACGCGAGCAGCCGCGCAACATGTCGCGGCGATTTCCTCCGGGCAGGTGCTCGGCCGGGGCGTGTCGGCGTTGGGCGAACATCTGATCGATGCGTTGCACGGGCGCTCGGAAACAGTGGCCGATCTGACCCAGGCGCCGGCGCTCGCGGGCCGGCACAACGCGCAGAACGCCGCAGCCGCGTATGCCGCCGCGCGCGCGCTCGGCGTCGATCCGCGCATCGTCGCGCAGGCGCTGAAGACTTTTGCTGGGTTGCCGCACCGTTTGGAGCGCGCGGGAACGGTCGCCGGGGTGCGCTTCATCAACGATTCAAAGGCCACCAACGCCAACGCGGCCGCGCAGGCGCTTGCGGTTTACCCGCGCGTGTATTGGATCGCCGGGGGCGTGCCAAAGGATGGCGGCATCGAGGAACTGGCGGCGTTCTTTCCCCGCATGGCGCGCGCGTATCTTATTGGCCAGGCGGCCGGCGAATTCGCCGATGTCCTACGCGGCAAAGTGAATGTGGTGATGGCCGGGCAATTGGAAGCGGCGGTAAAGCAGGCATATTCCGACGCGCGGGCGTCGGGCGAGCCGCATCCGGTCGTGCTGTTATCGCCGGCCTGCGCTTCCTATGACCAGTTCCGCAGCTACGAGGATCGCGGCGATCAGTTCAAGGCGCTGGTGGCGACGCTGAGCGAGCCGCTGCGGGCGCGTCCAATTGGCGGCGCGCAATGAGCGCGTTGGCCGATGGCGTGCGCGCCGCTTTTAGTCGGGCGCGCACCTATGATCGCCCGCTGATAATCATCGCCGTTATTCTGTTCGCGCTTGGCATTCTGTTTTCGATGGCCGCGAGCCCGGCGGCGACGGCGCGGATTCGTATTGAAGAGGCGTTTTATTTTGCCGGACGTCAGGCGGCGTACGCTGGCCTCGGCGTTGTTGTGATGCTGGCCGCGGCCTCGCTGGATCCGAGAGGACTGCGTCGCGCGGGGACGATCGTCGCGCTGATCGCGCTGCCGCTGTGCGGCCTCGCCGCATGGCTGGGGCCAGTGGTGAAGGGGGCCCAGCGTTGGTTCGATTTTGGCTTAGTCTCGCTGCAGCCTGCTGAACTATTAAAGCCGGCGCTCGTGGTGGTGTGGGCTTGGATGTTGAGCGAGAGCATGCGGCGCGAGGGATTTCCAGGCCGCGCGGTTTCGTTGGGATTGTACGCTTTGGCCGCAGCCGCTTTGTTGGCGCAGCCAGACATCGGCCAAACGGCGTTGCTTGCGATTGTGCTGGGGCCGATGCTGATCTTGTCTGGGTTGGCGCTGCGCTGGGTAATCGGCGGGCTCGCGGCGAGCGGCCTTGCGGCCTGGGCGATCTATCATTTCTATCCTCACGCGCGCGAGCGCTGGGATGGTTTTTTTAGCCCCAGCGGGGAGCAAGGCTACCAAGTCGGCAGGGCTTTGGACGCGATCGCGGCGGGCGGGGTGTTTGGGCGCGGACCGGGCGAAGGGGTGATCAAACGCGCGCTCCCTGACGCGCACGCGGATTTCGTCTTCGCTGTCGCGGCCGAGGAATTCGGCTTACTTGCTTCGTTCGGCTTGATCGCCGCGTTCGGCGCGCTTGCATTTCGCGGCTTCTCGCGCGCAAGCCGCCTGAACGAACCGTTCGAACAATTGGCGGCGGCGGGATTGGTGACGCTTCTGGTCGCCCAGGCGGCCATCCATATGGCGGTCAACCTCGCGCTGTTGCCGGCGAAGGGTATGACGTTGCCGTTCATTTCCTTCGGCGGTTCATCGATGATCGGCTCGGCGCTTGCGTTCGGTTTCTGCTTGTCCTTGTTGCGAAATCGGCCGGGCGCGTTCCTCTTCGCCGGCAGGGCCTACGCATGAGCAAGCCATTTGTCGTCATCGCCGCCGGCGGCACTGGCGGGCACATGTTTCCTGCTGCGGCGTTCGCGGAGGAGATGCGTCAACGAGGCTGGCGCGTAGTGTTGATGACCGACGCGCGCGGGCGCCGCTACGCTGAGAATTTCCCCGCCGAGCGGGTCGAGGACGTCGCCGCGGCCTCGCCAAGTCTCAACCCGCTCAAGGCAATTCCCGCCGCGCTGAAAATCTGGCGCGGCGTGAACCAAGCCAAGCGGCGTTTCGCCGAATTAAAACCTGCTTTAGTGGCGGGCTTTGGCGGCTATCCCTCGTTCCCCGCGCTCATGGCGGCGCGCGCGCACAAGGTTCCGATCCTTATTCACGAACAAAATTCCGTGCTCGGACGCGTGAACCGCTCGTTGGCGACGAGCGCTGCGACGGTTGCCTGCGGCTTCGAGCGGCTGGATCGCCTGCCAGCCGAAGCACAGCACCGCAAGCGTGTGGTCGGCAACCCCGTGCGACAACCGATCCTTGACGCGCGCGCGCGGCCTTATCCTGAGGCGCCTGCGGGCGGGCGCCTCAATCTGCTGATCATCGGCGGCAGCCAGGGCGCCCGTATCTTCGGCGAAGTCATCCCCGTTGCAATCGCCATGCTGCCAGCCGAGTTACGCGCTCGCCTCGATGTTGTGCATCAAGTGCGCGAGGAGCGGCTTGAGCAGGCGCGCAGCGTCTACGTAGCGGCGGGCGTGAATGCCGAGGTTGCGCCGTTCTTCTCCAACATGGGCGAATTACTTGGCGCCGCGCATCTGGTGATCGCGCGCGCAGGCGCGTCTTCGGTGACTGAACTTCAAGTCGCCGGCCGGCCAGCGATCCTGGTGCCGTTCGCCGCCGCCGCCGACGATCATCAATCCGCTAACGCCGAAGGGCTCACTTCAGTGGGCGCGGCCGACTTGATCGCCGAGGCAGCGTTCGAACCGGCGGCGTTGGCTGATCTGCTGGGCAAGCGCTTGTCGGACAACCATGGCCTTGCCGTGCGCGCCGCCGCCGCCCGCGCCTCGGCCAAGCCCGACGCAGCCAAGGCGCTTGCCGATCTCGCGGAGGCGGCGGCCCGAAACGCATAGCCCTGCATCCAAACTCGCAGCCGGCGGCGGTTCAGCTTCAGAAGGCGCGCAATCGGCGCTTGGGAGGCCTAACGATGGAAGAGCTGTTTCGCGATTTCTGGTGGCTGATGTTCCCCATTTTTGGGATGTTCATGGCCGCAACCGGCGCTTTCACCAGCGAGCGCCGCACCCGCAATGTTGTTGATCTGATCAAGACTTATACCGACCGAGGCCAAGAGCCGCCTGCGGAATTGCTCAAGCTCGCCGCGAAGGATTGGGATGAGGAGGGTAATGTCACCTCGCCGCAATCGCGGACCCAGACCAATGGCTGGTCGTTTTTCACCTTCTCCGCGCTCGCGGCCGGTTTTGCGGTGGCTTATGCGTTCATCCAGAAAACCGAGGACTGGGCCTGGATTTTCCTCGCTGTCGCCGCAGGTATGGCCGTCATGGCCGTCGGCGCCTTGGTGATGTTGTTCCTTGGCCGCAAGTAAGCCCGATGATTGCAGAGGAGGAGGCGCGCCTGGTTGAACGGGCGCGATGCGGCGACATCCGCGCCTATGGCTTGTTGGTGGACGCCAACCAGGCCGCGGTGCGGGCGTTTCTGCGCCGTCTCACAGGCAACGCCGCCGACGCGGATGATCTTTCCCAAGACGCCTTCGCGCGCGTTTGGGAGGTGCTGGCGCGTTTCGATGGCGCCTCCCGGCTGCGGGCGTTCGTCTGCGGCGTCGCGTTCCAGTATTGGCGCCGGGGCCGCCGCGCCGAGGGACGCCGCTCCGCGCGCGAACACGCGTACGCGGCTCTCGGGCCGGATGCGGACGAACCGCATGCGCGTGCTGCACAGCGTCTGGCGCTCAGGCGCGCCATGGAGGATCTGCCAGAAGTTCAACGTGCGGCGCTGGCGCTCTGTTTGGGGCAAGACTTCACGCACGCCGAAGCAGCCGAGATTTTACGCCTGCCGCTGGGGACGGTTAAATCGCACGTGCTGCGCGGGCGAGCGCGTTTGCAAGCGGCGCTGGGAATTGATACGGAGACTGATAGGGACTCTAGGCCATGACCGATGACGTGTTCCTCGCAGAGCTTCTTGGCGAAACGCCGCGCGCGCTCGATGCGCGCTTTCGCTACGATGTGCTCGCCCGCGTCGCGCAACGCCGCCGCCGCGCCGCCGCGTTGACGCGTGCGCTGCATTGGGTCGTCGCGGGTTCGGTCGCCGGCGTCATTTTCGCGTTGGCGGGCGCTTACGGCATGTCTTTCGCGGCAGTGCAGACGCTGGCGGCATGCGCAGGCGCGATCCTGGCGGCGTACGCGTTCTCGCACGGTGCAGTCCTTGCGCCGAATGCCGCGTTGCGGCTGGCAGCGCCGCTGTTCGGGCTGCGCCGCTAGGCCTTCCGCGACGCGGAAGGAAACTGGACAAAATGACCATATTATGACCATAATCCTCCATGGGCACCTATTCCGTCGCCGAGGCCAAAGCCAAGCTCTCCGCGCTGATCGACGAAGCGATGGGGGGTGAGCCGGTCACAATCACCCGACACGGCCATCCCGTGGCGGAACTGAAGCCGGCCGGGGGAGCGGGCGGACGCAAACCGCGGCCGATGACCCAGGCGGACCTCGACTGGCTCGCCGAGCGACGTGTGGGGCGCGAGACCGGACTCAACGCGGGGGAACTGGTATCGAAGATGCGTGACGAAGACTGGAAGTGAGCGCATATCTTGATGCGAGCGTTCTCGTCGCGCTGTTCACGAACGACACGATGACCACCGCTGCTACTGCTCTGGTCAAAGCTGCGCCACCGCCATTAATGGTAAGCGATTTTGCTGGGCTGGAATTCGCCTCTGCAATCTCTCGAATTGCGCGCATGCGGCTATTGCCCAACGCGACGGCGCGACAGGCGCTTGCGGACTTGGACGTCTTTGTCTCACGCAGCGCGATTTCTGTTGAAATCAGCTCCCTTGATGTCGTCTTGGCGGCCAGCTTCATTCGCCGGCTTGACCTCAATTTGCGGGGGCCTGACGCAATGCATGTCGCCATGGCTAGCCGCCTGGGCGCGACCTTGTTTACTCTCGACGCTAAGCTCAAAGCCTGCGCCAGGAAACTGGGGCTCTCGGTGGGCTGATTTCGTCGGCGAGCGTCCGCCGTTAGGCCTTTGATCCATTCGCTGGGCGCCATTATAGCTACGCGCACTCGGAGACCCCATGATCCGCCGCGCCATTCCTTTCGATACCGGTCCTATTCACTTCGTCGGCATTGGCGGCATCGGCATGTCGGGCATCGCCGCGGTGATGAAGAACCTCGGCTACGAGGTGTCGGGCTCCGACGCCAAGGAGAGCGCCAACACCGAGCGGCTGCGCGCGCAGGGCGTGCAGGTTTTCATCGGCCACAAGGCCGAGAACGCCGCGCACGCCGGCGTGGTGGTGGTGTCCTCGGCGATCAAGAACGGCAACCCGGAAACCGATGCCGCGCGCGCGCGCGGGGTTCCCATCGTGCGGCGCGCGGAAATGCTGGCTGAGATCATGCGGCTGAAATGGACGGTGGCGGTCGGCGGCACCCACGGCAAAACCACTACCACTTCCATGATCGCGGCGCTTCTCGACGCAGGCGCCAAGGA
>JBEBIU010000126.1:0-7920 GCA_040080225.1 Terricaulis sp.
AAGAGACAGAAGCACGAATGCGAGGCGCTTGACTGGGAGCGCAACCCGCAGGCGCGGGCCTCGGTCCGGTCCGCGATCAGGAATATTCTCGACGGCTTGCCGCAGCGCCGCTTCGTCGATCCTTTATGGTCGGACAAGGTCGAGCGCACTTATCTCTGGATTCGCGAACGCTACGGCTCTGGTGCAGCAACACTCTAAGCGGGTTTCAGCGACCACCCCGCCCTAGCGCACAGCGCACGGCGTGGCGACTGACGCCGAGTTCAACCGCCATCCGCCGTTCCGACCAACCGGCCTCTGCCAGCCCGCGGGCGCGCGCCAATTGGTCAACCGGTTGCGCGGCGGCCGCGGAAGCGAACCCGCCTTGGTCGTGAGCGCTTGGTTGGGCGCGCGCCTCACCAGCCCCGCCCAGCGCCAACGCCGCCGCCGCAACCACGCCAACTGCGCCCGCCTTGGTGCGCGCGCCGCCATCGCCAACCACGCGCGGCGACCAGGCGCGCGGGCGCTTCTTGCCGCCGCTGCTTGGTTGGGTACTTGGCGTGTCTTGGTCGATCCGCACGGGGCGACCAACCTGGTCGCCGCCGCTCTTCACCGCCTCCACGATCCAGAACGAGACCGGTTCGCCAAAGGCGATGAACACGAACAGGCTGGTCATCAACCAATCGGGCGGCGCTATCACGCCCGCGCTTGGCGCAACCGCGACCGCGATCTGCCAACCATGGTGGAGCCCCATCGCCGATACCGCGCCAAAGCCAAGCGCGACCAATGCCGCGGCGCGGAACGACCATTTGAGCCCAGCCGCGCGCGCCCGCCGCGCCTCGACCGCCATGTTGTTGCAGACACCCTGCGCGACCAGGCAAACGCCAGCCATCAGCGCCCCGCCCGCGATCATCGCCAATTCGCGCGGCAACAGCCCATAATGGGTGAGCCAACCCCAAGTGCCGAACAGCGCAATGATGGCGCTCAGCGAGACCGCGAACCGCATGGTCCAAAGGTGCGAGGGGTGCGAGGTTGAATGCCCGGAATTGCTCATGGATGCCGCGCCTGATTTCTCGGATAAGCCCCCATCGGAGACGCCGCGCCTTAATGAGTCCTTGCCGGAGAAATGCGGCGCCAAGACGGTTGCGACACGCACGAACATCCGCGCACGCCCCCGCCCTGCGGTGAATGCAGCAAATATTTTTGGGGACGAAAGCGCCACCCTCAACGAAAGATTATTGCGCGGGAACGCTCATATTTTCGTGGGTAGAAACGTGGGTAGGGAAAAACCTGATAGCGAGAAATCCGGGATTTTCGCTTTAGTTCCACAATGCTACGCGAAAGGCGCTGGTGGACCCGAGGAGGATCGAACTCCTGACCTCTGCATTGCGAACGCAGCGCTCTCCCAGCTGAGCTACGGGCCCAAAGCGCCGTTCCCGGCGCCGAGGAAGCGGGGATATAGGGCTGCACCCCCGTGAGCGTCAACCTGGCGGCGGTGCAGGTCAACATCCCGCTCGCCCGTTTCAGGTCATGGGTTGGAGCGCTGAAATCGATGGCGATTCCCGACAGGCCGCTGGTCGTGGTTCCTGGACGAATCTTGCTTGCACGGCTAGGAGGGCGCCTATGCCCACACAACAATCCAGCGGCCTGCTCGCGATCGTTTTTTCCCTCGCCGACACATTGATCGGCCTCGTCATCGTTGTGCTGATCGTCAATGTGGTGATTTCCTGGCTTTACGCCTTCGACATCCTCAGTCGCCGCAACCCGTTCGTGAACTCCGTCTATGAGTTCTCGCGCCGCCTGACCGATCCGCTGTTGCGGCCGCTGCGGCGGCTGATCCCGCCGATCACGGGTGTGGACCTTTCGGTGCTGGTGTTGTTGCTGCTGCTGCAGGGCGTGGCGCGGCCGCTGCTCTGGTGGGTGTACGGCTTGTTGGTCGGGACGGGGCCGGTACTTTGAGAGGACCGACGCTCTGAGCCGGCTGTTAGTCCGGTTGACGCCATCGGGCGGGGCTGACCGCATAGATGGCGCCGCGCGCGATCCGGCGGGCGAGCTATACCTGAAAGCCCGCGTGCGCGCCGCGCCCGAAGACGGGGCCGCCAATGCCGCGCTGGAGGCGCTCGTCGCCAAGGCGTTCGGAATAGCCAAGGGCAAGGTGAGCGTCGCGCGGGGTCACAAGGCGCGGCTGAAAACGCTGGAAATTGAAGGCGCAAGCGAAGGTGAGATCGCCGCTTTTGTTGCGCGGTTCGGCGAAGCCTAATATGGACCGCCGGCGCCTCGCCGGCAGGCGGCGGCGCTGGCCGGCGAGGGCGCCGGCGGTCCATGAAGGCGCCATGACTGCACGCACGATCGATGGAAAAGCTATCGCTGTAAGCGTACGCGCGGAAGTAGCAGCGGCGGTGAAGCAGCTGCCGCAGCAACCGGCGCTCGCCGTCGTGCTCGTAGGCGACGATCCGGCGAGCCATGTCTACGTTTCTTCCAAAGCCAAGCAGACGGTCGAAGCCGGCATGCGCTCGGTTGAAGTGCGGCTGCCCGCCGACACGGCGGAATCCGAGCTGATCGCCAAGGTCGAGGGGCTGTCGCGCGATCCCGAAATCGACGGCATCCTGGTGCAATTGCCGCTGCCCAAGCACATCGGCGAAGCCAACGTGTTGGCCGCGCTCGATCCGCTGAAGGACGTCGATGGCTTGACCGAAGCCAATGCCGGCAAGCTGGTGCTGGGCAAGCCGGGCTTGCGTCCCTGCACGCCGGTCGGCTGCGTGATCCTGGCCAAGAGCGAACGGCCCGATCTCAGCGGCGCCAATGTCGTCGTGATCGGCCGCTCGATCCTGGTGGGAAAGCCGGCGGCGCTTTTGTTCCTGGAACAGAACGCAACGGTGACGCTGGCGCACTCGAAGACGCGCGACCTCAAGATGGTGTGCCGCGGCGCTGATATTCTGGTGGCCGCGGTCGGGCGCCCGGAAATTGTGCGCGGCGACTGGATCAGGCCGGGCGCGATCGTCATCGATGTCGGCACCAACCGCGTGCCGGCCCCCGAAAAGGGAGAGGGCAAGACCAAACTCGTCGGCGACGTGCATTTCGCTGAAGCCGCCGAAATCGCCGCCGCCATCAGCCCCTCCCCCGGCGGGGTCGGTCCCATGACCATCGCCTGCCTGCTGCGCAACACCGTGCTGGCGGCCTGCGCCAGACGGGGCTGGGCGATCCCGGCGGCGCTGGGACAAGCTTAAAAGCGGCAGGCGGCGCTTGTGAGCGGATGAACGCTCGTTTAGCTTCCGGACACAATTTTCCCAGGGAGGGGAACATCGTGGCAAATGGAAAACCAGCCGGCGGCCTCGGGCGCTTGTTCATCCGCAAATCGGTCGAGCAGATGCACGCCGAGCACGAGCACGGCGAACTGAAAAAGACGCTCGGACCGCTGAATTTGATCTTCCTCGGCATCGGCTGCATCATCGGCACCGGGATATTCGTCCTCACCGGTCGCGCCGCTGCCGAATTCGCCGGCCCGGGCATCATGATTTCGTTCGTCATCACCGGCACTTTGTGCGCGCTGGTGGCGCTGGCTTACGCCGAACTTGCTGCTGCGATCCCGGTCTCGGGCTCGGCCTATTCCTATTCCTACGCCTCCATGGGCGAGATCGTCGCCTGGGTGATGGGCCTTTTGCTGGTGCTCGAATACGGCCTCGCGGCCTCGACCGTTGCGGTCGGCTGGTCCGGGTATGTCGTCAGCTTCCTGCACGAAAACATGCACATCGCGCTGCCGCACGCGCTGACCCAGGCGCCTGGCGCGATGGTGGCGACAGAAGCGATCAATGTCAGCGTCAGCAACCCGATCGTCGATGTCAACGGCATCACTGCCGTGCTGCAGGACGGCGTGCGCGTTACCGTGCGCGCACCTGAGGGCGCGGACGCCGCAAACGCCATGCTCGCCGGCGCACACACCATCGAGTTCAAGGATTATGACGCCGTCGGACGTTACAATTTCGATCTGACGCCAGCGATGCAAGCGACGCTGCAGGCTGCAGCCGAAGGGACCAATCAGGCGACCGGCGCCGCTGTGCAGATTGCGCAAGGCGCGCAGCTTTCGTTCCTCGACGGCGCCGGCGCGCGCGGCGTGCTCGACGCTGACACCGTCCACAAACTCGTAGGCGCGTCGCTAACGCCGGCGAGCTTCAACCTGCCGGCGCTGCTGGCGCTCGCGGCCGTGACCTGCCTGCTGGTCGTGGGCATCTCGGAATCCGCGACGGTCAACAATGTTGTCGTCGTGATCAAGGTGGCGGTCGTGATTGCGTTCATCGCGATTGGCGCGCCCTATGCGATGCAGCATGGCCCAGGCCCCGACGGAAACTGGACGCCGCTGATTCCATCGCAGCTACCGCCGCCGCCTGCAAATGCGGACACCAGCTTGTGGGGACAGATTCAGTCGGCGCTTTGGAACGTGCTCACCGGCAACAATACCGGCCGCTATGGCATTGGCGGGCTGATCGCCGGCGCCGCCACCATCTTCTTTGCCTATATCGGCTTTGAAGCGGTCTCCACTGCTGGCGCTGAGTCCAAGAACCCATCCCGCGACATGCCGATCGGCATTTTGGGCTCGCTGCTTATCTGCACGATCCTGTACATACTCACCGCCGCCGTTCTGGTCGGCATCGTGCCCTACACACAGCTCAACAACGCCGCCCCAATCGCCAAGGCTGTCGATGAAATCGGTCTGCCTGGTTTCGCCATCGCGGTGAAAGTCGGCGCCATCGCGGGCTTGTCGTCGGTGATGCTGGTGCTGCTCTATGGGCAGACGCGCATCTTTTACACCATGGCGCGCGACGGCCTGATCCCATCGGTGTTCGCCAACGTGCATCCGAAGTTCAAGACGCCGTGGGTCAACACCATCCTGGTAGGCATCATGGCGATGGGTTTCGCCGGCTTCATGAGCCTCGATGCGCTGGCTGACCTCACCAATATCGGCACACTGGCGGCGTTCGCGATCATCTGCATTACCGTGCTCTATCTGCGATTTGCGCGGCCCGACATGAAGCGGCCCTTCAACATGCCGTTGCCGGTGATGTTGGTCGTTTCCACCTTGGGAGCGCTGATGTGCGTGTTCCTGCTGATGTCGCTAATGGCCAAGGACGCCACCCGCAACTTCTTCCTCATCTATCTTGCGGGCGGGTTCGTGCTCTATTTCCTCTACGGATTGTGGAACTCGAAGCTGGCGAAAGGCCAACCGGCCTAGTCGATCGAGAGCGGACAAGAACAACCGCCGGCTCGCAAGGGTCGGCGGTTTTTTTGCGGCCTTCGACAAGCTCAGGCTGACGCAGAGAGGGCCCAGTTCGCGCGGAAAGCGTCACGCTGAGTTTGTCGAAGCGCGACGCCAAGCGTCGCAAATGCAGCACGCGAGCGCCGTTCACGCTACTCCCCGCGCATCACATCCAGCGGCGGCGCCATGTCCGGCTGACCCTCGGCGTCGAACAGGCCGAGCGCGTTCAGCATGGTGGCTGCGACTTGGCTGACGCTGGCGCAATTTTGCGTGGTGTACCCGCTCGCCGCGCCGATGCCCGGCCCGCGTGCGGCGATAAAGATCGCATCGGAGCCGGCATGGCGCAGGCCGGGCACGACGATGCCGCGCCAACGGCCGCTGCCATGGCCGCGCCAGCGATCGTCCGCGGCGCGGCCGCGGCCATGGTCGGCGGTGACGATCATGGTGGTGCGCCCGGCGGTGCGGGGGTTGGCCTGGTACGCCACCCAGATCTCGCGCGCGAAAGCATCGGCTTCGCTGGCGGCGGCGAGGTAGGCTTCGTACTCGCCTTCGTGCGCGCGATTGTCGGTGTCGCCAAGCGCCACCCAGAGCACGCGCGGAGGATCGGCGAGGGCTGCGCGCGCGGCCGGGATCACTTGCGGATCGTGCGCGGCGTCGTAGTTTGGCGGCGTGAAAATCGAAAGCCCGCTGCGCGCTTCGTTCAGAATCGCACGCATGGTTTCCCATTCCGCGAACACGCGCACCGAAAGACCGCGGCGCGCGAGGCGCTCGAGCACCGTGACATCGCCATTGGGGATCGCCGCGTTGTAGCGCACGCGCGGATTGGGCCGGCCGGACAACATCTCGGCATAGCCGGGATAAGAGAACCAAAAATCGTTGCTCACGCGCGCGCAAGAATTGGCGTCGCGATTGCCGATCAACGCGCCCTCCTGCGCGAAGGAACTCAGGAACGGCGTCAGCGCGGCGGGCCGGTCGGGCACATCGACATAGCGCGCGCGATAGCCTGGATCGGCGACCAAGTCCGGATCGGCGCCGCGGAACAGCTCCTCCCAACGATAGCCATCGATGGTGACGAGGATGAGGTAGCGGTCATCCGTCAATTCCGCGCGAGCGACCGGGGCGATTACGGCGCACAGCGCTACAAGTGCGAGTATCAAGCGACGCATGTTTGTTCCTCACCTAAATGCGCGAGCCAATCCTATCGAGCGCCAGCGCCACTCACAACATAGCCGGCAGCACCCGATCTGGCGGCTTATGCCCGTCCGCGAACGTTTTGATGTTGACGATCACCTTCTCACCCATGTCGATGCGGCCTTCGATGGTGCCTGAGCCCATGTGCGGGAGCAGCACGACATTGGCGAGTCTCTTCAGCTTTGGATTGATCGCGGGTTCGTTCTCGAACACGTCGAGCCCCGCGCCGGCGAGCTCGCCCTTCTCCAACATGCGCGCCAAAGCGGCTTCGTCGATGACCTCGCCGCGCGCGGTGTTGACCACGTAGGCATGCGGCTTGAGCAAAGCTAAACGCCGTGCGCTCAGCAAATGATAAGTCGCGGGCGTGTGCGGGCAATTCACGCTGACGATGTCCATGCGCGAAAGCATCTGGTCGAGGCTGTCCCAATAGGTGGCTTCCAACTCCTGCTCGATGTGGGCCGCGACCTTGCGGCGGTTGTGATAATGGATCTGCAGCCCGAACGCCTTGGCGCGCCTCGCCACCGCCTGGCCGATGCGACCCATGCCGATGATCCCCAGCCGCTTGCCGGTGATGCGCCGCCCCATCATCCAGGTTGGGGTCCAGCCGGTGAACTTGTCCTGCTCGATCACGCGCACGCCTTCGATCAACCGGCGCGGCACCGCCAGGATCAGCGCCATGGTCATGTCGGCGGTGTCCTCGGTCAGAACACCCGGCGTGTTGGTGATTGTAATGCCGCGCTGAACAGCTGTGGCGACGTCGATGTTGTCGACCCCGGCGCCGAACTGGGCGATCAGCCTCAGCTTCTCGCCCGCACGCGCAAGCACGCGGCCATCGATCCGGTCGGTTACCGTCGGGGCCAGCACATCGGCGCGGGCGACGGCGTCAGCCAGTTGCTCGGCGGTAAACGGCGTATCATCGACATTGAGTTCGGCGTCGAACAGCTCGCGGAGCCGAGTTTCCACCGGATCGGGCAGCCGACGGGTGACAATGACCTTGAGGTTTTTCGACGACATTCAACTTCCATAAACCACGCCGCCCACGGCTCCAAGGCTGCGCGTTAAATCCGCTTTCACAGGAGTGGTGCAAAGTCGCGCCTCCACGTTCTCGCCGACGTGGAAACAAAAACAAGGTGGTGGGTGATGGGCCGTGGGAGCTTGGCCGCGCTAGGCGCGGCGTTAGCCATGATTTCGCTGGGCGCTGCGGCTGACCAGCCCGCGCTTGGCCCGGACTCGCAGCGCCCGGTGCCGCGCTATGTCAGCCTCGCGACGGAAACCGCCAATGGCCGCCACGGACCCGGCCTGGAGCACCAGATCGACTGGGTCTACCAGCGAGCGAGCCTGCCCCTGCGTGTAACCGCCGAGAGCGGCCCCTGGCGGCGGGTCGTCGATCCGGACGGCGACCAGGTCTGGATGCACGGCCGCAATCTCGAAGAGCGCCGCACTGTCTTTGTCCACGTCGAGGCTCGCCTGCGTCGCGGCCCAAACGAGAGCACGACAGTGAG
>JBEBIU010000127.1:0-7828 GCA_040080225.1 Terricaulis sp.
ATTGGGCGGGTTCATGAACCAGGTGTTCGAACGCATCGCGGCGTTCTGAGATGGGGCTCACGCTCTACGGCGTCGAGATTTGGGCGACGGCGCTGCTGTTTGCGCGCACCGGCGCGATGTTGATGCTGTTGCCGGGCTTCGGCGAAACCATGGTGCCGCCGCGCATTCGTCTAGCGTTCGCGCTGGCGCTGGCGGTGTGCATCGCTCCAGCGGCGGCAGGGCGCATGCCTGAGCCCGCCGACACTGCGTTCGCCATGACAGGGCAGGTGATGTCGGAGGTGGTCATTGGCGTCTTGCTCGGGGGTGCGGCGCGCATGCTGATGTCGGCGGTTGCAACCGCTGGTCAAATCATGGGCATGGAGATCGGCATCGCCTTCGCGCAGACGGCTGACCCGACCATGAACCAGTCGGGCCAATTGCTGGCGGTGTTCATGAGCGTGCTTGGCGTAACGCTGATCTTCGCCACCGACCTGCACCACATGTTTCTGGAAGGCGTGGTCGGCTCCTACGACATCATCGCGCCTGGCGCGCCGGCGCCGATCGGCGACGCCGCGCAATTGGCGCTGCAAACCACCGCCAGTTCGTTCCGCGTCGGTTTTCAGATGGCGATGCCGTTGATCGCGGCGGGGCTGATGTTCCGCATCGGCATGGGCGTGTTGTCGCGGCTCATCCCGCAAATCCAGGTGTTCTTCGTGACCTTGCCGCTGCAGATGATGGGTGGGTTTGTCGTGTTCGCGCTGAGCCTGTCGGTGGGCATGCTGATCTGGCTCGACAGTCTCGAGCAATACGCGAATTGGCTGAGGTGAGGCATGGCCGATAGCGACGAGCAGATTCACGAGCCAACCGAACAGAAGCTCGCCAAGGCGCGCAAACGCGGCGACATTATCTATTCACCGGAGGTCGGCTCGGCGCTGTCGTTGGCGGCGCTGACGGCGATGGCGGCGTTCATGGCCGGGCCGATCGCGGGTGAAACCGCGCGCAGCCTGGTCGGGTTCATCGAGGCGCCGGCGCAATACGCGGCCGATGGGGAGGCGCTCACTACGCTGTTGGGAAGCGTTGGGCTGAGGGTGCTCGCGATCTTCGGCATGGTCGCGTTAGCTCTTGCGCTCGTGGGGCTGGCGTCGCGCTATCTACAGGACAAGCCGACTTTCACCAGCGAACGCCTGATGCCGAAACTCGACAAGCTGAACCCGGTCGAAGGTTTCAAGCGCGTGTTCGGCAAGGCGGCGGTTTCTGGGTTTCTGAAATCGCTGGCCAAGCTCGCACTGGTTGGGACCGTGCTGGTTTGGACCTTATGGCCCCACGACGCCCAACTCGAACGCGTCGGCTATCTCGATCCCGCCGCGTTGTTGCCCTACGTCCAGGAGCGCACGGTGGCTATGCTGATGGCGCTGGCCGCGGCGGCAGGGTTGCTCGCGGTGATCGACTATGTGTTTACGCGCCAATCCTACATGAAGCGTCTGCGCATGACGCCGCGTGAGATGAAGGAAGAACACAAGGAACAATCCGGCGATCCTCAAATTCGCGCCAAATTGTTCCGTATTCGCGCCGAGCGCTCGAAGCGGCGCATGCTGCAGAACATGGCCAAGGCCAGCGTGGTGATCACCAACCCGACGCACTACGCCGTCGCGCTCCGCTACGAACCGGGCGAGACCGCGGCGCCGGTCTGCCTGGCCAAGGGAGTGGATGCGGTAGCGCAACGGATCCGCGAGGCGGCTGACGAACACAGCATCCCGATTGTGGAGAACCCGCCGCTGGCGCGGGCTTTGTTCGCCGCCGCCGACCTCGACGAGCCGATCCCGACCGAACATTACCAGGCGGTCGCCAAGGTGATCGGCTTCGTGTTGCGCCAGGCGCGTCGCCGTGGGCGTGCTGTGGCGCCACGGAGGCCGCAATGAAGCTGCTGTCACGCGCGTGTTGGCGTGCTCGTAAACCCGAATCGGGGTCAATTGCCCCACAGGCTTATCCATGACCGATCACGCAGAACCAACCTCCCGCACCCACAGCGTCCGCATCGACGTTCCACAAGTTCTATTCTGGACTGCGGTGGTGGTGGGCGTCGCCGCCGCCGGTTTCGCCATCACCGCCGGGCCCAGCGTCGGGCGCGCGGGAGCGGTGCTGCTCGTGTTGCTGGTCGCCGCCGGCATGGTGTTGTTCTTCTGGATGTCGCGCGGCGCCGGGCGCGCCCATGGCGCGTTTCCCGATCGTGGCGCGATCGCCGCTTCCGCGCTGATGGCGGGGCGCTCCGACTTTGCGCTGATCGAGGCGCTCGACGAGGCGGCGTTGATTACGGACCGGCAGCTTTCGCCGTTGGCGGCGAACCGCGCCTATGTCGCGCTTGCCGAAGGCGCCGGCGTGCTGGGCGACAGCGATCGCCCGCCGATGATGAGTCGGCTGTTCGGCGCCGATCCGCTTTTGTCTGCGCCGATGTTCCGGCTCTCTAAAGCCGCGCAGGCCGGGCAGGCGCGTCGCGAGCACCTGCCCGCGACCGCTCTGCTCGCGGGACGAGCGGCGCGCTATGAAGCCAGCGTCGGACCCACAATTGGCGGTGCGGTGCTGTGGCGGTTGCGTGAAACGCTGGCCGGCGAAGCGGGCGCGTCCGCCGGCGATGATGAGAGCAACGCGTTCCTGGACGATGCGCCAGTTGGGTTCTTCGTCGCCCGCGCTGACGGCTCGATCAGTTACATGAACCGCGCCTTGCGCGCGGTGCTTGGCGTTGGCGACCATGCCGCGACGCTGCGGGTGAAGGATATCGTGCGCGACGACCCGGGCCGGCTGATGCGCCGCGACCGCCGCGGTTTCGGGCCTTCGCGTTTGCGCGCGACATTGCGTGGACTGGACGGCTCGGAGACGCAAGTTGCGGTGCTGGCGTTCTCGCCCAGCGAAGATATGGAGAGCTCGACGCGGGCGCTGGTGTTTTTCTCCGACGCCGAAACCCCCGATGCGGAAGCGGCGCCGTCGCGCATGGACGGCGCCGATGGCGTGTTCTCCGCGGCGCCGTTCGGCGTCGCCGTGCTCGATGGCACCGATCCGGCCTCGGCCGCCCTGCTCGATTCCAACGCCGCTTTGATGGAGATGACGCAAGGCCGCGCGACCCCAGGCGCGCCGTTCGCCGATCTGTTCGACGCCAGCGAAGGACCCGCGGCTTTGGCGCAGCGTTTGCGTCAGGCGGTCAGCGACCCGATCGAGATCACCTTGGCGACCACGCCGCCAACGGCCGCGCACGTGCACTTCTCGCGTGGCGGCGACGGCAAAGGCCTCGTCTACGTCATGAACGTGAGCGAGCAACGCGAACTCGAGACCCGCCTGGCCCAAGCCGAGAAGATGCGCGAGATCGGCGAATTGGCGGCTGGCCTGACGCACGACCTCAACAATTTGCTCACCGTGGTGATGCAGACTTGCTCGTTCCTACTGCGCCGCCATCCCGTTGGCGACGCCGATTATCCGATGCTGAAGGAGATTTCCGATCACGCCACCACGGCCAAGGAATATTCCGACATGTTGCGCGCCTATGCGCGCCAGCAGACCTTCGCCCGCGAAGTGCTCGATGTCGGCGATTTCGTCGGCTCGCGCCAGGAACTGATCCGCCGCATCATGGGCGCCTCGATCCCGTACGAAATCCGCCACGGTCGCGATTTGCCGTATGTGAAGGTCGATAAGACCCAGCTCGAGCGGGTGCTGATCAACCTCGCGACCAATGCGCGCGACGCGATGACGCCGAAAGGCGCGCGCACCCCCAAGGACGGCAAGCTGTTGGTGCGCACCTCGGCCATCTCGGCGGAGTCCGCGCGCGGGCTGGGGCACAATCCGATCGAGGATGGCGATTACGCCATGATCGAGGTCGAAGACACCGGCTCTGGCATCAAGCCCGAACACGCCGCGAAAATCTTCCGCCCCTATCACTCGACCAAGGAGGCCGGAAAAGGCACCGGCCTCGGGCTCGCCACTTCCTATGGCATCATCAAGCAATCGGGCGGCTACATCTTCTTCACCACCAAGCTCGGGCAGGGGACAACGTTTCGCATCTTCCTACCCGCGTACACGCCGACGCCGGAAGAGCTGGAAGAGATCGCCGCCAAGGAACGCGCACTGCTCGCGCCGCCGACCAAAGACGTCGCCGGCCGCGGTAAAATTTTGTTTGTCGAGGACCAGACCGCCGTGCGCCGCTCGATCGTGCGCAATCTGAAAGAGTGCGGCTACGAAGTGGAGGAGGCAGAGAACGGCGAGGACGCGCTGGTGATCATGAAGGCAAAGCCCGGCGGCTTCGACATCATCATCTCCGATGTCTCGATGCCGATCATGACCGGCCCCGAAATGCTGGAAGTGGCCGACCCCGCCATGATCGGCGCCGCCAAAGTACTGTTCCTCTCCGGCTACGCGCCCGAAAGCTTTTCCCACATGCTGGAGCAATATCCGGTGCATTACATGAGCAAGCCGGTGACGATGGAGCAGCTGGTGGGGCGGGTGAAGGAATTGCTGGCGGCGGCGTAGGGGGGCTCCGCTTGCTGCGTTTAAGCGCGCTCTGGCAAGAGGGCTTCAATCCCTTTGATAAGTTTCGTGATGTCGCCGTGAAAGTCGGGATCGTGGCGCACTTCCGCGGATTGGAGTCCGCTCAGGCGGCTGATCGAAGTCGGCAATTCTGCGGCATCCGGCATCGCCGCGCCAGGAAGCAGGATCGGGATGATCTTCATATGCGGGTTGGAGAGCGCTAACTCCAGTTCGATCAATACGTAATCCATGTCGTTGCTTCTGTGCCTCAGTTCGCTGAGCCAATCGGGCCCAATCAAGGCAAGAAACACGCGACATTGCTGAATGACCGAGGCGATATACTCCGCGAAGGGAACGCCAAAGTCGATGGAATCGACGTCCTTGAACACGTGCTCCCGGCCGAATCTCTCTTGTAAACGGTCGTATATTCGCCCCGCACTTGCTATTGAGTCTTTGCGGCGGTAGCCGACAAAAATCGCGTGCGGCGCTGGACGGGAAGGCGCCGGCACCGGCGCGACCGATACGCCGACGGTGTGCAACAGGCGTTCCAGCTCCGCACCGCGCGCATGGCTGATCTCCAGCTGCATTTGCGCGAATTCCAGATCTCGCTCCGCCGCCGTTCCCCCTCCAAAGGGCTGGGCGGAGGCAAATCCCGCCAAGTCGCGCACGAGCCTTTCGCGTTCGCGTCGCCAATCTTCCAGGCGAGGCAACCAGCGGGACCGTTGGTGGACGATCCCAAACACAACGCCAAGCACTAGGGCGACCGAAGCGACGGCGATGAGCCAGGTGGGGAAAGAGCTGGAAATCATGAAGTCTAGGGCAATCGCGCTCGCCGAACCTGTGCCTCCGAGAGCGCCGCTCTGAAGGCGTCAATGTCACGCTCCAGGGCTAGCGCTTCCTTTGCGCAGTCACGCTGGGCCCAGAACAAGCCGAGCCCATAACCAACCACGAGGCAAACGACAGGTAGGATGAAGCCGAGCACGCCGAACCCCAATGCGTCGCGCGACGTTAGCAATGTCGGGAGCCGTCGTCGAGAGGACAGAACCTCGCGTGTCTTCGCGTGCTTAGATCGAAGCCGCCGCCTGGCGCAGATCGACCAGGGTTGTCGCTAAATCCCGACGCGCACTCTGGTGTACTTTGCGCAGGAGTCTGTGATCGGCGGCGGCGAACGCGCAGCCCTTCTCGAGCGCAAGCGCAATGTAGAGGCAATCGTAGGCGGGGTGGTCGAGTTCGATCGCAAGCGCCGTCGCAGCCCGCAGATGAGCGCGCATCGACGTAAGTTCGACATCAGCGCGCTCCAGCAATTGCGCAGCGGCGCTGGCTTCGCCGGCAGTCAATTGGCCGAGCCTGTGCTTCTTCCAGAGAATGTTGGCGCACTCCGGGATGAGCAGATCAGGCGCAGCCAAAGTCGCATTGCGCAGCGCCAGCGCCTCTGGCGTCCCTGGCTCTTGGACCACCCATTTGATTGCGACGCTGGCGTCGATAACGAAAAGCGTCACCGCTCGTCGCGTCCTTCCCGCAACAAATCTTCGGAGGGCGTCTGTTCGCGATCAGCGGTCAGTGCACGCAGCTGTGCCGCGAGTTCCTCAAACGACGGCTCGGGTTCGACACTCAATGCTGGCGCAGGATTTCGCGATGCTCCGCCTCAGCCGAACGGCCATGACGCGCCGCGCGCCGCTTCAGGCGGGCGACCAATTCGTCGTCGAGATTACGCACATGAAGGTTCGTAGACACCGGCGCCTCGCTGATATCAGTGGTATCAATGATACCATTGAGCCCGCCGCCCGACAACCGCACCACGCCCTAATTCAAGCTCTCCGGCCGCAGCTTATAGCCGCCCCCGCCCATTGCATCGAACAGCATTTCGATTTCCGGGTGCGCGACCGGCTCGCCGCTTTCGTCGGCCGCCAGGTTTTGTTCGGACGGCGCTCGGCGTGCGTTTCCGTTGGGGCCAGGAAGCAGATATCACCCTGGAATTGGCATGGCGGACCACGGCCTCCCCCTTGGTGCGGCAAGTGCGGGGACGGCCATCCCCCGATGTGGCTATTTTCGGAGAAATCTGTCCCTTCTGGTGGTGGGCGTTGCGGAGTCGTCGCGCAGGGGCTAGTTCCGCCGCAAAATGGGTCCGATCCGAACGGGCCCAGGGAGCGAAGCGCCAGCCATGAAATCCACACGCCGCGGGGTCCTTGCCGCGCTCGGCTCAGTCGCGCTCGCCCCGAGCCTCGCGGGCGAGGCGTACGCCCAAACCAATAGCCGCGCCGACCGCGTGTTCGCGACGCTATCGCGTCGATGGCTCGACCGTTCCATGCGGCTGTCGCCGATCTCGGCGACGACGACAGGAGATCATCGCTTCGATAACCGCATCGACGATGTAAGCGCTGAGGGACGCGCGCGCGGACTTGCCTTCGCGCATGAGACGTTGGCGGCGTTGCAGGGGATCGAGACCGGGCACTTGAGCCGCGCCAATCAGGTTGATGCGGCGATGCTCGCCAATGCGCTGCGTGCGCAGATTTGGCAGACCGAGACGTTGCAGAGCTGGGCCTGGAATCCGCTCGGCTACCAGGCGCTCGCAGGAGGGGCGCTTTACGGCTTGATGGCGCGCGAGTTTGCGCCGCTGCCGCGCCGCCTGGAGGCTGCGACTGCGCGCATGGAAGCTCTGCCGCGCTTGCTCGCGCAGGCGCGAACGCAATTGCAGCCCGCGCGCGTGCCCACGCCGCACGCGGAAACCTACGCCGCACAAAACCCAGGCTTGAAGAGTATCGTCGCAGACATGATCGCGCCTCACAAGGAGGCGTTGAGTGCGGGCAAGCGCGCGCGGTTCGAAGCGGCGATCGCTTCGTTCAATGTGGCAGTAGACGAGCACCAAGCGTGGATTGAGGGGACCTTGGGTCCCGGGGCGCGCGCGGACTTCCGCGTCGGCGCGGAGGTGTTCGATACGCAGCTTGGCTTCACGCTGCAATCGGATCTCTCGCGCGCGGAAATCCGCCGCCGCGCGGATGCGGCGGTGCAAAGCGTTCGTGCTGAAATGTATCGCGTCGCGAGGGTTGCGCTAGAGGGTGGCGACCTCAGAGGTGGCTTCGATGGCGCCGGTGAGGCCAGGTTCGATCTCCCCAGCCCCGAGGAACAGCAGGCGACAATTCGGGCTGCGCTCGATCTCGCCGCCGCCGACAGGCCCGCGCGCGATCGACTTGTGCAGACCGCCACGGACGCCACCGAGGAGGCGCGCCGCTTTATCGTCGCGCACGATCTGATCACGCTGCCAGACGGGCCGGTGCGCGTGATCTTGATGCCGGAGTTCCAGCGCGGCGTCGCGGTCGCTTCTTGCGACAGCCCGGGCCCG
>JBEBIU010000020.1:0-32773 GCA_040080225.1 Terricaulis sp.
TTCCCGGGGTTGGGGTGGAAATGTCCCGCAATATTTGCCGTCGACGTTTGCTCTAAAACCTGGACCGCCGGCGGTCCAGGCTTGGGGCGACTTATCTAAACCAGCCACCCGGTCCGGGCGCTCCCTCCAGGCTGGAGAGGGTGCGAGGCAGCGCCAATTGCAGAATGAGGCTCTCTGGGTCCATAACGCGCCTCATCGCAAGGAGCGGACATGGGCGTTTTGGACGGGAAGGTTGTTATCGTCACCGGCGGCGGCAATGGCATTGGCAAGGAATGCGCGTTACTCGCGGGTCGCGAGGGCGCGGCGGTTTTGGTTAACGATCTGGGCGGCGGGCTTAAGGGCGAAGATGCGGGCTCTGCGGGGCCTGCTGAAACGGTGGCGAAGGAAATCCGCGCCGCAGGCGGCAAGGCGGTGTCCAATTCCGACAGCGTCAGCGATTACGATGCTGTGGCCGCCATGGTGGCGCAAGCCAAGGAGGAATTTGGCGGCTTGCACGCGATCATCAATCCGGCCGGCATCCTGCGCGACGGCATGTTCCACAAAATGGACCCCGCCGATTGGAAGGCGGTGATCGACGTGCACCTGCACGGCGCCTTCAATGTCTGCCGCGCCTCGATCGAGCATTTTCGCGAGCAGCAGAACGGCTCGTACGTGCTGTTCACCTCGACCTCCGGCTTGATCGGCAATATCGGCCAGGCCAATTACGCGGCCGCGAAGCTCGGCGTGATGGGCTTGTCGCGCATCGTCGCCATGGAGGGGCAATCGAAGAACGTGCGCTCCAACATCATCGCGCCGTTCGCCTGGACGCGGATGATCGCCTCCATTCCGATCAAGGACGAAGCCTCCGCCGCGCGGGTGGCGAGGTTCGAAAAGAACATGCGCGCCGATCAGGTGGCGCAGATGGCGGTAGCGCTTTGCGCCGACGGCGCGCGCGACGTTTCGGGGCAGATTTTCGCAGTGCGCGGGAACGAAATCTTCCTGTTCGATCAGCCGCGTCCCGTGCGCGGCATGGCGCGGCTGGAGGGCTGGGGGCCGGAGAGCATCATCGAGCACGCCCTGCCGTCGATGCGCGCCAATTTCACGGACCTCGGCGCATCGATGAGCGTATTTCCCTGGGACCCGATATGAAACGCACCGCTTTCGTTTTGCTGGCGCTGTTGGCGGCCTGCGCCGGAAAGCCGCTCGAGCAATCCCCGCCCCCGCTGGCGGGAACACGTTGGGTGATGGTGGTTGGCGCTGGGTCGGACCAGCGCGCGCCGACGCTGGAAATCGGCGAACGCCGCGCCGCCGGTTTCGCCGGCTGCAACACCTGGTTCGCCTCGGTCTCGCAACAAGGCGAGACGCTGAGCTTCGGCATTGTCGGCGCAACGCGGATGGCATGCGCGCCCGAGGCGATGAGCCTCGAGCGGGATTTCGTCGGCGCGCTTGGGGCGACGCGATTCGCAAGCCGCGACGGCGAGCGCCTGCTATTGCTCGACATCGACCGCCGGCCGCTGGCGCGCTTTGCGCCGATGCGCTGAATTCGGCCGAGCTTGCAAATCGCGGCGCTCGGCCCACATTGGCGCGATGATTGAGCACCGTCCTTTTTCCAGCCTCGGCGCCTTCGACGCCGATTGGCTTGCCGCCCGCTACCATTTCTCTTTCTCAGGCTATCACAACCCGTCGCGCGTGCATTGGGGCGCGCTCAGGGTTTGGAACGACGACACCATCCAACCGAAAACCGGTTTTCCCCCGCATCCACACGCGGACATGGAGATCATCACCTATGTCCGCACTGGAGCGATCACGCATCAGGATTCGATGGGAAACAAGGGCCGCACAGAGGCAGGCGACGTGCAGGTGATGAGCGCCGGCGGCGGCGTCACCCACTCGGAATACAATCTCGAGGACGAAGCCACCACGCTCTATCAGATCTGGATTTTGCCTAAGGAACGAGGCGGAGAGCCCTATTGGGGCGCGGCGAAGTTTCCCAAACAGGAAGGCGCGGGGTCGCTGGTGACGCTGGCCTCGGGCTTCGCGCGGGATCAGGAAGCGGGCGCATTGCCGATCCGCCAGGACGCGCGCGTGATGGCCGCGACCTTGGCCGCAGGCCAGCGCATAACCTTCGCCGCGGAGCCCGGGCGCCACTTTTACCTGGCGCTCGCCAAGGGCGCGGCTCGGATCAACGGATTAGCGCTCGCCGCGCGCGATGGCGCGGCGATCAAGAACGAGCCGGAAGTGCTGATCCAGGCTGACGCGGAAAGCGAGATCGTGCTGGTCGATGCGCCCTGAGTTCGCATGGAAGTGAGCGCGCGTGAACAGTGCAGTCACCCGCTTTGCTTCTGGCTGCATCGAGAGCAAAGTCAGACGACGAGGAAACAATATGGCTAAGCTGTTGATAGCGCTGCTGATGGCGGCGAGTTTGGCGTCGTGCATTGCTGGCGCGGTGGCGGGCGCGGCAGTCGGGACCGCGATCGGCGTCACCGGAGCGGTGGTGGGAACCACCGTGCGGGCGACGGGCGCGGTCGTCGATGCGGTCATCCCCGATGGCGACAAAGAGAAGAAAGACCGGGACGAGGACGAAGACGATTAACGCACACAGGAACGTGAGTGGCGCGCGCGCCACTTTCGGTTTATGAAGATCGCCGCATTAGTTCGGAGGCTCCCCATGCGTTCGACACTCGCGCTCGCCAGCTTGGCGGCGTTTTTCGCCTTCTCGTTCCCGGCCAACGCAGCGCCGGTGAATTTGTCGCCTGTGAGTTTTTCACCGGAATTTCAAACTGCTCTGGATGATGACCTGGGCGCGCGCGAGGGCGAGCGGCTGCAGGCGGACCTGGTGCGGGCCGTCACCAGAGAACTTGCCGCGCGCGGCGCCACGATCGGCGAAGGCGGCGTCACCGTAGAGCTGTCGATTATCGACGCTGATCCCAACCGCCCCACCTGGCAGCAAATGACCAATCGGCCTGGCCTCGATTATATCCGATCGATTTCGCTGGGCGGCGCCGATTTGCGTGCGATCTTGCGCGGTGCGGACGGCCAGGTGGTTAGCGAGGTCACGCACCGCCGCTATGACTACAACATCGAAGACGCCGCGGTGCAGGGGGCGACTACCTGGTCAGCAGCTCAGCGCGCTATTCGAGGCTTTGCGCAGCGCGTGGCTGACGCCTACATGGCCGCGCAATAATACCCGCCACGGGGAATGCCAGCGCCCTCGCCGACGATCGGTGATTGCTACGGTTCGGGGTCCGTGATGTTCGCAGCACCGATGGCCGGCGAGGACGCGAGCGGTCCATAGGGTCAGCGAAGCCCGAGCAGCTTGTGAGTTTGTAGACTGAGCCGCCAGCGCGGGTGGGCGAGGCAATAAGCGATTGCGGCCTCGGTATTAACCGCCTTCGCAGCGCCATCCATCGGCTGCAGAAAGAAGTGCTTGAAATCCAGGCTCTCGTAGCGCTCGGGAGCGGCGCCAGCTTGCGGGAACACGAGTTTGAGTTCATCGCCTGAAATCTGAACAAGATCGGCCTGGGCTTTCGGGCTGATGCATATCCAATCGAGCTCCGCCAGCGCCGGCAACGTACCGTTACTCTCCACCGCCACCTCAAACCCCGCCAACTGAAACGCCGCGACAAGCGGCGAGTCCAATTGCAACAACGGTTCGCCGCCAGTGCAGACAAGGTAAGGCGTTCCCCGCTTCGGGTCAGGCCAAAGCGCGCTCGCAGCCCGCGCAAGCGCGTCCGCGCCCTCAAACTTCCCCCCGCCCTGGCCATCCATGCCGACAAACTCAGTATCGCAAAACGAACAGATCGCCTCAGCGCGGTCCTGCTCGCGGCCGCTCCATAAATTGCAGCCCGCGAAACGCACGAACACAGCAGGGCGGCCGGCGCGCGCGCCCTCGCCTTGCAGCGTGTAGAACATCTCCTTGACTGCGTAAGTCATCGCTCGCCCTGCCATTGCGACCAACCGCGCGCGCGCAGCTCGCACGCCGGGCAACGCGCGCACCCGAATCCCCAGGGATGGCGATGCGAGCGGTCGCCCTCATAGCAGGTGTGGGTGTGCTCGACGATGAGATCGACGAGCGCGTCGCCCCCTGTTTCATGGGCGAGCGCCCAAGTCTGCGCCTTTGAGCGGTGCATGAGGGGCGTGACGATCACAATCGGCCGCTCGAGCCCGAGCCCGAGTGCGCTTTGCATGGCGTCGAGGGTTGCGCGCCGGCAGTCCGGATAGCCGGAAAAGTCCGTCTCGCACATGCCGCCCATCAAGACGTCGATGCCGCGCCGGTACGCATAGGCTACGGCGACAGACAGGAACACGAGATTGCGCGCGGGCACGAAACTGGTTGGCAGCCCGCTCGCCGCGAGTTCGATGGCGCGCGCGCTGGTGAGCGCGCTTTCCGCAATGGCGCCGTAGCCTGAAAGATCAACGAGACAATCGCCTCCTAACCGGGCGCCAGTCGCCGCCGCGCGCATTTTTTCCAGAACGATCGGCCGCTGGGCAAGCTCGACAGCGTGCCGCTGGCCATAGGCAAATCCTATGGTTTCTACCATGTCGTATTGACGCAACGCCAGGGCCAGGCAGGTCGCCGAATCCTGTCCAGCGGAGAACAAAACTAGCGCGGATGTGGCCATGACGACCCTGTCATAGGCGAACCCATCGCTTGCGGGAACATGTTGCAGCTGCGAGAGATTTGCGGCCTTTCCGCAGGGGAAGTGTGGCCCGCCCGCCTCAACCCGGGGGTTGTTGACGGTCCCGTCAGCGAATGCATCGCCCGGGCTGTTGACACGAGGGGCACAGCTGCCTGCTATAGCGGCCTGGACACCTATGGGCGCGGGGGAGAGTCTCGCTCGCCGAGGCCCGTTTTGCCCATGGTTCAAAATCGCGCGGGGGCCAGCTCATCGGCGGCGCCTCGTCAACTGGGAGGTAAGCGATGAGCGGTAAGAAAAAACTGGGATGGCTGTTGCTTTCGGGCGCTTCGATTGCGGCCATGGGGGCGTTTTCGCCCGCGATGGCGCAGGCGCAAGAAGAGGAAGTGATCGACGAAATCGTCGTTACGGCCACGGGCCGTTCGGCGGCGATCCAGGATGTTCCGATCGCGGTGACCGCCGTCAGCGGTGAGACGCTGCAGAATGCCGGCGTCGAAAACCTGCTCGACATTACACAATTGGCGCCTAGTTTGGCCATTGGGGTGGGACAATCGAGCGCTACCGGCACAATCGCCTATATCCGCGGCATCGGCACTGGCGCCGACAACCCGGGGTTTGAGTCCGCCGTGGGTTTCTTCATTGACGGCGTCTACCGCGCACGCGCGGGCATAGCCGTATCCGATCTCCCAGAGTTGGAACGCATCGAGATTCTTCGCGGCCCGCAGGGCACTCTCTACGGTCGTAACACTTCCGCTGGCGCGATCAGCGTTGTCACCGCTGGGCCGGATTTCGATCCGGGCGTGTGGATCGAGGCCGGCATTGGCGATTATGGCTACGGTTCAATGAAAGGCGGCGGCAACCTGCCGCTCGGCGAATCCTTGTCGGTGCGCGTCGATGGCTCGCTGCGCACGCGCGACGGTTACCTCAACGACGTCACTTCGGGTCGCGATATCAACAACCAGAATCGCTGGAGCGCGCGCGGCCAAGCTCTTTGGGATATTTCCCCCGATGCGTCGCTGCGCGTCATTGTGGACACGTCTGAAACCGACGAAGAATGCTGCGCGGTCACGCCGATCCAATACGGCACCACGCAGAACGCCATCAACATCATCGTGGGCGGTGCGGCAAACGGGGAAGTTCCCGGACGCGTTGGCAATCTGAATTCGCAATTGGAGGCCCGCAACCAAACCGTCACGCCCGGCCGCGTTTACGTCGAACAGGTCGAGGACGACGGCATTTCGGGCGAACTCAATTGGGATATTGGCGGTGTCAATCTGACTTCGATCACCGCGTACCGCGATTGGAACGCTCTCCGCGGTCAGGACGTCGATTTCAACCGAATCGACATCGCCTATCGCGAAGGACTCACGATCGCATTCGAGAATTTCACACAGGAACTTAGGTTGCAGGGCGAAGCCGGCAACATCGATTGGCTTGTCGGCCTGTTCTATGGCGATGAAACGCTCGATACGACCGACCGTATTCGGCTCGGTGTGCACCCCTCCACCTATGCGAATTTCATCACATTCGGCAACACGGGAGCAGCGCCGGGCGGCCCGTACCAGCTGTATGCCGGGGCGCCGGCGGGCGCGCCTTCGATTTTCGCGCTCGTGAACCCCCTTCTCGCTGCCAGCTACCTCACGCCCAGCCTACCGGGACAAGGCCAGCAAGCCGACAATTGGGTCGTGGATACGCAGAGTCTTGCGCTGTTCACCCACAACGAAATCAGGTTCTCTGACGCTCTCATCATGACCGTGGGTCTGCGCTACAATCAAGAAACCAAGGATTTGGCGGCAAATCTGAATGTCGTGAACTCCAGTTGCACGAGCCTTCAAGGACTTGAGGTCGCCACCGATCCGGACGGCTCGGGTCCGCTTCCGGGGGCCGTTGAAGGGCTCCAGGGCGCGCTGGGCGGCGCTTTTTCGAGCGTTCTGAATCTGGCTTGCAACCCGGCGGTCAATCCAATCGCGAACGGGACTTGGGCCGGCGATTCAGAAGAGAACGAGTGGAGTGGAACCGCCTCCCTCGCCTATCACGTCAATGAAGACCTGATGGTGTATGGCGGCTACTCGCGCGGCTACAAGGCGGGAGGCTTCAACGTCGATCGCTCGGGCTTCTCGATCTCGCCGGCGCTGACGGATCCGACACTGCTCAACACCGGCCAACTGGCGTTCGATCCGGAATTCACCGATGCTTTCGAAGCGGGCTTTAAGTCGACGATTCTGGGCGGCAGCACCAATTTCAACGTTACCGCCTTCTACCAACAGATCCACGACTACCAGTCCAACAACTTCAACGGCTTCAACTTCATTACCCGAAACGTTCCCGAGGCAATCAGCCAAGGCGTCGAGGTTGAGTTGCTGGCGCGTCCGATGGACAATCTGACAGTCCAAGGCGGGGTTACCTACACCGATGCGTATTACGACAGCACCGTTGTGTTTAATCCGCTTGATCCGGTCCCCAACACGATTTCCGAGGGCCAGGAATTCTCGCAATCGCCTGATCTCGCCGTCTCTGGCTCAATCACGTACGAGATGCCTCTAGGCGATAATCTGCAGGCGCTGTTCTACCTCGATGGGCGCTGGGTCAGCGAGTATCGGGTGCAGACCCTCAACCGCAACCCGATCACCGACAACGAGGCCTTCGCGGTCATCAATGGACGCATCGGCCTCGGCAATCCGAACGGACGTTGGGGCCTCGAGCTCTGGGGCCGCAACTTGACCGACGAATTCTATCATGTCGGCGGGTTCATCGCGACCCTGCAGAATACGGCAGTTGTGTACCCGAACGAGCCGGCGACCTACGGCATCACGCTCCGCGCGCGCTACTAAGCTCTCGCGGTCTATCGCGTTCTCAACGGCCGGGGCCTTGCCCCGGCCGTTTTGCCTTTGGGGCGGCTGGCTTGCGCGCTACGCCTTCCCGCGCAGCATCTGGACAATGCCGGAGAAGTCCTTGCCGGCGTGGCCGCGTTGCACGAATTCGCTAAACAGCGCCTCCGCCGCGCCGCCAAGCGGCGTCGCGGCGCCGAAGGCTTCGGCCGCATCCTGGGCCAACTTCAGATCCTTGAGCATCATCGCGGCCGCAAACCCGCCCTCATAATCGCGGTTCGATGGCGCAGCTGGAACAGGACCGGGAACCGGGCAATACGAGGTGAGCGACCAGCACTGGCCCGAAGCCTTGGTGGCGATATCGAAGAATTTTTGCGGATCGAGTCCGAGGCGTTCGGCCAGCACGAACGCCTCGCAAGTGCCGATCATGGAAATGCCCAGCAGCATGTTGTTGCAAATCTTGGCGGCCTGACCGGCGCCGGAACTCCCGGCGTGGATGACGGCCTTCGCCATCGGCTTCAGCGATTCCTCGAAATCCGGGAAATCCTGCTCGCGGCAGCCGACCATGAAGGTGAGCGTGCCCCCGCTCGCCGCCGCCGTGCCGCCCGAGACCGGCGCATCCGCCGCGCGAAAGCCTTGCATCGAAGCGTCGCGCGCCACCGTGCGGGCGCTGTCCACGTCGATGGTGGAGCAATCGATCAGCAGCGCGTCCTTGCGCGCGTTCGGCAGGATCGATTGCATGTACACGTCGCTCACGTGCTGACCTGCCGGCAGCATGGTGATGACTACGTCAGCGTCCTTCACCGCTTCGGCGGCGGAAGCAGCGGCGAGCATCCCCTGCTCCCTCGCGCGCGCAACGGCCTCGGATTTGAGGTCGAACGCCGCAACCTCGCGCCCGGCCTTCAATTGGTTGGCGGCCATGCCGGAGCCCATATTGCCGAGGCCTATGAATGCGACGCGGGTCATGGGGTGCTCCTAGTCTGGACCGCCGGCGCCCTCGCCGGCCTGCGCCGTGGGCGCGTTCTCGGCGACTGCTTAGTCCAAACAAAGCATGCCGGCGAGGGCGCCGGCGGTCCATATTGTCAGAGCGGCGTCCATTCCTCGCCCGCCGGCAGGGCTGCGAAAATTTCATCCAGCATGACGTCGGTAACGCCCGCGAGCGTCGGCGGGTCCCAGTGTGGCTTGTTGTCCTTATCGACAATCAGCGCGCGCACGCCTTCAATGAAATCTTGGCGCTGGGAGACGCGACAAGCGATGCGATACTCCTGGACCATCTCGTCGGCGAAGCTTGGCATGCGCGCGCCTTCGCGCAATTGGCGGAACGCGACCTTCAGCGTTTGCGGCGATTTGGTTGCAAGCGTTGCGAGTTGAGTCTTCGCCCAATCTGAACCGTCGGCTTCGAGCGCGGCGATGATTGCCTCGACGCTTTCCGCCGCGAAAATGCGATTGATGCGCTCGATGTTCTCGGGCGTGAGTTCGCGCGGCTTGCCGGCGCTTTCTGAAAGCGCGTCGAGACCGCTCGCGAGCGCTTTTTCCACGTCATGCGTCTGCGCAGCGCCGGCGATCTGCGCCCGCGCCGCGGCCAGGATTTCCGTTGGCAAATGGTGCGTGGCGATGCCGGCGATCAAACAATCCGCCGCCTTGAGCCGCGCGCCAGTGAGCGCGAGCCACATTCCTATTTCACTTTGGCCAACCTGCCCTTTTGGCTTGCGCGGCAGATACCAGCCGCCCCCGACATCGGGAAACAAGCCGATGCCGGTTTCCGGCATGGCGTAGGTGGTGTTCTCGGTGCCGATGCGGAAACACGCCGGCATGGAAATGCCAACACCGCCACCCATGGTGACGCCATCCATGATCGCGAGCACCGGCTTGTTGTACGTGAAGAGCAAATGATTGAGCTGATACTCAGTGAAGAAGAACTCACGCGCGGCTTTCCCATCGCCCTTGCCGGACTCCGCCAGCATGCGGATATCGCCCCCAGCGCAGAAACCGCGCGTGCCGGGAGCATGCTCAATCAGGATCGCGCGCACGCTCGCATCATCGCGCCAAGCGATGAGCGCCGCGATCATGGCGCGGCACATGGACGTGTTGAGCGCATGCAGCGCCTCGGGACGGTTCAGCGTCAGCGTGGCGAGGCCGGAAGAGAGGGCGGTGAGGAGATCGGTCATTTCGTACTGCTGTTTCGTCAGATAATAAGTGTCGCCACACTCAAGCGTTTTGCCGCCTTCAGCAAGGCGGCATCCTTGCTCACAAGCGTCACCCTCAAGCGCACCGCCAGTTCAAGGTAGGCAGCATCGTAGGTCGTAAGGCCCTCCGCTCGCGCAAGAGCGAGCACATCGCTCCAGGCGCGTCGCGGCGTTTCGAAGTCGATTTCAACGCCGAGGCTTTCCACCAATTGTAGGAAGCTCTTTGCGTCCGCCGCATTGATGCGGCCCCGCTTCTCGCTGTTCCAGATGATGTTGGTCAGCTCCAGCGGCCAATGCACCGGCGCGACCATGCCGCCTTGTTTCAACTTCCGCAGCAGGCCGAGAGGGTCTTTGGGTTGCTCGTCATCGAAGCACCAGGCGAGCATCGCCGATGCGTCGATGACGAAGCCCGTCACTTGCGGCCCTCGTCTCGAAGAGTGCGCCAATCCATGCCAAGCTTGCGGCCCTTCGCGAAGGTCGCGAGCCGCTCGACCGCCTCCTCGCGCGACATGCCAGGCTCGTTGGCCGGCACGATGCGGGCGACGCGCTTGCCGTTGCGGGTGACCACGATCTCCTCGCCGCGCTCGACAGCGTCAAGCACGGCGCCAAACCGGACCTTGGCATCGACGGCGGTGAGCTCTTTCATGGGGGATATTAATCGATCGGCGATCGATCAGTCAAGAGGGGTCCCTCCAGTCGGCGGAGTGCACTAGCGCGCCAAATCAGCGAGCCGGACGGAAAGCCCCCCGATCAGCGTCGGCGACAGCTCCTGGTCGAACGAAACCGGCGGCCGCGGCCAAGCGTCTGGCGCGTCGAGCAGATGCACATGCGTCTCGCGCTTGACCACATCGAGAACCCAATACTCACGCACCCCGTGGTCCCGATAGATCGCGGCTTTGCGACCAATGTCGTAACGCTGCGTGGTGTCCGAAATCTCGATCACCAGCAGCAAGTCGGGCCCGCGCACCGCGTCAACGCGCATATGCGCCGGATAGAGATAGAGATCGGGCTCCGGCCAAAAAGTGTCCGTCAAGCGCAACGTGCCGTCGGGCACAAGCGCGATTTCGTCCGGCAACACCTTGCTCAGCACGCGATTAAGCCGAAGCCGAAGCTCTAGGTGGCTGCTGCCTTCAGACGGCATGTCGATAATCTCCCCGTCGATGAGTTCGAACTTGCCGCCTTCTTGCAGGAGCCCGGCGCGCATCATCGCCAGCACGTCCTCGCCGGTAAATCGATGGCGCTCGTGCGTCTGGCGCGGAGCGAATGTCGTCGGTGCGCTCATGGCCGGAACCTATCAGAAACGAACGCCCTTGTCACCGCATCGTCGGAATCACAAAGCTCTGATCCCCCACATCTCCTTCCGGCCAGCGAACGGTCACCGTCTTCACCTTGGTGTAAAACTTCACGCCTTCCATGCCGTGCTGGTTGGTATCCCCAAAAGCGCTCCGCTTCCAGCCGCCGAACGTGTGATACGCCACCGGCACCGGGATCGGCACGTTGATGCCGACCATGCCCACGTTGACGCGAGCCGCGAATTCGCGGGCGGCGCGGCCGTTGCGGGTGAAGATGGCGACGCCGTTGCCATATTGATGCTGGCTGGGCAGTGAAAGCGCTTCCTCGAAGCTTTCGGCGCGCACGATCTGCAGCACCGGCCCGAAGATTTCTTCCTGATAGGTGCGCATCTTGGTGGTGACTTTATCGAACAGTGACGGCCCAACGAAGAACCCCTCCTCATAACCCTGCAGCTTGAAGCCGCGACCATCTCGTACAAGCTCAGCGCCTTCGTCCTTGCCGATGCGGATATAATCTTCGATCTTGGCCTTGTGCGCAGCACTCACCACCGGGCCATATTGCGCATCCGGATCGGTGGAGATGCCGACTTTCAAGCGCTCGATCTCCGGCAACAGCCGTTCGCGCAGATCGTCGGCGGTTTTCTTGCCGACCGGCACAACCACGGGCAACGCCATGCAGCGTTCGCCCGCGCTGCCATACGCGGCGCCGACCAGATCCTTCACCACCTGATCCAAATCCGCATCCGGCAGCACCACGCCGTGATTCTTCGCCCCGCCCATGGCCTGTACGCGTTTGCCGTTGGCGGTTCCGTGCGAATAAATATAGTGGGCGATATCGGAGGAGCCGACGAAGCTGATTGCCTTGATCTCGGGGTGCGCAAGGATCGCATCCACCGCTTCCTTGTCGCCATGCACGACGTTGAGCACGCCTTCCGGCGCGCCCGCTTCCATCATCAGTTCGGCCAAGCGAACAGGCACGCTCGGGTCTTTCTCGGAGGGCTTCAGCACGAAAGTATTGCCGCAGGCGATCGCGACGCCAAACATCCACATCGGGATCATCGCCGGGAAGTTGAACGGCGTGATGCCAGCTACAACGCCCAAGGGTTGCCGCATCGAGTAGACATCAATCCCCGGCCCCGCGCCCTCGGTGTACTCGCCCTTCAGAGCGTGCGGGATGCCGCAGGCGAACTCGATCACTTCGAGCCCACGCTGAATGTCCCCCTTGGAATCGGCGATCACCTTGCCGTGCTCGGAGGAAAGCAGCAGCGCCAATTCGTCCATGTTCTTTTCAACGAGGGCTTTGAACGCGAACATCACCCGCGCGCGCCGCTGCGGATTGGTGGCGGCCCATGCGGGAAACGCTTTCGCCGCGGCCGCTACGGCGGCGTCCACGGTTTTTGCGGTTGAGAACGCGACTTCCGCCTGCACCGCGCCGGTATTGGGGTTGAACACCTGCCCCTTGCGCGCCGCATCTGCAACGGATTTGGAATTGATGAAATGGGCGATGGCGCGCATGGACGGGTCTCCGGAGGCTGGAAATTTGCCCGACCTTATGGCGGCAAATCGCGCCAGCGTCCATGTGCGTCACCGCGCCGCCTGAGCGGCGCGCGCGCGCGGGCGTAGGTTGCGGCCATGAAACAGCTCCTCGCGCTTACCCTCGTCGCCTTCGCCATTGCTTGCGGCCCTTCTCCGACCGCGCCGTCGCAGCCGGAGGTCACGACCCTGGAGGTGCGCGACGCATGGGCTGCGCCAACGCCCGGCGGTGTCGATATCGCGGGCGGCTATGTGACGATCATCAACGGCACGGACGCCGACGAACGCCTGGTCTCCGTGTCCAGCCCCCGCGCCGGGGCGGTTGAGATCCACGAAATGAGCATGGACGGCAACGTGATGCGCATGCGCGCGGTCGAAGGCGACCTGGTCATCCCGCGCGGCGAGACCGCCTCGTTCCAGCCGGGCGGATTGCATCTCATGTTCACCGGCGTGACGGCGCCCTTCGTCGCGGGTGAGGAAATCCCGGCAACGCTGACCTTCGAGCACGCGGGCGTGCGCGAGGTGCAGTTCCCGGTACGCGCGAACGCGATGGGGCATTAGTCTGGACCGCCGGCGCCCTCGCCGGCAATGTTGCGGAGGCAACATGGTGCGGCCTTCGACAAGCTCAGGCTGACGCAGATTTTCTCAGACGCCCAAGAATGGCGTCACGCTGAGCCCGTCGAAGCGCGACGCTAGCGCCCAATTGCCTGGCTACGGTGCTGGCGTTTCAGGCTCAATCCAGCGGCAGTTCCGTCGTGTCCTTCAGATACTCCAACACGATGGAGCTCTCCATGTGCGCGATGGCTTTGCAGCGCAGCAATTTTCCTTGCACGATTTCCTGGAAATGCGGCAGGTCGCGCGCGACGATCTTGAGCAGGTAATCCGCTTCCCCCGTCAGCATGACGCACAGCGTGGCTTCCTCCATGCGCTGCACCACGTCGCGAAAGGCGCGCACGTTTTCCGCCGAATGGTCGCGCAGGCGCACGCGGATAATGGCCGCGCAGGTGAGGCCAGCGCTGTTGGCGTCCACCAGGCCGACCACCGCGCGCAGCACGCCCGCTTCTTTCAACCGCGCGATCCGGCGCGATACCAGACTAGCCGAGACGCCGGCCTGCTCCGCCAGTTCCGCCTGCGAAAGGGAGGCGTCGCGTTGCAGCGCGCGGAGTAATTTGCGGTCAGCTTCATCCAGCGGCGGCGATTCATGTTTCATGCATTTTTTATACTTGCGATGCATGTTTCTTGCAAGTTTTAGGTGCGTCGCGCCCATTGTTGCGCTGATTATGCGGCAGAACCAGTGTACTCATGCACGCATGAGCGCCAAGCCCAAAGCCGCGGCCCGCACGCAGCCGCAAACGGATTGGAAGCGGGTCGCCGCTTTGGTGCATTGCTCGCGGGCGATGGACACGATCGAAGAGACGAAACTCGTTCCCGAGAAGAAGATTTTCTACCAGTTCAGCGCACGCGGGCACGACATGGCGCAAGTGCTGCTGGGTCTGCAGCTGACGCACCCGAAGGATGCCATCTGCGGCTATTATCGCTCACGCCCCATTCTGCTTGCGCTTGGCGTTGCGCTGGAGGACGCGCTGGGATCGGCCATGGGCCGCGCCGGCGGATACTCAGACGGCCGTGATATCGGGGTGGTGTTCAACTATCCCAATCCGAACGGGGCCTCGGCGCTGCCGATGTGCGGGGGTGTCGGCGCACAATACACGCCCACCGCCGGCTACGCGCAGGCGATCGAATATCACAAGCATGTGCTGCGTGACTGCGCTTATGAAGGCGCGATCGGCGTCGTTCTCGGCGGCGACGCTTCTGTCGCGACCAATGGCTTCTGGTCCGCGCTCACAATCGCCACGACGCTGAAATTGCCGATGCTGTTTTACATGGAGGACAATGGCTACGGCATCTCCACTCCCGGCTGGCTGCAAACGCCCGGAGCGAACATTGCGAAGAATCTCGCAAACTTCTCCGGGCTCAAGATTTTCGATGGCGACGGCACGGCCCCAGAAACCGCCTCCTATCTGATCCGCGAAGCTGTGTCCCACACGCGCGCCGGCCGCGGGCCGGCCTTGCTGCGCCTCACCGTACCGCGACTGCAAGGCCATTCATTCCAGGATACGCAAGCCTACAAATCCGAGGAAGAAAAAGCCGCCGAGTGGGCGCGCGATCCGCTGCCCAAGCTGAAGGCGCACCTTGTACCTGCGCACGTCGGCGCGGAGGAATGGGAAGCCTCCGAAGTGGATGCGACCGAGAGAGTAGCGCGCGCGGCGCGGATAGCCGAGCAGCGGCCAGTGTCCGAAGCATCGAGCGTGACGCGGTTTGTTTTCAGCGAAAGCGACGCAAACGGCGCGCCCTTGCTGCAGGACGAAGGCGGTTTGTGGAACGCCGGTTACGCCTCACTGCTCACCAGCGAGACACCGGCGCCGCAGGGTGCGCGCCTCAACATGATCACCGCCATCCGGCGCACGCTCGATCATGAACTGGCCGCGAACCCGCGTATGCTAATATTCGGCGAAGATGTCGGCCCCAAAGGCGGCGTGCATGGGGTGACGCTCGGCCTGCAGGAAAAATTCGGGCTTGAGCGCGTATTCGACACCTCACTCTCGGAAGAAGGCATTATCGGTCGCGCGGTCGGCATGGCGATCGCGGGGCTGATGCCCGTGCCTGAAATTCAGTTCCGCAAATATGCCGACCCGGCCTGCGAACAGATCAACGATTGCGGCACCATGCGCTGGCGCACCGCCAACCGCTTCGCCGCACCCATGGTGGTGCGCATGCCGGTCGGCTTCTTCAAGTGCGGCGACCCCTGGCATTCCCAAACCAACGAAGTCCAATTCGTGCATAGCCCCGGTTGGCGCGTGGCGTGTCCTTCCAACGCGGAAGACGCGGTTGGCCTGTTGCGCACGGCGTTGCGCGGAAACGACCCGGTGATGTTCCTCGAACACCGCAACATGCTCGACGCAGGCAGCGCGCGCCGCCCCTATCCGGGCGACGATTTCGCGCTTCCCTTCGGCGTGGCGCGGCGCGTGCGCGAGGGTCGCGACATCACTATCGTCGCATGGGGCGCGATGGTTGAGCGCTGCGAAACGGCTGTAGAGAAGATCGGCGCATCGGCCGACGTTTTGGATCTGCGCACGCTCGCGCCCTGGGACAGCGAAGCGGTGTTGGCTTCCGTCAAGCGCACGCATCGCTGCCTGATCGTACACGAAGATATCGGCACCGGCGGGTTCGGCGCGGAGATCGCCGCCGTGGTGGCCGACCGGGCATTCCTCGATCTCGACGCGCCGGTTGCACGCCTCACCATGCCCGACATCCCCTCGCCGCATCACCCCGATTTGATGGAGTGGGCGTTGCCGTCGGTCGAGAACATCGCGGCGAAGATCGAAGAATTGATGCGCTTCTGATGGCCGACACCGCAAACATCATCATGCCGATGGAGCAGGAAGGCTCCAAGTCCGTCGTGCGCGCGTGGCTGAAAAAGATCGGCGATAGCGTGAAACGCGACGAGCCGATCCTTGAACTCGAGACCGACAAGGTCGCCGTCGAAGTGGCCGCGCCGTGCGATGGGGTGCTGGCGTCGATTGCGTTGGGCGAAGGCGACGAAGCGGCGCCGGGCGCGGTGTTGGGGGTGTTGTCGCTTTCCTTCCCTCCCCTTCAGGGGAGGGTGTCGCCAGAAGCAACAGGAGGGGCGCGTCCATCCCCTCCCCACCCGTCATCGCTTCGCGATGACACCCTCCCTGCCGAACGGGGAGGGAGAAAAGAGCAACGTCTCTCGCCGCTCGTGAAACGTTTGCTTGCCGAGCGCAAACTCTCCCCAAGCCATATCACCGGCACGGGCCGCGACGGGCGGATCACGCACAGGGATGTGGAAGTGTTTCTTGGAGCGCAAGAGGCCGGAGCATCCGCGCAATCCGAGCGTGTCTACGTCCGGTATCCGCAGAAGGAAACCAGCAGAGGCGGCATTCAGCGCGTGCCCCATGACGCGATGCGGAAATCGATCGCGGCGCACATGGTTCGATCGGTGCAAACCGCGCCGCACGTCACCGCTGTGTTCGAAGCAGATTTCAGCGCGATAGTGGCGCATCGCAAGCGCGCGAAGTTGTTGTTCGAGGAAATGGGCGTCCCCCTTTCGTACTCCGCATACATTGTGATCGCAGCGGCGCAAGCGATGAAGGCTTCGCCGAACGTCAACGCGCGCTGGCATGACGACTACCTCGAAGTGTTCGAAGACGTGAACATTGGGATCGGCGTCTCTTTGGGTGAGAGAGGATTGATTGTCCCGGTCATCCATCAAGCGCAGGACCTTCCCCTACTGCATATGGCGCGGCGGTTGCATGATCTCACAGAGCGCACGCGCAAGAACGCGCTCAAGCCCGCCGATGTGCAAGGCGGCACTTTCACCATCTCCAATCACGGCGTCTCCGGCTCGCTGCTGGCGACGCCGATCGTTATCAATCAGCCGCAATCGGCGATCCTAGGCGTCGGCAAGCTGGAGAAGCGCGTCGTCGTGCGCGAGGTCGATGGCGCAGACTCGATGATCGTCAAGCCGATGGCGTACGTCTCGCTTACCATCGATCACCGCGTCCTTGACGGCCACCAGACCAATGCCTGGCTGACGCGCTTTGTCGAAGTGCTGGAAGCCTGGCCACAGGAGGACGCCCCATGATCGCTGACCTTCAGGTGCGGTCGCCCGATCCGCTGTTGAAAATCATCCAGATGTTCCGCGAGGATACGCGCGTCGATAAGATTGATCTTGGCGTCGGCGTTTACCGCGACGAAAACGGCGTGACCCCTGTCATGCGCGCGGTCAAAGACGCCGAAGCATTGTTGCTGGCGACGCAGAAGACCAAAACCTATGTCGGCCAGCAAGGCGATTTGGATTTTCTCCAAATGGTCGGTCAGCTCGCCTGGGGTCTGGTGGCGCGCGATTTCGTTTCCATTCAGGCAGTCGGCGGCACCGGCGCGTTGCGTCTGGGTTGCGACCTGCTGCACGAATGTGGCGCAAGGCGCGTGCTTTTGCCTGCGCCTTGCTGGCCCAATCACCCCTCGATCGTGGGCGCAGCGAACCTCGAACCGATCGTGGCGCCTTTCTTCGACATCGAGCGTCAACGCATCGACATGGATGCGCTTGTCTCGGGTCTAAGCAAAGCTGAGCGCGGCGACGCCATCATCGTGCAGGCCTGTTGCCACAATCCACTCGGCGCCGATTTCTCGCTGGCACAATGGCAAACGCTCGCCGATGCGTTCAATGCGCGCGGGATCATTCCGTTCATCGACCTCGCCTACCAAGGTTTTGGCGACGGCGTTGATGAAGATGTCGCAGGCGCGCGCCTACTTCTAGAACAAGTTCCAGAGGCGATCATGGCGGTATCGGAGGCAAAATCCTTTGGCCTTTACCGCGAGCGCGTCGGCGCGCTTTATGTAAAGATGGAGAAGGCCTCTCGCGCCGCGACCATGAGCAATCTAGCGGCCATAGCGCGCGCGAACTATTCGATGCCGCCCGACCATGGCGCCGCGATCGTGCGTGAAGTGCTCGCAGACGCTGCGCTACGCGCCTCCTGGCGCGAGGAACTCGACGGCATTCGCTCCCACATCAAGCGCACGCGCAAGGCGCTTGCAGCCGAACGCGTGAACGCTATCCCCATGCATTTGATTGCAGACCAGAAGGGCATGTTTTCGACGCTGCCCCTGTCGCAGGCTCAGGTCGTGCGGCTGCGCGACGCGTTTGGCATCTACATGACCGATTCCGCGCGTATCAATGTCGCGGGGCTGCGCGAAGCCGACCTTCCGCGTTTTGTGGAAGCGCTGAAGACGGTGGCGTAGCTCGGATCATTATGGATCGCCCGGCAGCGTGTCCGCATTGTGCGGCCTTCGACAAGCTCAGGCTGACGATGAGTGGCGTCACGCCGAGCGTGTCGAAGCGATCCCGGCGAGACGCCGGTGGTCCATATTCACGCCGCGTTCATCGTCAGCAGATCGTAGGCCGCCACGGTCTCACCTTCGCGGTTGGCGACCACGACGTCCCACCGCACTTCGCCCTGATCGGGCTTGCGCAGGGTTTTTTCTTTCACCGTGAGCGCAACGGAAATTGCTTCGCCGGGCTTCACGGGCTTTACGAAGCGTAGGTTGTCGAGCCCATAATTGGCCAATACCGGGCCTGGATCGGGATCCACAAACAGCCCAGCTGCGAACGCAAGGATCAGATAGCCGTGCGCGACGCGCCCGCCGAACAGCGGATTGGCGGCGGCGGCCGCTTCGTCCATGTGCGCGTAAAACGTGTCTCCGGTGAAGCGTGCGAAATGCTCGATATCGTCGAGTGTGATTTCGCGCGCGGCGGTTTTCAATTGATAGCCGATCGCCAGATCGTGGAACTTCAACCGGAACGGATGGACCGCGCCTGCATCCCGCACCGGCGCCCCGGCTATGTAGCTGTTGACGATGGCCGACAGCGTCCGCGGGTGGCCCTGCAGGGCGCTGCGCTGCATGTAATGAGTAACGCCGCGCATGCCGCCGAGTTCCTCCCCGCCGCCGGCGCGGCCGGGCCCGCCGTGGACCATGTGCGGCATCGGCGAGCCGTGCCCGGTGCTTTCCTTGGCGCTGTCGCGATCGATGAAGGCGATGCGGCCATGGAAGCCGCCACAGCCGAGCACTACGTCACGGGCGAAATCCGTTTCGTGCGAAAATACGCTCATCACCAGTGATCCCTTGCCGCGATTGGCGAGCGCGATGGCGTCGTCTGCGTTCGCGTACGGCATCAAAGTTGAAACCGGGCCGAACGCTTCCACATCGTGAGCGGCGCGCGCCTCCCAGGGGCGTTCGCAGCGTAGCAGCACGGGCGCCATAAACGCGCCCTGTTCGTTCACTGGCGTGGCGGCGGGATCGCCGAACACAATCTCCCCATCGCGCGCCAATTCTGCGATCTTGGTGCGCACGTCCTCGCGTTGAGTAACGCTGACGAGCGCGCCCATGCGGGTGTTCTCATCGCGTGGATCGCCGGGCGCGATTTTCGAGAGCCGCGCCTTGAGCGCTTCCTGGACTGCGTCCAGCAAAGCGGCGGGGGCGAAAGCGCGGCGAATGGCGGTGCATTTCTGCCCCGCCTTCACGCTCATCTCCTTGGCGACCTCCTTGATGAAGAGATCGAACTCGGGCGAGTCCGGCGTCGCGTCCGGACCCAGTATAGAGGCGTTGAGCGAGTCCTGCTCCGCGACGAAGCGCGCACCTTCGCGCTGAACCGCTGGATGCGCTTTCAATTTGGCCGCGGTTTGCGCCGAGCCGGTGAAGGAGACCACGTCTTGGCAGGTTAGGTGATCGAACAAATCCCCCGTCGCCCCGACGATCAATTGCAGCGCGCCCGCCGGCAGCACGTTCGCGTCGATCATGACGCGCACTGCTGCTTCGGTGAGATAGGAAATGACGCTCGCTGGCTTCACGATGGCCGGCATGCCAGCGAGAAGCGTTGGCGCCAGCTTTTCCAGCATGCCCCACACCGGGAAATTGAACGCATTGATATGAACCGCGACGCCTTGCCGCGACGTGTAGACGTGCAAGCCCTGGAACGTGCCGCCGCGCGACAGCGCTTCGACGGCGCCCTCGATCAGGATGGTGTCGTTGGGTAGTTCGCGGCGGCCCTTGCTTTGATACACCGCGAAGGTGCCAATGCCGCCGTCGATATCGACCCAGGCATCGGCCTTGGTGGCGCCGGTATTGTACGAAAGCGCGTAGAGTTCTTCTTTCCTGGCCGTCAACGCCTCGGCCAGCGCTTTCAGCATGCGCGCCCGATCGTGAAACGTCAGCTCGCGCAGCGCTGGTCCGCCCTTCTCGCGCGCAAACCGCAGCATCGATGTGAAATCGAGCCCCTGCGACGAAGTCAGCGCAACCACTTCGCCGTCGATGGCGGAGCGGAGTTCAGCGAGAGCGCCCGTGCCAGCGATCCAGTGGCCTTCCGCATAGTTCTGCAATGTACCTGGCGACATCAAAACTCTCCGTCATTCCGGGGCCGCCGTAGGCGGCGCCCGGAACCCAGGGGCTACCATCCAGCTCTACGATCCCCCTGGGTCCCGGGTCACACTTCGCGTGCCCGGGATGACGGAGCACTCGACAGAGCAAGCATACTAATTCCCCAAAAACTTCGCCGGCCGCTTCTCCATGAACGCGGCGACGCCTTCCTTGTAATCATGGGTGCGCCCGAGTGCACGCTGAGCGTCGCGCTCGACATCGAGTTGCGCCTCCAAGGTGCGCGCGCCGCTTTCGCGGATGAGCTTCTTGGTTGCGGCAAGGCCCTTGGTGGGCGCGGCGGCGAATTTGGAGGCGAGCGCGCTGGCCTCTTCCGCCAGCTTTTCGTCGTCGACGCACTTCCAGATCATTCCCCACGCCTCGGCGCGCTCGGCAGTGAGCGGATCGCCGGTTAGCGCCAGGCCCATGGCGCGCGCTTGACCCGCGAGACGCGGCAGCGTCCAGGTGCCGCCGGAATCCGGGATGAGGCCGATATTGGCGAAACTCTGGATGAACTTTGCGCTTCGCGCCGCGATAACAACATCGCAGGCCAGGGCGATATTGGCGCCGGCGCCGGCGGCGACGCCGTTTACCGCGCAGATCACTGGCATCTCCAGCGTCGCCAACCGGCGGACCAGCGGATTGTAGCGCTTCTCCAGCGATTCCCCGAGATCGACGCCGTCACCGCCCGGCGCCACCGCGCGGTCGCTCAAATCTTGCCCGGCGCAGAAGCCCCTGCCCGCACCGGTCAGCACCAAAACGCGCGCGTCGCTCTTTGACACAGCTTCCAGCGCGCGGGAAACTTCGTCATGCATTTGCACTGTGAAGCTGTTGAGCCGATCCGGACGGTTCAGCGTCAGCCGCGCTGAGCCGCCGCCGATGTCGAGCAGAATAGTCTCGAAATCCATCGTATTCGTCTCCACGTTCGTGTTCGGCCTATGATAGAAGCTGCGTGCGGTCAATTGAGGGTGGCGATGAGTGAAGCGGATGTATTGGCCAGGCGCGTCGCGGAGACGATGCTGGCGCGCGAGGGCACTGGGCCAGATTGGGGCGTCACAATCGAGGAGGCGCGCGAAGGCTACGCGCGCATTTCCATGGCTGTTCGCGCTGACATGCTCAACGGCCATCGCATCGCTCACGGCGGCATGATTTTCGCGCTTGCGGACACCGCCTTCGCCTATGCCTGCAACTCGCGCAACGAGGCGACCGTGGCGCAACAGGCGAGCATCGTGTTTCTAGCGCAAGCGCGCGAGGACGATTTGTTGATCGCGGAGGCGCGCGAAAGCTCCCGCGCGGGCCGCTCGGGCGTGTACCAGGTTAGCGTCAGCGCTGCCGACAGCCGCGTGATCGCTGAATTTACGGGACTTTCCCGCACCATCGGCGGGACCGTGCTCGCGTCGAATTAATTGACCGTACGGTCGGGTTATCCTAATCTCGCTACCGGAGTTCCCATGTACACCACAGACCTTTCCGGCAAGGACAAGCAGAAGCCCGCGCCACTGGCCGCCGAGGATTCAGCCCTGCTCGCCGCCTTCGAGGCGCGCGTGGCCAACGATGAATTCATCGAGCCGAAGGACTGGATGCCAGAGGCATACCGCCGCACTCTGGTGCGGCAGATTTCCCAGCATGCACATTCGGAAATCGTCGGCATGTTGCCGGAGGGCAATTGGATTACGCGCGCGCCGAGCCTGCGCCGCAAGGCGATCCTCTTGGCGAAAGTGCAGGACGAGGGCGGCCACGGGCTTTACCTCTACTCCGCCGCCGAGACGCTCGGTACGTCGCGAGAAGAGATGATCGAGGCGTTGCACTCTGGCAAAGCCAAGTACTCCACGATCTTCAACTACCCAACGCTTACTTGGGCCGATATCGGCGCCATTGGTTGGCTTGTCGATGGCGCGGCGATCATGAACCAGGTGCCGTTGCAACGTACTTCGTATGGCCCCTACGCGCGCGCCATGGTGCGCGTGTGCAAGGAGGAAAGCTTCCACCAGCGCCAAGGCTACGAGCTGACGATGGCGCTCTGCGCGGGGAGCAAAGAGCAAAAACGCATGGCGCAGGATGCGCTGAACCGTTGGTGGTGGCCCTCGCTGATGATGTTCGGCCCGCCTGACGATCAATCGCCGAACACGGAGCAGTCCATCCGTTGGCGTATCAAGCGCGAAACCAACGACGAGCTGCGGCAGAAATTCGTGGACGTCACCGTCCCGCAAGCCGAGGCTATCGGCCTAAAGGTCCCAGATGCCGCGCTTATTTGGAACGAAGCGCGTGGGCATTACGATTTCGGCGATATCGACTGGGACGAGTTTTACGCCGTCGTGCGCGGCGACGGCCAAGTCGCGAAAGAACGTATGAAAGCGCGCGTGAAAGCGTGGGAAGACGGCGCCTGGGTGCGGGAGGCTGCGGCCGCGCATGCGAGTAAACGGGCGGCGGCGAAGTTGGCGGCGGAGTAGAGCATGAAAGACTGGCCCCTCTGGGAAGTGTTCATCCGCACCAAAGGCGGGCTGTCGCATCACCACGCAGGCAGCGTACACGCCGCCGACGCCAAGATGGCGTTGGAGCACGCGCGCGACACATACACGCGCCGCATGGAGGGCGTGAGCCTGTGGGTGCTGCCATCGGCGCAGATCGTTTCTTCGGACCCCGCCGATGCGGGGCCGCTGTTCGAACCGGCGGAGGACAAAATCTACCGGCACCCGACTTTCTATTCGATCCCCAGCCACATCAAACATATCTAGCCATGACAAGACCATCCACCCATTCCCGGATTGGCGCGCAGCGCCAAGTCCGGGACCCAAGATCGCGAAACCCCAGCGCACGAATGGCGCCGATCGTGTTTATGGGCCCCGGAATTTTCGCTGTGCTCAAATCCGGGGATGGGTGGAACTGGGCGAAGGGAAGATAACATGCCCAAGGTCGCACCCCTCACCCAATACGCGACCCGCCTCGGCGACGACGCGCTGATCCTTGGCCAGCGGCTCTCGGAATGGTGCGGACATGCGCCTACCATTGAAGTCGATCTGTCCTTGGCCAATCTCGCGCTCGACCTGATCGGCCAGGCGACACATTTTCTCGGCGTCGCGGGCGACGCCGACCAACTCGCCTTCCACCGCGATGCTTTGGATTTCAGCAATTGCCTGCTGGTTGAACAACCGAACGGCGATTTCGCGCAGACCATGGCGCGGCAGTTTCTGTTTTCGACTTTCCAGGAACTGTACTTGCAAGCGCTGGCGTCCTCCAAGGATGAGCGTCTCGCTGCGATTGCGGCCAAGGGCGTGAAGGAAGTCGCCTACCACCGGCAGCTCGCGAGCGATTGGGTGGTCCGCCTTGGCGACGGCACGGACGAAAGCAAGACGCGCATCGAGGCGGGCCTCGACTGGATGTGGCGGTTTGTCGATGAATTGTTCGAGATGGATGAGCTTGAGGCGAAACTCGCGAAGGAACGTATCGGCGTCGATAAATCCAAGTTGCGCGCGGAATGGGATCGCCGCGTCGATGCCGTGTTGGCGGACGCTACGCTTGCGCGCCCTGCCTCGCGTCGTCCGGTGTTGGGTGGACGACGTGGCCATCATACCGAGCACCTCGGCCATCTCTTGAGCCAGATGCAATTTCTGCAGCGCGCTTATCCGGGGGCGACGTGGTGAGCACAGCGCTTTCTTGGACCGCCGGCGCAAGTGCTTCAACCAGCACGCCTCTGGGGGCTCGCGACACCTACGCCGGCGAGACGCCGGCGGTCCAAGATATCCGCGCGCTCCTTGCCACAATCCCCGACCCCGAAATTCCCGCGATCAGCGTCGTCGATCTTGGCATTGTGCGCGCCGTCGATGATGGCCGCGTTGTTGTCACCCCAACCTATTCCGGTTGCCCCGCGACACTGTTTATCGAGCAGTCCATCCGCCGGGCGCTGGACGAAGCCGGCTTCGTGCATGTTCGCATCGAGACCACGCTGTCGCCGCCCTGGACCACCGACTGGATCAGCGACGAGGGCCGCGAAAAACTTCGCGCCTATGGCATCGCGCCTCCACCCTTAGGGGCCGCAAGCGCATCGCTGCGCAACGATACGCACGCCCAATGCCCGCGCTGCGGCTCGATGAACACCGCTGAAATTTCCCGCTTCGGCTCAACACCCTGCAAGGCGCTGTGGCGCTGTAATGCGTGCGCGGAGCCGTTCGACCGGTTCAAGTGCCACTGATGGAACCCAACACGCCATTCGCGGCAGGATCGCCCCCGCTCCCCCTCGATGGGGGAGCTGTCACGCGGAGCGTGACTGAGGGGGTGAGGCCAGCGATTGTTGGCGGGCGAGCCGCCAGAGACTCTTCCTTCATCGCCGGAGTGCGCACCCTCTCCTTCAGCGCGCGACGCGCGCTGACACCTCCCCCATCGAGGGGGAGGCGATGAGCCATGATTTTCACAAGCTCCGCGTTGTCGAAGTGCTGCGCGAGACGCCCGATGCGGTTTCTGTCCGACTGGAGGCGCCTAAGGGCGGGGCTGCGAGATTTATGTTCAAGCCGGGTCAGCATCTGACCCTTCGCCGTGAGTTCAATGGCGAGGAGGTGCGGCGCAATTATTCGCTCTGCGTGTCTCCGAGCGAGGGCGTGCTCAAGATCGGCGTCAAGAAAATCGCTGGCGGCGTTTTCTCCACATGGGCCAACGAGGAACTGAAAGCCGGCGATACGCTCGACGCCATGGCGCCGCATGGCAGCTTCACTCGGAGCTTCGACACTGCCGCTGTCAACCAATATGTGGCCTTCGCCGGAGGCTCTGGGATCACGCCGATCCTGTCCTTAATCAAGACCGCGCTCGAGACCGAGCCAAAATCACGGTTCACGCTTTGTTATGGTAATAGAGCTTCCGCTGGGATCATGTTCCTTGAGGAACTGGCTGGCCTCAAGGATCGCACCATCGACCGCCTCCAGGTGTTCCACTTTCTCGAGGATGAGGAAGAAGAAGTCGCGATCTTCAATGGTCGCCTCGATCGCGAAAAATGTGACGACATTCTAAGCAGGCTGATCGCACCAGCGCGTGTGGATGCGTTCTTCATCTGCGGCCCCGGTCCGATGATGGACGCGATCGAGGCGGCGCTCGCCGCGCACGGAATCGCCAAGAACAAAATCCTGATTGAGCGTTTCACCACCGCCGAGCTCTCCGTCGCACAAGCCGCCGCGGCGCGCGCGCTCGAGGAGAAGGCCGCTGGGCTAAAGATGAGCGTCACTCTCAACGGCCGCCGCGTGAACGTGACCTTCGATCCGGCCAACAAGTCCATTCTCGACAATGTTCGCGCCGCCGGCCTGCCCGCGCCGTTCGCCTGCAAGGGCGGGGTGTGCGCCACTTGCCGCGCCAAGGTGACCGCCGGGAAGGTCGAAATGAAAGTGAATTACGGGCTTTCCGCAGCGGAACTCGCGGACGGCTATGTGCTGACCTGCCAGGCGACTCCGGTTTCCGAAGGCGTGGCGCTGAGCTACGATGATTGAGCAGCGACGACTAGTACAACACAGCAATGTTAGTAGCTCCGTCATTCCGGACGCGCCCACCGAGCGCTTCGCGCTCGGCGAATCCACAATGCCAAAATCGAGCAGGCTCGATTTTGGGGCGATCCGGAGCCCAGGGGCCACAAGCACGGTGCTCCACGATCCCCTGGGTCCCGGGTCTTGCTTCGCAAGCCCGGGATGACGGTGCTCTTCTTTCGGGAACGGCGCTTCATTTTGTTCAAGGCGCCGTCATTCCCCCACCTTCGCTAAGCCGCCCAAGACTAGACCAGCCGCCATTTCCGCTAGCGCTCCGGCGCTGACCGCGCCTTTTGGATCGAACCAGGTGTGGGTCCAATTGATCATGCCGAAGAACAGCATGGCGGCGGCGAACCCCTGTCCGCTCTTCTTCTTCAACGAAGGCTCGATCTCGATCATCAGTTTGCGCACGATCTCGATCAGGCCGCGCTGCACGGCGACGATTTCCGCACGACGCTTCGGCGGCAATCGATCGAGCTCGTTCAGCAGCACTTTGTGGCGATCGGCGGCGCCGACATAGAGCGCCATGAAGCGATGCGCCAATTCGCGAAGCTTGCGTTCTGGCGCAGCACTCGTCGCGGCAACCGCGCGCGCCGCCGCCTCAAGCGCTCGTACATGGCTGATCATGACCTCGTAGAGGATGTCCTCTTTCGACGGAAAATAATGATAGAGTAGCGACTTCGATGTCTTGCCGCGTTTGGCGATATCGGCCAACGACGCGCCGCTGAAGCCATCGCGGGCAAATAGCGCCGCCGCAATCGCAACGATCGCCTCGCGCCGCAAATCGTAATTGGCGGCTTGGGTGCGCGCCACATCCGGCCTCAAATAATGGCGAGCGCGATCGGCGCCGCCGTGGTGCGCTTGGAAACGCGGATGACGATGCGCGACTGCACATCCGAGACAAGCCCGGAAGCCAGCATCTTGTCGCGCAGAAAATCGTCGTAGGCGTGAATGTCGCGGGTGACCAAGCGCAGCATGTAATCCACGGCGCCGGTGACGGTGACACAGTCGACGATCTCCGGCCAACCGGCGGCGGCGGCCTCAAACTTCTCCAGATTTTCCCGGGTCGGCAATTGCAGCTTGACCGAGGCGATGACCTCGAACTTCAGGCCGAGCTTTTCAGGATCGAGCAGCGTGACCTGACGCAGGATGACGCCCATCTTCTTCAAGCGCTCGATCCGCCTCCAGGCCGGCGACGACGAGAGCCCAACCCGCTCTGCGATGTCGGCAATAGAATGCCCTGCATCCTGTTGCAGCAAGTCGAGGATCTGCGCGTCCGTTTGATCGAGATCTTCCGGCAAAACCATCCCTCCCGGGCGAGCAATCTCATGCTGTTATGCCACACTTGAGCCTGTCAGGGGGAGTCAGAAGTGAAAACGCATGGTTCGGCGCAAATATCTTGCTGAGGCCCGGCCTCGGCGCGTCGAACCGCTTGCGGGGGCGGCCTCTCGGCTATATGTCTCCCGCCCTTCGGTGGCGTAGCTCATCTGGTTAGAGCGTGGGATTCATAACCCCAAGGTAGGTGGTTCAAGTCCACCCGCCACCACCATGACCATCGAGCTAACTAAGGAGGCCGGCCTCCGCCTTTTTGCTCCCCGCCAATGGCTCTCCAATCCCACGATGCCGCTGATGACCGGCCGCGACCCCACGTTCTGTCTAGCTCCGCCGTTGGGAGCGTGGAGTGACATCGCCGGCACGCAAATTGAGACGCGCGGACAATTTCTCGCCCACAATGTACTCCCAAGGTCGGTTCCTAGCGCCAATTTTGAATTTTTACAAAAGCGCAGCGCGCACCTTTTACCGGCTGGCGACGCTGATCGTCTCCCGATCCCAACGCACTTCCACGCGCAGACCGCCGAGTGTCGATGTGTCTAATGCCAGCGCGCCGCCGCTCAATTCGGCGACATCGCGCGCGATCGCCAGCCCCAGTCCATGACCGGCATCAACTTCGTCGAGTCTCCTGCCGCGCTCAAACGCTTCGGCGGCTCGCGCCTCGGACAGACCAGGACCGTCGTCCTCAATGCGCAGGTGGCGGCCATCGCCGCTGATGCGCACATGCGTGCGGGCAAAACGCGCGGCGTTTTCCAGCAACGGTCCGGCGAGTTCCATCAGCGCGATCTCGCCGAGGGGGAGGACAATTTCTCCCAGAGCGTTCTCGAAGCTCAGGCGTTGACCGGCCTCCGTTCGTTCAACAACGGCGATGAGCCTATCGATGATTGGCCCCGCCGGTTCATGGGTTGCATCCTGTTCGACGGCGATGCGTGTACGTGTGAGCTCGCGCTCCACAGCCCCGCGCGCGGCCTCTATAGCGCGGTCGAGGCCGTCGGCGGCATCGCTGGCGCCAGCCTCTCGCGCCCGCCTGCTTTGTGCGGCAAGCGCGGCAAGCGGCGTCTTCAGCGAATGCGCAAGATCGCTCGCGCGGCGGCGCGCCTGTTCGGTATCGCGTTGCCGGGCATCGGCCAGCGCGTTGATCGCCTGCGCGAGCGGCGCGGCCTCGGCCGGATAATTCTCTGCTTGCAACCGCGCGCCGGCATGCCCGTGCATCTCCGCTAGTGCTGCCCGCACCTCGTTAAGCGGTCTGAGGCCGAGCTGCACTTGGATCAAAGCAGCCGCCGAAAGCACGGCCCACAGCACAGAAAGAAACACCGCCAGATCGCGCGCGAATTCGGCGCGCGCCGCGGTGACGGCTGCGTGATCGGCCCCCAACATCACTTGTATGGGCGCGCCGCCTTCACCCAGTGAGACTTGGCGCGCAACGAATACAAGTTTCTGCCCAAAAGGCCCCCCCACGTCGCCCGAGGTCCATGCGCTCGCGCCCACGCTCTCGTTCGGCGCCATGATCTCATCCCACAGAGAGCGCGATCGCAGCACAACGTCACCTTCGGCGACTTGCCAATAGAGCCCGCTGGACGGAAGTTCAAAGCGCGGATCGAAGGGTTCGGGGTCTACGGCGAGCGCGCCCTGCCTATCCCGCGTAAGGCCGGCGACAAGGTCGCGACCATGCTGGATGAGATTAGCCTCCACGCTGCGTTCGGCATGAGCTTCAAACAGATAGCCCATGGCGAACCACGCCAAAGCGAGCGCGGCGAAGATGGCGCCCGCCGCCCCCGCGAGCAGCCGCCAGCGCAGCGAACGCGCGATCATGTTTCGCTCAGCGTGTAGCCAAAGCCGCGGCGCGTCTCGATAATTTCAGCGCCTATCTTGCGCCGCACGCGCGCGACCAGGGCCTCTATGGCGTTGGCGTCGGCTGAATCCTCGCCGCCGTGCAGATGCTCCGCCAGCTCACCCGACGAGACGACCCGTCCCCGCTGATGCGCGAGGTAGTCCAGCAATCTGTATTCAAGCGGCGACACAGGCTGTGGTGCGCCGTCAACGGTCACGCTCATGCGCCGGGTGTCGAGAGAAAGCCGCCCAATTGTGAGCACAGGCGTCGCATGCCCGGCCGCGCGCCGCACCAGCGCGCGCACACGCGCGGTGAGTTCGCCAAGTTCAAACGGCTTGCCGAGATAGTCATCCGCACCAGCTTCGATGCCGTCCACTTTTTCGGTCCATGCGCCGCGCGCCGAAAGGATGAGCACTGGAAAGGATCGTCCCGCCGTCCGCCATCTCTTGAGCACGCTCAGCCCATCGAGCCTGGGCAGCCCGAGGTCCAGAATTACAGCGTCAAAGTCCTCGGTGTCGCCAGCAAACCATGCGGCTTCGCCGTCGGAGGCCTGTTCGACCAGAAAGCCCGCCCCCGCGAGCGCTTGGGCGACATCAGCGGCGATGTCGGGATCGTCTTCAACCAGCAGGACCCGCATCAGTGCTCGTCTTCCACGCCAAGAACAGCGCCAGTACGCGCGTCCAGGATCACTTTGCGAACCCAGCCGTTGCGCGCAAGAATCTCAATCTCGTAGAGGAGCCGCCCGTGCTCACGCTCCAGTTCAATCTCCAGAATTTCGCCTGGAACCGCCCTGAGCGCCAGTGAAAGGATTTGGGCGAGCGGAAGCGCCTCCCCGTGCTCAAGGGCTTCGCGCGCCTCGTCATGGTCTCCGCTGCGGCCACGACCGCGGCCGCGCCGCGCGAGCGCCTCCGCCGGGGCGAGCAATGCGGCCAAAGCGATCAGAACCAGGAGGCGGCGATTGAGGGACATGGCTGACCCAACATCCTGCCACTTGGAACCTGACGCAACGCTGACAGGCGCCGTCACGGGGATGTCAGCGGGCATTTCGCACAAGGCAGCGACGCTGATCGCGTCTTTCACGAGGGAGCTTCATCATGACCATCCGCCAGATCATCGCCGCGGCGTGCCTTAGCCTCGCCGCCCCATCCATAGCCGTAGCCCAAACCCAACAGGCCGCCGCGCCACTGTCGCTCAGCGTCCTTGAACAGCGGCTCGCCGCGGATGGCTTTCGCGTTGTGGAGATCGAGCGCTACGCCAATTCCGTTGAAGTGAAGGGCTACGACCGCACCGGACAATGCGTTGAAATGTACCTCGATCCACGAACCGGCGAAGTACTCCGCCGCGAGCGCGACGACGATTGCCGTCGCTCCGACAATTCGGACGATCACCATCGCCGCCGTGAGGGCCGATGATCGGTTCGCGCGGGGGTTTGAACTATGAATGCAATGGTGGTTGCGATCGCGTGCGCGCTGGGGTCGTCGGGCGCGGCTCATGCCGAGCCCGGCGGAGTCTCAAATGTCTACGGCCCCAGCGTCGAGCGGGGCGAAAGCGAACTCGAGTATCGCGTCGCCCTCCTCAGCGGTGGCGGCTTGGACGGCGCGGTGTTGCATCGCGCTGAGGCGGGCTACGCCTTCACCGACTGGTGGCGGCCTGCATTCGTCCTGCAAGCCGACCACATGCCGGGCGCCCCTCCAGAACTCACCTCGGTTGCCATTGAGAACGTGTTCGACTTCACCGCCACGCGCTCCTGGCCTGTGCATTTCGGTGGTTATGTCGAATACGCGTTCGGCCAGAACGAACGCGACGATATGGTGGAGTTCAAACTGCTGGCCGAGCGGCGTTCGAGGCCCTTGACGGTGCGCCTCAATCTCATCGCTGAACGCCATGTCGGCGGTAACGCCTCGGACCTATGGGAACACGGCTACGCGGAGCGCGCGGTGTGGCGCACGTCGGATCGCTGGGCTGTGGGCTTTGAAGGCTTCGGCGAAATTGAAGCTCGGGCGCACTATTGGGGGCCACGCCCAAACCTGAGTTTCGGCGACGCCAGCATTGCGCTTGCATATCTCGCCGGTCTCGACGAGGCCGAGGCCGACGGCCAATTCCGCATCGCCGTCGAATTTGAGCACTAGGAGCATGTCATGACCGCAGCTCATTCCACCGGCCGCAAAGTGCAGGTGTGGGACCTGCCGACGCGCATCTTTCATTGGAGCCTGCTTGCGCTTGTCTTGGTCGCCTGGTTTACCGGCGAAGCAGAAGGCGCCGCGGCGATGATCCATCGCTACGCCGGTGAAGGCATCGCTGGCCTCATCGTCTTTCGCGTGATCTGGGGCTTTGCTGGAGGCGAGCGCGCGCGCTTTGCCGATTTCGCCGCTGGCCCTTCCGCTATCGTCGCGCACGTGCGCGATCTCTTCTTGCAAAACCCCAAACGCCATCTCGGACACAATCCGCTTGGCGGCTTGGCGGTGTTTCTGCTGTTGGCGGTTGTTGCGGGCGTCGTCGTCACGGGCCTCTTCAGCGGCGGCGAGGAAAGCTCTGGCCCATTCGCAGGACTCTGGGGACTGGAACTCTCCGAAACGCACGAAGTGTTATTTCGCATGCTGCAGGGACTGGTTGTTATCCACGTGCTCGGAGTCGTGGTGGAATCCGTGAAGGCCAGGGATGCGCTCGTACCCGCCATGATCACAGGCTCAAAGCGCCGACGCGCCGATGAGCCTGGCGAGGACGCAAGACGCGCGGGGATTGTCGCTTTGACCTTCGCGCTGGCGACTGGCGTCGCGGTCAGCCTTGCGCTCATGGCTCAACAGCCAACCGCTGACGCCAGCTTCGACGCTGGCGATGAAGGTCGTCAAATTGAGGCCAACGAGGAGCGAGAATGGTGATCGCACCGCAGGCGAACCCTGAACGCCGAGGACAAAGCCAGCCCAGCGGCGCATGCGAGGTATTGGCTGGGAAGCAATGGCGCGCGCCGACATCCCTGGTACGTCAGCGCAAATCCGCCCACGCCAATCACACCAAAATCTTCGGCCTTCTCCGGTCTAGAATGTGGCAAGCTAGAATCTTGACAACCTCGCCCCCGACTGCGCCAAATCGAAACAAGCGAGGAATACGATTGGTGAGGAGCCCGAAGAGAGCCTTGGCCTGAGCACAGACCAACCTCGATTCTTAACCCAACGCCCGCGCACGGGGTTCCTCGGGAAGCGGAGCATACATTTCAAACTCGTTGATGACATTCTGTAGCCGCTTCACTTCGCTCTCCAAGCGCTTGGTGTAAGCGATGTCGTCAGCGTTGAGGCCATGATATAGCGAACGCCAGCGATGATAGCTGCTCGCGCTGATGCCCAATTCGGCGGCGATCGCCTCGATGGATTCCCCGTCCGCGGCGCGCCGCTCCACCTCAAGGACTGCCTCTGCGATCTGCACGGGCATGCGCCACTTCCATCGTGACGCTCGCTTTCGGCGCGTTTGCGGGTTTGCTGAAATCTGTGTCGTCATAGCTGCCTCCGGCATTGAACAGGCACAGCATAACCATCGACGCTGTCGGTACGGTGGCTTGTACATAACAATTGCGACAGCGGGTCCGGCAACAACAGCGGAAGGCCGGCCATGCGCAAGCGTGGCGCGCATTTAACTGCGCGCCACGCACTAGCGTCTTGATTTGGGTC
>JBEBIU010000128.1:0-7660 GCA_040080225.1 Terricaulis sp.
GTGAAGCCGGGCGACGATTTCTTCGCCTACGTGAACGGGACTTGGCTCGCCAGCAACACGATCCCCGACGACCGCACCTCATGGGGAACCAACGCCATCTTGGCGGAAAAAGCCGAACGCGACGTGCGCGCCATCATCGAGGAGGCCGCACTCGCTGGCGGCGCGCCGGGTTCCAACCAGCAGAAGATCGCCGATTTTTACAATGCGTTCCTGGATCACGAGACGATTGAGGCGCTGGGCTTTTCGCCGATCGAACCAGCCCTGGCCGAAATTGTAGCGTTGCGCACCCACGAACAGGTGTTGCGCTTCTTGGCCCGACCCGAGATCGGCGTGTCATCTCCGATCGATATGTTCGTGAGCCTCGATGAGGGAAATCCCGATCGCTATATCGTAAGTATCACGCATGGCGGGTTGGGATTGCCCGAGCGCGACTATTATCGGCGCAATGACGGCCAATTTCCGGAACTACGCCGCCAATATGCGAGCGCCATCGCCCAGATGCTCGCTTTGTTTGGGCAGAGTGATGTCGAGGCCAAGTCAACCGCCGTGCTCGCCTTCGAGACAGCGATCGCTGATCGACATTGGCCGATTGCAGATCGCCGCGAACGTGATCGCACCTACAATCTCCTGTCGCGCGAGCGGCTGCGCGCGTTAACGCCGCGCTTCCCATGGGATGCGCGCATGGACGCTGCAGGATTCAGCTCGGCGCAAGAAGTAGTGGTGGCGGAACTCAGCGCGATGGCTCCGCTGGCGGAATTGTGCATGGCGACGCCAGTGGCGACCTGGCGAAGCTATCTGATCTGGCACTATGTCCGTGCCCGCGCGCCGCTATTGCCGCAAGCCGTTGAAGATGTGAATTTCGGCTTCTTCGGCAGTGTGCTGAGCGGGCAGCCGCAGCAGCGCGACCGTTGGAAACGCGCCATTCAAGCTGTCAACGGCGCGCTCGGCGAAGCCGTCGGCGAACTCTATGTGCGCCGGCACTTTTCCGCGCAGGCCAAGGATGATGTGCTGCACTTGGTCGAGAACATCCGCCGCGCCTACGGGGAGCGCATCGACCATGCGGCGTGGCTGAGTGCGGAAACCAAAGCGGCCGCGCGCGAGAAACTGGCGGCGTTCAAACCAAAGATCGGTTATCCGGACCGCTGGCTCGACTATTCTGGTCTCGAGATCCACGCTGGCGATGCGTTCGGCAATGCCATGCGCGTGCGGGTTTGGGATTGGGCGCGCGATGTTGCTCGCCTAGGGCGCCCCAGTGATCGCGATGAATGGTTTATGACGCCGCACGCGGTGAACGCCTATTACAATCCGCCCTTCAACGAGATCGTGTTTCCGGCGGGTTATCTGCAGCCGCCGCTGTTTGATCCCAACGCCGATCCAGCGGTGAATTATGGCGGCATTGGTGGGGTGATCGGCCATGAAATGGGGCACGGATTCGACGATCAGGGGGCAAAGTCCGATGCGCGCGGCGTATTGCGCGACTGGTGGACAGCGGAAGACTTCGCCCGCTTTCGTGCCGTCACCGATCGGCTGGCGACGCAATATGACGCGTTCGAGCCGTTGCCGGGACTGCACGTTAACGGTCGCCTCACGCTCGGCGAGAATATTGGAGACAATGGCGGCCTGCAGGTGGCGCTGCATGCCTACCGCTTTTCCCTCGGCGGGCGCGAGGCGCCGGTGCTGGAGGGAACGACGGGCGATCAGCGCTTCTTCATGGCCCGGGCGCAAGCGCGCCGTCAGCTCACACGGGATCAGGCTTTGCGCAACCAAGTGCTCAGCGATCCGCACTCGCCGGCTGTCTACCGTATCAACGGCGTGGTGCGGAACATGGACGCCTGGTACGCGGCCTTCAATGTGGCGCCGGGCGATCGGCTCTATTTGCCGCCGGAGGCGCGAGTCACGATCTGGTAGCCGGTGCGAAGCCAAGAAGCAGCGGATTGAGCGCAATCGAAATAAGCGCGGCGGCAAGCGTGAGGTTGTAGGTTTCCGCGCTCATGATTCCGAGCGTGCGTCCCATGCCGGCAAGCACGAACGAGAATTCGCCGATCTGTGCGGTGCCGAGCGCAATCAGCCGACTTGTACCATCGCTCTGCCCCATCAGCCGCAAAGGCAGGTAGGCGGTCGCCGCTTTGCCGACGACGATCACCGCAACGATGGAAACCAGCGCCAGCGGTTCGCGCAAGATAACGCGCGGATCGAAGAGCATGCCTACGGCCACAAAAAACAGCACCGCAAAGGTGTCCCGCAATGGCAGCGAATCCTCGGCCACCTTGTGGCTGAAGCGCGAGCCGTTGAGCGCGAGGCCGGCGAGGAAAGCGCCAAGCGCGAAGCTGGCGTCGAAAAAAGCGTAGGCGGCCCAGGCCACGCCAAGCGCCAGCGCCATGGCGCCGAGCGAAAGCAATTCGCGTGACTTCGTGTGCGCCACTTGCACAATCAACCAAGGAAACAAGCGCGCGCCAACCACCAGCATCAGGACCACAAAGACCACGATCTTGGCTAGCGTCAGGCCAATGGCGCTGGCGACACGAAGGGGCGAAGCGTCGCCGGTCAACGCCGCCGCCAGCGCCGGCAGCACGACGATGGCGAGGACGATCAGAAGATCCTCCACGAGCAACCATGAAACGCCAATCCGGCCTTCCTCAGTTTTCATCAACCGGCGCTCTTCCAACATACGGAAAAACACAATTGTTGAAGCCACGGAAAGCGTTAGCCCGAGGAGCGACGCCTCCGCGATGGGCATATCGAAAGCCAAACCCACAATTGTGCCGAGGAGGGCCACGAGCAGGGTTTGGAGCAGCGAGCCGGGGATCGAAACCCAGCGCACCGCCCAAATGTCCTCCACAGAGATTTTGAGTCCCACGCCGAACATCAAAAGTATGATTCCGATCTCGGAGAGCTGTAACGCCAACCCGATATTGGCCTCGAAGCCGGGCGTGTATGGGCCGACCGCCACGCCAGCGAGCAAGTAGCCCACCAGCGGAGAGAGCTTGAGCCGCTGCGCAGCGAAGCCGAAGACGAACGCCAACACAATCGCGGCGACCAGCGTTGTGATCAGCGTGTTGTGCTCCATGTGTCGATTATGGACTACCTCGCGGAGCCTTAGCAACAACAACGCCGCTGCTAGAGGTCTACTTCCGCCAACGCCTCCGCTTGCCGCGCCGCCAGCGCTTCCGTCGCAAATCCTTCCACGCTTGCCGCGAACATGGCGCCGAAATTCAGTTCAGCCCGCAGATGCAGGAACGCGGCGCCGAGCCCGATGGCGGCGCGATCCATGAACACGAACTCGCGCGGGATCAGCACTGGCCCCAGGCTCTTCAAGCGCTTGCGCACCTCTATGGCCTCGCGGCGACCGTATTCGGCGGGGGGTACATTGTCGGCGATTGTGCGCACACGCTCTTCGAGCAGTGGCCCATAGATAAAGCGCGCCCACAATGTCAGCGCTTCGATTAAAGCGGCGCTCAGATTCTTGAAGCCCCAGATCTCGTAAGCGTGCGCGATCTGATCCTTGTCCTCTGCCTTCAGCCCCCGATAGAGCCCGACCACGCCCTCCAGGAAGCGCGGCGGAAATACGCGCACGCAGCCAAAGTCCAGCAGGTTCAGTCGTTCCGCGCCTGGCGTGAGCGCGTAATTGCCGAGATGAGGGTCGCCGTGGATCACGCCGTGGCGCGTCATCGGTCGCCACCAAGCCTGGAACAGCACTTCGGCGATGCGGTTGCGCGTCTCCTGGCTCTCGTCCAGCCAGTGCATCAACCCCCGCCCTTCGAGCCAGGTCATGGTGAGCAGGCGTTTACTTGAAAGCGCGTCGATCGGTTCGGGCGTCCGGATGCGTCCTTCGCCGGCCAGCATGAGCCCGAACAGGCGCATGTGCTTCAACTCGCGCGCATAATCCAATTCCTCCCGCAAGCGTTCGCCGACTTCGAGAATGGCCTCCGAGGAATCGATCGATCCGTCCATCGCCTTGAACAGGCCAAGCAGCGTCTTCAGCTGGCCGAGGTCGGCCTCCACGGCGCTGGCCATGTCGGGATATTGCAGCTTGCACGCAAACGCGCGGCCGTCATGGGAAGTAGCGCGGTGCACCTGGCCGAGGGAGGCCGCGGCCGCGGCGTCACGCTCGAAGGCGGCGAACTTGGTTTCCCAATCCTCACCGAGTTCGGCGCGCATGCGCCTTTGTACAAAAGGCCAACCCATCGCCGGGGCGTGCGCCTGCAACTTGCGAAACTCGCTTGCATACGCTTCGGGCAGAAAATCGGGAATGGTGGCCAGCAATTGCGCCACCTTCATCAGCGGACCCTTGGAGCGGCCAAGCGCCTGGGTCATGGCCCGCGCCAGGCGCTGCTCGTCAGCGCCCGCCAAGCGCGCGCCGACCGCGCCGGAGAGATTGGCGCCGACCTTCGCCACCCGGCCAATGCGGGCGCTGATGCGGTTGCGCTCGGGATCGCGCTCGTCGTTCATCTCACCACCCATTCCCGGATTGCGCGAAGCGCAAGTCCGGGACCCAAGATCGCGAACGGTTCGTGTTTGTGGGCCCCGGACTGAATGCTGCGCATTCATCCGGGGCTGGGTGAGGTTTCAACCTGAGAGAAAGCAATTGTTCGCGTTCATGGGGCCCGGGCTCGTCGCTGCGCGACGCCCCGGCAATGGGTGGGAGCGTAGTAAACACAGCGTTCACATAATCCCTGCAAACGCTTACCGAAACCTCGAAAAACTGTGCCATTTTAACGCGACCTGAACCTGTCTTGGTTATGGTCCCGCACATGAACAGCGTTTCCGACAGAGAAACGCGCTCAATAGATTTGGTGGGACATGAGCAAAACGATCCTGATCGTCGATGACGATCCGGCGCAACGGCGCCTGTTGCAGGCGGCGGTCGAGCGCAACGGCTTTCATACACGCACCGCCGAGAACGGACACCAAGCGGTGAATGCGGTGGAGACGCACGCCGACATTGATGCGGTGATGCTCGACCTGGTGATGCCAGGCATGAGCGGCCAAGAAGCGCTCAAGGAAATCCGCCAGCGCCGCGGCGATCTCCCGTGCATCGTGCTCACCGCGTCAGGGGGCATCGACACGGTTGTGCAGGCGATGCAGGCCGGCGCGTGCGACTTCTTCGTCAAGCCAGCTTCACCCGAGCGCATCATGGTGTCGATCCGCAACGCGCTTGAACTCACCAATCTGAAAACCGAAGTCGTTCGCTTGAAGAAGCGCGCCTCCGGCCAGCTTTCGTTTGACGACATGGTGGCGACCGCGCGGGTGATGGCGCCGGTGGTGCGCATGGGCCGGCGCGCGGCGGGCTCCAACATCCCAGTGCTGATCACTGGGGAAAGCGGCGTCGGCAAGGAATTGCTGGCGCGCGCGATCCAGGGCGCGAGCGAGCGCTCGGGCCGGCCGTTCGTCACGGTCAATTGCGGCGCGATCCCGGAAAACCTAGTTGAATCGATCCTGTTCGGGCACGTCAAGGGCAGCTTCACTGGCGCCACCGACAATCATGCCGGCAAGTTCGCTGAAGCCAATGGCGGCACTTTGTTCCTCGACGAAGTCGGGGAATTGCCGTTGGAGGCGCAGGTGAAGCTGCTGCGCGTGCTGCAGGAGGGCGAGGTCGATCCGGTCGGTGCGAAGCGGCCGCTGAAGGTCGATGTGCGCATCATCAGCGCCACCAACAAGGATCTGACCAAGCTCGTCGCCGACGGCCGCTTCCGCGAAGATCTGTTCTATCGCCTGAACGTGTTTCCCATCGAGGCGCCGCCGCTGCGCGAGCGCCGCGAGGATTTGCCGACGCTGGTCGCGCGCTTCATCGCCCGCTTCAACGCCGAGGAGGGCCGCAATGTGCGCGGCGCCTCGGAAGCGACTATGGCGATGCTGCTCGACTTCGACTGGCCGGGCAACGTGCGCCAACTCGAGAACAGCGTGTTCCGCGCTGTGATCCTGTGCGAAGGCGATGTGCTGCAGCCGGAGGATTTTCCGCAAATCTCCGGCCTGAAGCCGTTGGTCGCCGCCAACGATGCGCGCGCGCTCGAACTCCCGCTTCCCGCCAACGACCATCATGTTTCTGAAGCGCACGCGGCGCTGCAAGCGGCGGTGGTAGAGGCTTCGGATGCGACAGCCGCCGCGGTGGCGATCTTCGACGCCGAAGGCCACCTGCGCGCGCTCGAGCAAGTGGAGCGCGACCTGATCGGCCTGGCGATCGACCATTATGCCGGCCACATGTCGGAAGTGGCGCGTCGTCTCGGCATCGGCCGCTCGACGCTCTATCGCAAACTGCGCGAATACGGGTTCGAAGAACGCGTAGCTGCGGAAGGCTAGGTCTGGACCGAGGCTTAGCCTGGACCGCCGGCGCCCTCGCCAGCATTTTTTTTGTGTGCAAACACGCCACAACAGCGCGGCAGCAAGCACGGTAGGCCGGCGAGGGCGCCGGCGGTCCAGGCCAAGCAGCCAAAAAAAGGCGCGGACCGGGGGGAGGTCCGCGCCTTTCTGGTGTCGCCTTCGGGGAGGGGTCAGGCGACCATGAGCGCTGCGTTGTGCAGGAAGATCGCGGCGACTGGAACGAACAGCAGCATGGCGATGGTGAGGCTGGCGAGTTTGGTCATGGCGGTTACTCCGGGCTGGTTTGTGTGTCTCTGAAACTGAGATGCAGTCGATTTGCGGTTTGGATGCACGGCGCTCAGCGTGTGGGCGACTTGGGCGAGTTTGCTCATGTTTGGCGCTCCAGGATGGCGGCGAGTGGCGCCTGCGGGCGCAGCGGCTTGCGCACGGCGGCGGCGAAGCGGGCGTAATATTCCGGGTGCTCGGTGCCCATCAGCCGATCCCACCAGGTGAAATAGAGCCCGTAATTCCAGCCCGCTTGCGCGTGGTGGAGATCGTGGTGGGTGGTGCTGGTGAGGAAGTCGAACATGGGTCGGCCATCGCCGCGCGCCGGCATCAATTCGTAGCCGGAATGCCCCAGCGTATTGCGCACGATCTGGTGCAGCATGAACAGGCCGGTCACGCCCCAGGGCGTCGGCACAAGGAACAGCCACAGCGGCACGAAGCTCGCCATCACTGCCGCCTCGCCCAAATCGAAGCTGTAGGCCGTGAACGGGGAGGGGCTCATGCTCTTATGGTGGCGACGGTGGAAAACCCGGAACAGGCGTGGATGGTGCATCAGCCGGTGCGCCCAATAGAAATAAGCGTCGTGGGCCACGATAATGAGCGCGAGGTTGGCCCAGAACCAAACCGGCCCCCAACTGGCGGCAAGCGCTGGGCCCGGCAGTATGCCGAAGCGCTCGAACATGAAGGTGGCGAGGCCGATTGTGGAGAAGATGGCGATCGAGCGTAGTGAAACGATAAATTCGAGGCCGAGTTGCTTCGCCGGCGGCGTCGTGTCCCTGATCTTACGCCCGCGTAAGACGCCAGCGAAAACAACCCACAACACCAGCCAGACGCCAATAGCGAAAATGGCGTAGCGGGTGACGTCGGTTTGCGCGTTCAGCAGCCATTGTGTGGCCGTGGCGGCAGCGAAATCTTGATCCATGTTCGGTCTCCGATGCGATCCCGTCGCAGGGAGAGCGATGGCTGGACACCGCGCAAAAGGCTCGCCGGAGTTATGAAAAGTGCGGTCGTTTCTGGAATCAGCCAGGGTTTTCGGGAATCGGCGAGGAAAGTTGGTGCGCGCCGCCGGGGGCGGCGC
>JBEBIU010000129.1:0-7657 GCA_040080225.1 Terricaulis sp.
GGGGGCGGCCGGGCATCGCGGCGAGTGTGGAGCGCCGGGCGGGCAGCTGCGTCCCGAGGAGCGGGGAACGAACACGCCTTGCACCCGCTGGCCATCGTTGGGCCGGATCGTGGTGCGGCGGGTGCCGATTTCCAGCACCAGGGTCTCGCCGCGAATGACGTTGTCGTCGCTGGCGACCACGACGTTTCCTGAGAAAGTGACCGCGTCCTGGGCCACTTCGTAGACTGCGCGGTTGCCGCGGGCCGATTGCGCAGGGCGAACATAATAGACCTCGCCCTCGGCGATCATGCGTTCGATGTCGCCCGAGCCGAGGCCCTGATTGTCTTGCGGGGATGCCGAGGAACGGCTGAAAAATAGGGTGATGCGGTCGGCGCGGAGGCGGGCGTCAGCCTGGACGATGTCGACATCGCCAACCAGGACCAATCGCCGGTCGCCGTCCAAATATTCAAGATTATCAGCGGAGTAAGAGACAGGCCCACCGGTCTCGCTCAGTTGCGCGCCGGCCGTTGGCGCGAGCAGCGCGGCGCCGAGGAACGCGGCGGCTGCGGTCAAGATCGCCTTCATGGGCAGCTGGCTCCCTAGTTCTTGCTGCGGTCAGGAATCTGGCCGCGGACATTACCGTGCAGGACCATCGCTTGGTCGCTGTCGCGCAATTCATACGTGTCGCCCTGGACGACGCCAAGGGGGCCGGCGCCGGTGACGCCGTCCCGGCCGCTCAGGGTTCCTTCACCGAGATCGACGACCATGTGGGGGGTGGTGAAGCGGTTCCCTTGGCGGTCGGCGAACAGCACTTCGCCGTTGAAAACAACGGTCTTGGCCTTTTCGTCGTAGATTCCGCGGGGGGCCGACATGATTGTCCCCGCTTCGGTCCGATAGACCGGGGCAACGAGCTCGATCGGGCGGCTTTCGCCAGGTGGGCGTTCGGCCAGTTCCGCTGAGAGCTGGTAGGGGCCTCCACCCCGGCTGCGGCCGGAGAATCGCGGGTTGATCATGCGGAGCGGTTCGCTGGCCGCGTATTGGCTGGCCTCGAACCCCCCTTCGACGGCAAAAAGTCCCATGAATACGAACACCGCCGCAAAGGAAGCACCCGCGCCGGCGACGAAGAAGCGGCGCAGACCCGCGATCGTGCGTGAGCGGCGCCTGGCGTAGCGCAGCGCCATGGCGCGCTTGGGCGCCCAGATTTCTTCGTCCAGGGGTATCGCGGTCATTGCCAGATATCTCGCCCGCACGATCGGCGGAAGCAAGGCTGGTGGCGTTGGATTTGGCTCACGGGACCGTCGCCATGCCGTCATTGGGGGACAGCTGCGCCGGGGTTGGCGGCGGCGGCAATTGCGGAAGCACGATATCGAGCCGGTCGGCGCCGAATTCGCCCCGCGCCGGCATGGCGGTGCCGCGCAGCTGGGCCGACCATGGCGCCAGTTCGCGCTTGCGCGCGGCATCATTGAAGCGGGCGACAATCTGAGCCGCCGAGGCGCTTTGGCGACCGTCGAAATAATAATAGCCAGAACTCCAATCGGCGCCGGCGGGCAGTAGGTGAGCGCTGACGTCCAAGGACTGCGTCTGCATTTGCCTCACGAGTTCGCGGGCAGCTTCCGCATCGGACTCCGCGCGCACATGGAGCACCACACGCGCCAGCGGCGGCGGCGGCGCGAACAGGTCGGTAAGCGCTTCGGAGGCGTTGAACCCAGTACTGCTCGCCGCGGCGGCGGCTACCTCAGGTGGATAGGCAGGCGAGGCTTCGACAATTCGTTGTGGCGGGGGCACTACGATGTTGCGGCTCGCCAGCTCTCCTTCCAATTGGATGACGCGGTCGTTGAGGCGGTCGCGCTCGCGCATCACGCCTGTGGTCACAGCAAGCGTCCAGGCCGCCAAAGCTGCGGCGAAGATGCTCAGCAGCACCTGCAGCGCGAGGACGCGGCGAACGCCGCCGATCAGGCTTTGCAGAAGGGGCTTGTCGCTCACGCGCGCACCGCAGCTAACATGCGCCAAACACTGACCAAGACGCAGAGCCCCGCGCAGGCCAACGCGCCCGTCAACACAACGCCTAATTGGCTCAGCGCGAGCCCGCCGGCCACAGCCGAACTCAGCGCACCGGCTTGCGCCAGAAGCGTTGCGGCGAGCGCTGCAAGCACGATCCCCGGTGCGCCGATGGGCGAAAGCGATGCAGCGCGCGGAGGCGCGCCCACCTGCCTCTCGCCGTTGGCGATTTTTGCAAGCGCATCCTCGAGAATCCCCCACTCGCTGTTCTCGCCGTGAAAAGAGGCTGCTGGCAGAGCGTCGAATGGCGCAGGCGGCGCGACCGGATCGATCTGCATCTGCACCAAGACGCCTCGTTCGGCGGCGTAGGCAGCCTCTGCGGATACGCGCAACGAGGCGCGCGCAGTGCGGCTCCAGATGACGACGACTGCGTGCGCGCCATTGATTGCGGCGGGTGCGTCCCTGCGCGCGACGGCATGGCCAAGCGACGCCAAACGCTCCGCGATCGGCGCGACGCGATCCTCGTCCAACCGCGAACTGGAAATGAAGACGTCCGCCACTCCCGCCTCCGGACGCCAAGCTTACAATTTCGCAAGCCGTGTTGCGAGCGAAAAGGCAGCACGCCTACACTGCCCCAAATTAGCCATGCGCCGGTAATGTGTTCGCGCGTCGAGGGATTTGCATGCGCCTGTTTTTGCTCGCTGCTGCTTGCCTGTTCGCTGCTTGCGCCGAAGCTCAGCCGGAGCGGGGCCAGGCGAATGCCGATTTTTCGCCAGTGTTTTCCCAACAGACGCGAGCGCCTCTCCACGTCTCTGGGGCTGCGATCGCAATTGAGCAGATCGCGCGCGGACTACACCACCCGTGGGCGATTGCATTTCTCCCTGATGGACGTGCGCTGGTGAGCGAGCGATCGGGGCGCTTGCGCGTAGTGTCGCGCGACGGCGAGATTTCTGGCCCCGTTGCAGGCCTGCCACGGGTAGACGCACGCGGGCAGGGCGGTCTGCTCGACGTAGCGTTGAGCCCCGATTTCTCTCGGGATCGGCTGATCTACTGGAGTTATTCCGAGCCACGCGAGGACGGTGGCAATGGGACCAGCGTTGCCCGAGGGCGTCTGAGCGAGGACGCGGCGCGCGTCAGTAATGTTGACGTGATCTTTCGGCAGACGCCGTCGTGGCGCTCGCAAGGCCATTTCGGCTCGCGCCTCGATTTCGACCGCGACGGCCATTTGTTTATTACTCTAGGAGAGCGCCAATCGATGGAATCGCGGGTATTTGCGCAGGACTTGTCCACTCACTTCGGCAAAATCGTGCGTATCAACGCCGACGGCTCCGTCCCCGCCGACAATCCGTTTGCGGGCCGCCAGGGGGTCCGTCCCGAAATTTGGTCCTACGGACATCGCAACCCACAAGGCGCGGACATCGACCCCGCCACAGGCGTGTTGTGGACAATCGAACACGGTCCGCGAGGAGGCGACGAGTTAAATCCGGTGCAAGCCGGGCGCAATTATGGCTGGCCGATTATCTCCTACGGCGAAGAATACGACGGCAGTCCGGTCGGCGCTGGTATTGCGGTGCAGGAGGGTATGGAGCAGCCCGCTTACTATTGGGATCCGGTCATCGCGCCGGGAGACATGGACTTCTACGAAGGTGACCTGTTCCCGTGGCGCGGCGATATCCTGATCGCCGGCCTTCGCAGCGAGGCGCTAGTGCGTTTGGAATTGGAGGGCGGCCGTGTCGTTGGCGAGGAGCGCTTCGAACTGGGAATCGGGCGCATCCGTGATCTTGCGGAGGCTGGCGACGGCGCCGTTTGGATTGTGACCGACGAAGGAAACGGGCGGGTGTTACGGCTCACGCCCACGCGTTGAAGCTTGGCGCGAAGGTGCGTCGCGGCTAGAAGAGCCGAAAATTGACCAAGGCGGAAACTATGGCGGACTTGTTTGAAAATCCGATTGGGACCGACGGCTTCGAATTCGTCGAATTCACCTCGCACCAGCCGGAGGAGCTCGCCGCCTATTTCGAGCGCATTGGCTTCACGGCGGTCGCCAAGCACCGCTCGAAGGATGTACTCCGTTACAAGCAAGGCGACATCAATTTCATCCTCAACATGGAGCCGCTGGGGCAGGCTGCGGAATTCCGCGGCGCGCACGGTTCGTCGGCGAACGGCATGGCGTTTCGGGTGAAGGACGCGCGCGCGGCCTTTGAGGCGGCGCTCCAGCGCGGCGCCAAGCCGGTAGACATGGCGATCGGGCCGATGGAGCTCGATATTCCCTGCATCGAGGGCATCGGCGGCGCCTACGTGTATCTGGTGGATCGCTACGGCGCGCAGTCAATCTACGATGTCGACTTCAGACCTATCGAGAGCGCTGACGAAACGAAGAATTCCGTTGGCCTCACTTATCTCGATCACCTCACGCACAACGTGTTCCGCGGCAACATGGCCAAATGGGCCGAGTATTACGAGCGCATCTTCAACTTCCGCGAGATCCGCTATTTCGACATCGAGGGTAAAGTCAGCGGGCTTTTTTCCAAGGCGATGACCAGCCCGTGCGGAAAGATCCGCATTCCGCTCAACGAATCCAAGGGCGAACCGGGAAAGGTCGATCAGATCGAAGAATTCCTGCAGCGCTACAAAGGCGAGGGCATCCAGCATATCGCGTTCGGATGTGATGATCTTTACGCGGTAGTCGATCGCTTGCGGGCGCGGGGAGTGGAATTGCAGGACACGATCGAAACCTATTTCGACCTGATCGATCAGCGCTTGCCCGGGCACGGCGAGAAGGTCGAGGAATTACGCAAGCGCCGCATCCTCATCGATGGCGGTCCCAGCGATGGGCAAGGGCTTTTGCTGCAGATATTCTCGAAAGATGCGATCGGGCCTATCTTTTTCGAATTCATCCAGCGCAAGGGCAATGAAGGCTTCGGCGAGGGCAATTTCAAAGCTCTGTTCGAATCGATCGAGCTCGACCAGATTCGGCGCGGCGTGTTGAAGGAAAGCGCATGAACCGGCTCGTCATGGTGCTAGCGGCGCTGCTGCTGACGTCCGCTGCGGGCTCGCGCGAACAGGCGCCGCGCTGGTCGATTGTGCTCCATGGCGGTGCGGGCGTGATCGAGCGCGCCAGCTTGTCACCGGAGCTCGAAGCGCAATATCGCGCCGCGTTGAACGATACGATTGGCGTTGGCGGAACGATGTTGCAACGCGGTGATTCCGCGCTGGATGCAGTAGAGGCCGTCATCCAACGTTTGGAGGATGATCCGTTGTTCAATGCCGGCCGCGGGGCGGTGTTCACCGCCGAGGGTCGCAATGAACTCGATGCGTCAATCATGGATGGGCGAACCCGTGCGGCGGGCGCGGTGGCGGGCGTCACCCGAACGCGCCACCCGATCTCGCTGGCGCGGCGGGTGATGCAGAACTCCCCGCATGTCATGCTGATCGGGGAGGGAGCGGAAGCGTTCGCACGCACGCAGAATTTGGAGCAGGTTGAGCCGTCCTTTTTCTTCACTGAGCGGCGCTGGCGGCAATTGCAGGAGACCCTCCGCCGCGACAATCTTCCGCTCCCGCCGCGCCCCGTTGGCGCGCCGCCTGAGCCGCTCGCCGCAAGCGAGCACCATCCCGACGATCACCAATTCGGGACTGTTGGCGTTGTAGCGATGGATAGAAGCGGCAACATCGCCGCCGGCACGTCGACCGGGGGCACGACCGGCAAGCGTTGGGGCCGCGTCGGCGACACCCCTGTCATCGGCGCGGGCACCTACGCGCAGAACCGCGTCTGCGGCGTCAGCGCCACCGGAAGCGGAGAATATTTCATCCGAATTGGCGTCGCCCGCGAAATCTGCGCGCGAATGCAATTTGATCGCGCCAGCGCGCAGGAGGCTGCCAATGCGGTGATCGCTGAGGTCGGCGCACTCCACGGTGATGGCGGCGTCATCGTCATGGATCGCCGCGGGCGCGTGGCTTATGCGATGAACACGCCTGGCATGTACCGGGCGCGTTTGCGCGAGGGGAGCGATGCTGTGGTGCAGATATTCGCTAACGAGGGATCGCGATGAGCACGCTCAAAGGTATCCACCACGTCGCCTATCGCTGCCGCGATGCCAAACAAACGGTCGAATTCTATCGCGAGGTTTTCGGCATGGAATACACCACGGCTTTCGCCGAGGACCATGTGCCATCGACCGGCGAATACGATCCCTACATGCATGTGTTCCTGGATGCAGGCGCCGGCAACGTGCTCGCCTTCTTCGAATTGCCTCAGCAGCCGGAGATGGGACGCGATCACAATACTCCAACCTGGGTTCAGCACATCGCCTTCAAGGTGGGCAGCGTCGATGAGCTGATCGCGGCCAAGACCAGTGCCGAAGCCCGGGGATTAGAGGTTGTCGGCCCCACCGATCACGGCATTTTCAAATCGATCTATTTCTTCGACCCCAACGGTCATCGCCTCGAACTTGCCGCCGACACCGGCACGGCTGAGGAATTGGCGGAGTTGAAGCGCGTCGCGCCCTTGATGCTGGAAGAATGGAGCCGTACCAAGAAAGCGCCGCAACATGCCGCCTGGTTGCACGAGAAGGCGCGGGCGGCGAATGCGGCGAAGACGCGGCTCGGAGAGTGAAGGTATGCCCGAACCGGTCGAGATCAGGGTAACCCTGACGCTCGCCCTCGATATGACGCACTGGCGTCGGCACGATAGAGCCCATTGGGCGCAAGTGCTCGCGCAGGCGGCAGATGAAGCGGCGCCGAATTTGTTCCGGGTCGAGGCCTATGAGCTGCAGGAGGCGGTCGTGATCTTGCGTATGCGCGCTGGGCGTCCCGCAAAGCAGATGTGGAAATTGTGGCGCGACGACGAACGTTTTCAGCGGCTCAAGTCGCGTTTCGTCGATCTCGGCGGACGTGCCGAAATCGAAATCGAGGAGGCCGAGGATTAGATGGCGCGGGGAAAGCACGGTTAGATGCTCAAGCTCTACGATTACTGGCGCTCTTCCGCTGCGTACCGCGTGCGCATCGGGCTGAACCTCAAAGGCGTCGCGTACGAAGCCATCCCGGTGAACATCGCGCCGGGCAAGGACGAGCAGCTCGCCGACGTTTTCCGCACCAAGAATCCGCAGATGCGGGTGCCGGCGCTGGAAACAGAGCACGGCGTGCTGACGCAATCGCTCGCGATCCTCGCCTGGCTCGATGCCGCGCATCCCGAGCCGCCATTCTTGCCGGCCGATCCTTGGGAGGCGGTGCAAGCGCGCTCGTTTGCGCTCACCATCGCCACCGACATCCATCCCCTGAACAATTTGGCGCCGCTCGCTTATCTGCGCTCGCACTTCGGCGCTGACGAGGCGGGCGTGGCCGCCTGGTATGTGCATTGGATCAAGCTCGGTTTCGAAGCGCTCGAAGCGCTCGAAGCGCAGAGGTTCCAGCGTCGCGAAACCGAGTTTGCCTTTGGCGACAAACCCACCATCGCCGACATCTGCCTCGCGCCGCAAATGGCGAACGCGCGCCGATTTAAGCTGGACCTTGCGCTCTATCCGCGTTTGCGTGCAATCGACGAACGCGCCCGCGCGCATCCAGCGTTCATCAAGGCGGCGCCGGAAAGTCAGAAGGACGCAGTGACGTGAAGATATGGACCTGGGAGCGCGTCGCCTCCGGCGACGCCTGCGCGGCCGAGGCCGCGCGCTCCAACCTCCATCATCCG
>JBEBIU010000021.1:0-32343 GCA_040080225.1 Terricaulis sp.
AGGCTCATCGGTGCGCCCGGTCGAAGGGATCGGACCTTCAGGCCGGGAGCGCTGCGGCTCTATTCGGCCGCGATGGCTTGCGGCGTCGGCGATGACGCAGAATGGGTGCGCAGCGGTTCGGGCAACCAGGGCGAGTCTTTGAAGATGCGCTTGGCGCGCGAGACAAGTTCGGATTTCGGCATGGTCAGCAGCTTGGCGCGATCGAGCGTCGGCTTGGCTTCAAGCAGCGCATCGACGATCACTGGCTTGCGCACATGCGGGCGAACCTTTTCTTCAGGATGTCGAGCGCGGTCTCGGGCGGAGGCGAAGCTCCAGCGCCTTGCGGTCCGCCAAACCAGCGCGTCAGCGCGAGGGCGAGAGCGATCAGGGCCGCGAGCCCGACGATCATGAACAGCGGCCCCAAGATCATGCCGTACCAGCCGCCATCCCAGCCCATCATGTGCCGATCCCACCGATCCGACGGCGTCTGCGCCAACACATTAGGCGCAAAGAGGAGGGCGCCAATTGCAACCCCGACAACCAAATCAAAACCCGGCGCATGAGCCCGTCTCCGCACGCGCCACGCACTCGGGCGCGAGCCCGTACCCTGCATAGACCTATCCCTCGATGGGCAATTTGCGGTCGATCAACGCGGCTTGGGCTAATCCTGGCGCTCCGACAGAGCGCTTCATAACGACAGCCACCACGGCGCCAGACAGGAAGGTCAGCCCAGCGACAGATGTAATCGCCCAGGCAAAGCCGAACAGGTCGGCGATAAGTCCGGCGGCCAGCGCGCCGATCGCGTAGCCAAGATCGCGCCAAAAGCGATAGACGCTGAGCGCGCGCGCGCGCCATATCGGTTGCGAAGCGTCGGAGACGGCCGCGATCAGACTGGGATAGACCATCGCGGTGCCGATGCCCAAGAGCAGGCTGCCGAGCATCCACCAGCCGAAGTCGCGCGTCGCCGCCGTCAAAAATAGGCCGCCCGCCTGCACCCACATGCCGGCGACGATGAGGCCCTTGCGTCCCCATCGGTCGCTCAAGGGACCGGTCACGATTTGCAGCAAGCCCCAAGTCACCGGATAGAGCGCCTTCAAGAGGCCGATCCGCTCCACGCCAAGTCCAAACGCGGCGTAGAATAGGGGAAATATGCCCCAGCTCATGCCGTCATTGAGATTGTTGACGAGGCCTGCTTGTGACGCGGCGAACATGTTGCGGTCTTTGAATGACGTCAGCATGAAAATCTCTCGGAAGCTGATGCCGGCGCTTGTGCTGGTGTCCTTGGCCTCCAGCGCCACATGGCCGCGTGTATCGCGCACCAACAGCACCGACAGGATGAGACCCGCGATGGCGTAGAAAACGCCGAGATAGATCGGTGCCGGCCGCAACCCGTAACGCGAGGCGATATAGCCGGTGGCGAAGGCGGTGGCGCCCACCGCGAAATAACCGGCGAATTCATTAAGACCTACCGCGAGACCGCGTGACTTCGGCCCGACGAGGTCGATTTTCATGATCACGGTCATCGACCAGGCAAGCCCCTGGCTAACGCCCAGGAGCGCATTGGCGCCGATGATCCAGCTCCAGTCCGGCGCTGCGATGATCAGGAACGGGACCGGCAAACCGGCGAGCCAGCCAAGCACGAGCACGCGTTTGCGGCCCCAAATATCCGCCAGATGCCCCGACACGAGATTGGCGAACGCCTTTACGATTCCAAAGCTGACAATGAAGGAGACGATCAACGTGGTTGAGGAGATGCCGAATTGTTCAGCGCCAATCAACGGTACGACGGTGCGTTCGATGCCGACCATGCCGCCGACGAAGCCGTTGATCAGAATGAGTAGCGCAAACTGTCGCCGGTTCTCCTTCAAGCCGAGCGCAATGGCGCGCCCGCCGGGGGCGGCGACATCCATCGCCTATGCCGCCGCGACGGCGACGCCCGCGTTGAGCGCCCGCAATTCCGCGGCTCGTGGCGGCGCCGGCGGGATATCGCTCACCATGCGGCGCACAAACGCCTCTTCCTCGTCGAGACTGAACGCCTCGTTGTAGCGCTTCTCGAAGCCGATGGTGGACGTTGGCTTGCCGCTCAGGCTCTTGCCGCAGACCGACCCCGAATAGGCGCCCGGCAGCACCTCGAGATAATCCGGCAAGGATTTCAGACGTTGCGCGCTGCGGAAGAGCACGCGCGCGCCTGCCTCCGCGTCCGTCGCCAATTCGGTTCGGCCGAGATCGCCGACCATGAGCGTGTGGCCGGTAAGAATGAACCACGGCGACTCGGACCTGGTTCTGTCGCGCACCAGCAGCGAGATGTGCTCGGGCGTGTGCCCTGGCGTGTGCATCGCTTCGATGGTGACGTTGCCGAGTTCAAGAATTTCGCCGTCGCGCACGCCGTGAAACGGCCGCGCCGCCAACGCCTCATGGAACAGGACATAGTCCGCGCCGGTCGCCTGCGCGAGCGCGCGGCCCGCCGAGACATGATCCGCGTGGATATGGGTGTCGATCACGTAGCGGATGCGCAAGCCAGTTTGCGCGGCGGCGGCGATGTAAGGTAATACATCGCCTACCGGATCGACGACAGCGCCCGAGGCCTTGCCGCCGCAGCCAAGCAGATAGGAGATCGCCACCGGATCGGTGTGCAGAAATTGACGAAGGATCATGAAGTCGCTCCTCAACCGACAGCAACACTGACCCGCAAGAAAGTCGCTGGAATGGATGTGGCGTCCGCACTGGGGCTTCTGTTTTGGCTGTTGAACAGAGCTTCCAGCTCTTTCTGCAGATCGGCGGCGCGACCGTCCCTTTCCGCCGCCTCGAAGGCATTCATGGTCGGCCCGTAATATGTTCTGAAGGCCGCGAGGAACGCCGACGGCGGACCAAAAAAATTGAAGGTGTAGGTGTCTCTGACGAAGGATATTTTCTCCTTTGGCACGCCCGCTTCGCCAAATCGCGCGATCACATTGTCCTCGATCCCCCATGTCATGGGGCTGACGAAGCCTTCCGGCGGCGGCGGCGAGTACGCGGAGCTAATCTTCAGGATTTGCGCGACCAAAGTCGGATCATTGGGAATCCAATTGCCCATAACGATCCGGCCGCCAGGCTTGGTGACCCGCACCATCTCCTTGGCCACATCGAACGGCTTTGGCGCAAACATCGCGCCGAAGATGCTCACGACGAGGTCAAAGCTATCGTCCTTCAGTTCGAGCAGATTGGACGCGTCGCCCTCCTGAAAACGAATGTTGCTCAGTCCCAATTCGCTGGCGCGTTTGTCTCCGGCCGCGACCAGATTGCTGGCGATATCGACGCCCAACACGTCCGCGCCGAGTTTCGCCGCCGGCAGCGCCGTCGTTCCGTCGCCGCAGCCCAGGTCCAAGACTTTGAGCCCTTTTGTTATGCCCAGCTGCGCAACCAGATCTTCTCCGCTCTGCCGCATGCCCTCGGCAATGCGGGTGAAGTCGCCTTTTTCCCAGAGCGCTTTGTTTGGATTCATTGGAAGATTTCCTTCGAGGGTTGACATTTTAGGCCAATACAATCTATCAATCGCTTGAATGATGGAGCCAACGAATGACGAAGTCAAGCCGGGGGATCAAAGCTATTCTTCACGCGAGCTTTGCCGAGGTCGCGAAAGCGGCCGGCCACCCGCACCGCCTCGCAATGCTCGAACACCTCGCCCAAGGTGAGCGCAACGTCGATACCTTGGCCGACAAGGTCGGTCTCACCGTCGCCAACGCCTCCCAGCATTTGCAGTCCATGCGCCGGGCGGGCCTGGTCACGGCGCGGCGTGAGGGCAAATTCACGCTCTACCGGCTGTCCGACGACAGTGTGCTCGATCTCCTCGACGCCATCGGCCGCGTGGCCAAACGCAATGTCGCGGAAGTTCAGCAGGTCGTGAGCGGCTATTTCAATGCACGCGACGCCATGGAGCCCGTTTCGCGGGGCGAACTGCGCAAGCGTTTGAGTTCAGGGACCGTCACTGTTCTCGACGTGCGCCCAGCCGAGGAGTTCGCGCTGGGCCACCTGCCGGGCGCGATCAACATTCCGCCGGCGGAAATGAAGCGGCGGTTAAAGGAATTGCCGCACAGCAAAGAGATCGTTGCCTATTGCCGCGGTCCTTATTGCGTGTTCGCGTTTGAGGCGGTCGCTGCGCTCCGCGCGGCTGGCTACAAGGCGCGCAGACTCGAGGATGGGCTGCCGCAATGGCGCGCCGCGCGACTCCCGGTCGAACAATAGGCGGACTCTAGGTCCGCGCGGCTGTGAACAGCTCACGCACTTGCCATCCATTCTCTATGGTCATGAGGCACAGGCGCAGTTTCGCCAGCCGTTCGGGTTTCTTCCCTGTCCGACGACGATAGCACTCCCGAAACAACGGCGCAAAATGAGCGAGCGTTGTTGCCGGCAGTGCGCGTCTCCTTTTAGAGCGAGGCAAGAGCGCCTTGTGCTCGCCGCCACCCCCGTTCATATCAACGCGCCATGATCTCTGCGCTGCAATGAACGCCAACAATGCCGGCCCGCGCCCCGCCGTTCCACGCACCGTCTGGGCGCTGGGGTTCGTGAGCCTGTTCATGGACGTGTCGTCGGAGATGATCCACGCGCTGTTGCCGCTCTTTCTCACAACCATTCTGGGTGTGAGTGTCGCATTGGTCGGCCTGATTGACGGCGTCGCGGAATCGACGGCAGCGATCTCAAAGGTGTTCTCAGGCTACATTTCCGACAAGATCTGCAAGCGTAAGCCGCTCATCCTACTCGGATATGGTCTAGGCGCGCTCACCAAGCCCCTTTTCGCCATCGCCAACGCGCCGGCGCTTGTGTTCGGCGCGCGGTTCGCGGACCGCGTCGGCAAGGGCTTGCGCGGCGCACCGCGCGATGCGCTGGTCGCTGACGTTACGCCGCTTGAGATTCGCGGCCGCGCCTATGGCGTGCGCCAGGCGCTCGACACGGCGGGCGCTTTCATCGGACCACTCGCGGCGATCGGCTTGATGATCGTGTTCGCCAACGACATGCGGGCGGTCTTTTGGCTGGCAGTTGTTCCCGCCGCGATTGCTGTGGTGATCGTGCTCGTCGGCGTCGAGGATCGCGGCACAGCTGAAACCAAGCCGCGCCCGCCGATCCGCTTCAGCGACCTCAAGCGCCTAGCGCCTGGATTCTGGAACGTGGTGACATTGGGCGTTGTCTTCACAATGGCGCGGTTCAGCGAGGCGTTTCTCGTGCTCAAGGCGAGCGCCTCGGGGCTGCCGCTTATGTTCGCGCCGCTCGTGCTGGTGGTGTTGAACATCGTCTATTCACTGGGCGCGCTTCCGGCCGGCGCACTGTCAGACCGCATCTCCGCCCGCACGCTTCTGCTGTGGGGGCTTGCGGCCTTGGTCGCAGCCGATCTCGCGCTCGCATTCGGCCCAGGGCTCGCGGGCGCGTTTGTCGGCATAGCCTTGTGGGGCGCGCACATGGCGCTGACCCAGGGCCTGTTGACGAAACTTGTTGCCGATCACGCGCCTGAATATCTGCGCGGTTCCGCGTTTGGCGTGTTTAACTTGGCGACGGGTATAACGCTGCTGCTGGCGAGCGTTGTCGCCGGGCTCCTCTGGGACGGATTGGGGTCTCAGGCGACGTTCATCGCAGGCGCGGCCTTTGCGTTGATCGCCGCGTTAATGTTGGCCGTTCAATCCAATTCTGCGCGATGCGACGCCTAGCAAATTCCCTCAGCGCGTCACCGGCTCGTCAAGTGGCGATGTGTGAACATGGCTTCAAGCGATGCGGATCGAGGACGGCATGCCGGAATGGCGCGCAGCGGGCCTGCCGGTCGTTAAGATATAGCAGTGGTTTCTGGGCGCGTTGTTCAGCATTTGATCCTCGAAAGAACCTTATTCGGCAGGCGGCGACGCATCGCGTTGATGACTTGTCGATCAATCTGTACTATCTTAACCGCATGCGCCGGGTTTGGCTGACCGTTTTGATGGCGTTCGCCCTGGCGGCGAGCGGGGTGGTTAACGCCGCAGCGGCGCCCTCATGCCCGATGCAGGTTTCCGCCGGATCTCCATCGCAACATGATTGCTGCGATGAGAACGGAGCGCCGTCCAAAAGCGGCTCCGACAAGATGAGCAGCTGCATGGAGGGCATGGCCTGCCGGTCAGCGCCGACGGTTGCGCCGGTGCTCGCGCCGCTCCTCGCGCCCTCTGCCACAGTCCGTGTGTCGCAGCCGATCCTGGGCGAGCCGGCGGCGCCGAGCGGCCCGCTGCAGCAACTCTTCCGACCGCCACGAAGCATCTGACATCGGAATAAACGCGCACGCGCGAATGCGCGCGCGCGTTTGGGCTCGTCCCGTTTTTTCCTGGAGTTCAGAGATGCGTAAAGCGTGGCTCATGTGCTGCGCGATCGGCCTCGCGCCGGCGGCACATGCTCAAGAATTGAGTTTTTCCGATGCGGTCGCGCAAGCGGGCGCGGTTGGTCCGACGATCGAAGCCGGCGCTTCGCGCGTTGAAGCGGCGCGCCGTGATCGACGCGCGGCGGGGCGCCTGCCCGATCCCGAACTGGTGCTCGGCTATGACAATGTTCCCGTAACGGGTCCCGATCGCTATCGGCTCGGTCGCGACGAGATGACGATGCAGCGCGTCGGCATCATGCAAGAGATGCCAAGCGGGGCCGAGCGTAGCGCTCAGCGCGCCGCGGCAGATGCGAATATCGGCCGCGCCGACGCCGCGCTCGAACTCGCGCGACTTGAAGCGCAGCTTGGCGCCGCCGATTCCTGGATCAAGCTCTATTACGCCGAGCGGCGGCTTGCCGTGCTCGACCGTCTAGCCGGCGAAGCAAGGGCGTCAGCTGACGCGGCGCGCGCGCGTCCGGCCGCAGGCGCCGCCGGCGTCGACGATGCATTGGCGTCGGAGATCGACACCGCAGCGGCCGAAGATAGAAAGAGCGAGGCCGAAGCCGTCGTCGTTTCGGCCCGCGCCGAGCTGCGACGCTGGATCGGCGCCGCAGCGGACGAGCCCCTCGCGGAAAGTGCGCCGACTTTCGCGATCGACGCCGCCATATTGCGGGATCACATCCAGCACCATCCCGCGCTCGCCGCGTTCGCCGCTGAGCGCGCGTCGGCAGAAGCTGGTCTCGGCATGGCCCGCGCCGAACGCTGGCCGGATTGGTCGTGGGAGGTTTCTTATGGCCGGCGCGCACCTGAACTCGAAGACATGGCCTCGGTCGAATTACGCATCGGCTTGCCGCTGTTGCAGCCTTGGCGGCAAGGGCCCGTGATCGACGCTCGTCGCGCCGATGTCAGCCGCGTCGGCGCCGAACGGGTGGCCTTGGAGCGCGAGCATCTTGCCATGCTTGAAGCGCGCCTGGCGCAACATGCGGCGCTTTCCGCCAATCTCGCACGCGCCCGCGATACACGCTTGCCTTTGGCGCGGCGTCGCGCCGAGGCGGCGGCGGCGGCCTATGGCGCGGGGACGCAGACCATCGCCATCCTGATCGCGGCGCGCGGCCAAGCTCTCGAAGCCGAGATGGACGTTCTCGGTCTGGAAGAACACGTCGCCTCCTTGGGCGCGACGCTCACACTGCAATACGGTGGAGTTGGGCCATGACTGAATACATCAAGCCGCACGATTCGCGCATCGCTCTCATAGCATCCGGCGTCGCCATCGTGGCGCTCGCCGCAGCCACGGGCGGCTATTGGGCCGGAACGCGGCACTCTGGCGCCAACGCGGCAGCGACTGCGGAATCGGGCCAGCGCGTGCTCTACTGGTACGACCCGATGGTTCCCAGTCAGCACTTCGATGCGCCGGGAAAATCGCCGTTCATGGATATGCAGCTTGTGCCGGGCTACGCCGACGACGCGCCGAGCGAGGCCGGCGTGCGCATCGATCCGGGCGTCGCGCAGAATCTTGGCGTTCGTCTGGCGGCGGTCGAAAGCGCCTCCGTCACGCGATCAGTCACTGCCGCAGGAATCATCTCGTTCAATGATCGCAATGTCGCTGTCGTGCAAGCACGCACCGGCGGCTTTGTCGAGCGCGCGCACCGACGCGCCGTCGGCGACGTGGTGCAGGCGGGCGCGCCGATCATCGATATCCGCGTGCCGGAATGGGCCGCAGCGCAAGCGGAGTATCTCGCCGTGCGAAGCATCGGCGGTGACGTGGCCGAAGCCGCACGCCGCCGGCTCACCATGCTCGGCATGCCGGCCTCTTTGATCGACCGCATTGAGCGGGACGGCGCGCCGAGCCCGGTGTTTACGGTGACCGCGCCGATCACCGGCGCGATCACAGCGCTCGATGTGCGCCAGGGGATGACGATCATGGCGGGCGCGCCGCTCGCCACGATCAGCGGCATCTCTCCGATTTGGCTCATTGTCTCGGTGCCGCAGGGCGATGCCGGCGCGGCGCGCGCTGGCGGACGCGCGACTGCGACATTGCCAGCCTATCCGGGCGAGAGCTTCTCGGGGCGTATCGAAAGCGTGCTGCCGGCGGCCGATGCGGCGACGCGAACGATTGAAGTGCGGATCGCACTCGCCAACCGCGAAGGCCGCTTGCGTCCAGGCATGACAGCGGAAGTGCGAATCGAAGACCCCGACGCACGCCCAGCGCTTCTTGTTCCCACGGAAGCCGTCATCCGCACCGGGACGCGGACGATGGTGATCGTCGCCAATGACAACGGCTATGCGCCGACGGAAGTTCAGCTTGGCCGGCAAAGCGGCGACAATATCGAGATCAGAAGTGGCCTATCGCAAGGCCAGCGCGTCGTTGCCTCCGGCCAGTTCCTGATTGATTCGGAAGCCAGTCTCTCCGGCGCGCTCGAACGTTTGCAAGCGTCGAGCAACACAGCAGACGCAGAGGCCGCAACATCGCATACCGCGTCGGGGCGCATCACGGCGCTGAGCGGCGCCGGCGTCACCATCGCGCACGGGCCGGTGACGAGCCTGAACTGGCCAGCGATGAGCATGCAATTTAGCCTCGCGCGTCCAACTCTCGCGACAGACCTTCGCGTCGGAGATCAGGTGGCGTTCCGCTTCCGGCAGAACGGCGCCGCCTACGTGGTCGAAGAGATCAGCAAGACCGGAGCGCCGCAATGATCGCCGCCATCATTCGCTGGTCGGTCGCCAATCGCTTCCTCGTCGTGCTGGCGACACTGGCGCTGGCCGTAGCCGGCGCGCTCGCGGTGCGGGCAACGCCCGTCGATGCGCTGCCCGATCTCTCCGATGTGCAGGTGGTGATCCGCACGTCTTATCCCGGCCAGGCGCCGCAGATCGTCGAAAACCAGGTCACTTATCCATTGACGACGACGATGCTCTCCGTGCCGGGCGCGCGAACGGTGCGCGGCTATTCCTTTTTCGGCGACAGCTTCGTCTATATCATCTTCGAGGACGGGACAGACCTCTATTGGGCGCGCTCGCGCGTGCTCGAATATTTGAACCAGGTGCAGGGCCGCCTGCCTGCAAGCGCGCGCTCCTCGCTCGGCCCCGACGCCACCGGCGTGGGCTGGGTGTTCCAATATGCGTTGATCGATCGCAGCGGCCAGCATGATCTTGGCCAGCTGCGTAGCCTGCAAGATTGGCTGCTGCGGTTTGAATTGAAGACTGTGCCAGGCGTCGCCGAGGTCGCCTCCATCGGCGGCATGGTGCGGCAATACCAGATTGTGCTCGATCCCGAGCGTATGGCGGCTTACGGGGTAAGCCAAGCGCGCGTCGCCGAAGCCGTGCGCGGCGCCAATCAGGAAGCCGGCGGCGCGGTTGTCGAGATGGGCGAGGCCGAGCACATGGTGCGCGCCTCGGGCTATCTCCGTACGATCGAGGACTTCAACGCCATCCCGCTCGGCCTCGGCGCCAATGGCGTTCCCATCACCCTGGGCGATGTCGCTTGGGTGCAGATCGGCCCGGAAATGCGCCGCGGCATCGCCGAACTCAATGGCGAAGGCGAGGTCGCGGGCGGGGTCGTGGTGATCCGCGCTGGCGCCAACGCGCGCGAAGTGATCGAGGCCGTGCGCGGGCGCCTTACCGAGTTGCGGCGCAGTCTCCCCGAAGGCGTCGAGATCGTCACCACCTATGACCGTTCTTCCCTGATCGACCGCGCCATCGAGAACCTCACGCACAAGCTCGGCGAAGAATTCATCGTCGTCGCGCTGGTCTGCGCGCTTTTTCTCTTCCACCTGCGCTCTGCGCTGGTCGCGATCATCACGCTGCCGCTCGGAATCGCTACCGCCTTCCTGATCATGCGCCTGCAAGGGGTGGAGGCCAACATCATGTCGCTTTCCGGCATCGCCATCGCAATCGGCGCCATGGTCGACGCCGCCGTCGTCATGATCGAGAACGCGCACAAAAAGCTGGAGCGCTGGCGCGAGGAACATGACGGCGAGATGCCGCAGGGCGCGGATCATTGGCGCGTCATCACCGAAGCCTCCATTGAAGTCGGCCCAGCGTTGTTCTTCAGCCTGCTCATCATCACGCTCTCGTTCGTGCCTGTGTTCACGCTGCAAGCGCAGGAGGGGCGACTGTTCGCGCCGCTCGCTTTCACCAAGACTTATGCGATGGCGGCGTCCGCCGCGCTCGCGGTGACGCTTATTCCCGTGCTGATGGGGTTCTGGATCAGGGGCAAGATTCCGCACGAGGACGCCAACCCGATCAACCGTTTCCTGGCCGGCCTCTATCGGCCGGCGATAGACTTCACGCTCGCCAGGCCGCGGCTGATTCTGCTCATCGCCGCACTCGCGTTCGCCACCACGGCGCTGCCGCTTTCGCGCCTTGGCGGCGAGTTCATGCCGATGATGGACGAAGGCGATCTGCTCTATATGCCGACAGCTCTGCCGGGGCTTTCGGCGGCGGAGGCGTCCGACCTCCTGCAAGTGACCGACCGGCTGATCCGCACCGTGCCCGAAGTGGAAAGCATATTCGGCAAGGCCGGCCGCGCCGAAACCGCGACCGACCCCGCGCCGCTCGAAATGTTCGAGACCACGATCCAGCTCAAGCCGCGCTCGCAATGGCGGCCTGGCATGACGCCCGAGCGCATCATCGAAGAACTTGACCGCGCCGTCCGCGTTCCCGGCCTCACCAATGTCTGGGTGCCGCCGATCCGCAACCGCATCGACATGCTGGCGACCGGCGTCAAAAGCCCGATCGGAATCAAGGTAAGCGGGCCGGACCTAGCCTCGATCGACACGGCCGCGCGCGCCATCGAAGCGGCGGCGCGGGGCGTGGCCGGCGTTTCCTCGGCGATTTCGGAACGTCTGTCGGGCGGGCGCTATATCGATGTCGCCATCAATCGCTTCGCGGCCTCGCGCTACGGTCTCAACATCGCCGATGTGCAGGACGTCGTCTCCGGCGCCATCGGCGGCGAGACGATCGGCGAAGTGATCGACGGGCGCGCGCGCTACCCGATAAACCTGCGTTACCCGCGCGAAGTGCGCGACTCGCTGGAGCGCCTGATCGCGCTACCCATCGTGACGGAAAATGGCTTGCGCCTCACGCTCGGAGAAGTCGCGAGCCTCACCATCGCCGACGGCCCAGCGATGATCCGCAGCGAAAGCGGCCGCCTGTCAGCCTATGTCTATATCGACGTTCGCGGGCGCGATCTCGCTTCGGTCGTGCGCGACCTGCAACGCGCCGTGGCCAGCCAGGTGACGCTGCCGGCCGGCGTCAGTGTCGCGTATTCAGGCCAGTTCGAATATTTGGCGCGCGCCGCCGAGCGGCTGACCATCGTGGGGCCGGCGACGATTGCGATCATTTTCATGCTGCTCTACCTCATCTTCCGCCGTCTCGACGAAGCGGCGATTGTGATGGTCTCGCTGCCCTTTGCCCTGACTGGAGGGGTCTGGCTCGTTTATGCATTGGGGTACGATTTTTCGGTCGCGGTGGCGGTCGGCTTCATCGCGCTCGCCGGCCTCGCCGCCGAGTTCGGCGTCATCATGCTCATTTATCTCAAGAATGCGCTCAAGGAGCGCGACGAGCGCGGCGTTGTGATTACGCCGGAGGTCATCGCTGAAGCCGTGCGCGAGGGCGCGCTCTTGAGGTTGCGCCCCAAGGCGATGACCGTCGCTGTCATTCTGGCGGGCCTCTTCCCAATTCTTTGGACCGGCGGCGCCGGCGCCGAAATCATGCGCCGCATCGCCGCGCCATTGGTCGGCGGAATGCTGTCGGCCCCGCTCTTGTCTCTGTTCGTTATCCCCGCGGCGTATTTGTTGATCCGCCGCCGCGGTCTCGGGCGCCACGCGCTCGCTCTTCCAGAAGGCCGGATCGCTGCTTAATCAGGAGAATGACCCATGTTGAAAGCGCTTGTGCTGCCGATCGCCATGCTTAGCGCTGCGTGCACGCAGCCCGCATCCGAACCCGCCGCGAAATCGGATATGCAATCGATGAGCGATGCGGCCGCGTCCGCCGCGGCCGCATCTCCGGTCAGTGGCGCGGGCGTGGTGACGCAAGTCGATGCGGCCGCCGGAACCGTCACGTTCAATCACGAAGCGATACCTGCAATCAGCTGGCCCGCGATGACGATGCAGTTCCACGCCGAGGATCCGGCGATCCTGCAGGGGATCGCGGTCGGCGACCATGTGGCGTTCGAGCTGAAGAGCCCGAGCGAAACCTCGGTCGTGACCATGGTGCAAAAGCAGTAATTCCTGCCGCCGCCGCCTGTCTCCGCAGGCGACGGCGGTGCGCCCGCCAATTGCAGGAGAATAGGCTTTGCGAAAACTCTATGTAAGCATTGGACGACGCGCCTTCATGGAGAATTCCGTCGGTGCGGTCTTGATCGGCGCGGGGTTGGCGCCAACAGCGGCTCTTGCTCAAGAGACACGCGTCTATGACCTGGCCATCAGCCGCGACGCCGGCTGCGGCTGTTGCCACGCCTGGGCGACACTGATGCTTCGCTCGGGCCGGTTCCGCACCACCTTGACCGACGAGTCCAACATGGCGGCGCTGAAGCGCCGGCTGGGCGTTCCGAACGATCTTGCGTCGTGTCATACGGGCGGTGTGGACGGATACGCCATCGAAGGGCACGTGCCCGTCGAGGACGTGTTGCGGCTGTTGCGCGAGCGACCCGCGCGCATTCGGGGGCTCGCCGTTCCCGGTATGCCGCGCGGTTCGCCCGGCATGGAGGCGCCCGATGGCGGGCGCGATCCGTTCACTGTTTACGCGTTTGAAGCTGGCGGCGCGCGTCGCTCATTCACCACCCACCGGTGATGCGGAGCCGACGGCATGAGAACTGAACTGGCCACGCTCGCGCAAATGCGCCAGTCCAGCGATAACCCTACCCCTTGGCCGGGTGCCGGGGACCGGGCTCGACGCTCACGCGCACGCTGGCAAGTGACACCGATGTCGCCGGTTCGAAGCGGGCGCGAAATATTGCGGCGTGCCGGCTACGGATGCTTGTCGGCAGGGTCCCGATCCAACGCGCTTCTATTGTCTGTAATGTTTGGCTGTCCGCACCCAGAGCATCGACATGAAGGTGCGCGTTGACCGAACCGAAATTGCCCACGCGACGGCGAACCCACCCGGCGGCATACACGCCGCTATCGTCGCGTGCGGCACTCACGCCGCGAAGTTCAATATCACTGCCATCGACAGTGACCACGGGAAGAGGTGTCCGTGCCTGCGCCGCCGGCGAAAATCCGACAAAGGTCGCAAGCACCAATAGAGCCAGCTCTTGTTTCATGGGGTCCCTCCTGAATTTGCCGTTTCCAATCGAACGGTTGTGGCGGCCGATGCGACCACCGCCGCGATCCGTAGGGCCGCATGAATTCGCTCAAGCGATGTGCCGCGCTTACGCAATTCGATTTCATGTGCGTTCAAGCACGCGGCGCAGCCACTCAGAGCCGATACCGCAAGCGCCCAAAGCTCAAAATCGATTTTGTCCACGCCGGGGTGGGTGAGCGCCGACATTGCTAGTCCTGCCGGTTCCGCACGATAGTCATGGTTCTGGAGCAGATTGACCGCGCTATAATAGACGGTGTTCATCGCCATGATCGACGCCGCGCGCTTGGCCGCGATGGTCGCTTCAACGGTCAGCCTTGCGTCAGCCTCGCGTTCGAAGGCGGCGATGACAGCGCGCTCTCCGGCTGCGTAGGCGCAGGCGAGTAAACATCCCCAGCGTTGTTGTTCGGAGAGGATTGGCTCATTTGCAAGCGCGTTCAGGTTTGACTTCAAATCAATGGCGTAGTCCGGCAGTGCGTTTGCGAGGTCAGTCATGCTCATGGGTCAGCTCCTGTTTTGTTTCCAGCGCTATTCCGCCTGCACCGGCGCATCCAACGAATAAGCCGTTGGCATCTCGCCTTCTTTCCGCTGATGACCCGTGCGGAGCATCACGCGGCAGATCGCCGGTAGTACGAACAAAGTCAGTATGGTCGCCGTGATGAGGCCCCCGATGACCACGGTCGCCAGTGGCTTTTGCACTTCCGCCCCAACGCCGTGCGCAATCGCCATCGGCACGAAGCCGATCGCCGGCACGATCCCGGTCATCAAAACCGCACGGAACCGCTCGACCATGCCATCATGGATAGCCTCGTCGAGCGGCATGCCGAGATCGAGGCGCTTGTTGATGCTGGTCATGACAACGAGGCCGTTGAGCACGGCGACACCCGCCAGGCAGATGAAGCCCACCGCTGCGGAAATCGAGAACGGCATACCGGTGAGCGCTAGCGTGAACACACCGCCCGCAAGCGCCAGCGGCACGGCGGTGAACACCGCGCCGGCCGCGCGCAATGTGCCCAGCGCCATATAGAGCAGACCGAAGATCAACACGAAGCACGCCGGCACGATCAGCATGATGCGCTGCGACGCCGAGCGCAGATTCTCAAACTGGCCGCCCCAGACAATCCAGGTCCCGGTCGGCAGCGTGACTTCCCGCCCGACGCGAGCCTGCGCTTCCGCCACGAACGATCCGAGATCACGTCCGCGCACATTGGCTTGCACGACAACACGCCGTTTGCCATTTTCACGGCTCACCTGATTGAGGCCTTCGGAGAAATTGAAGCGAGCCACCTCGCGCAGCGGGATCGCTGTGCGGCCCAGGGTTTCGTCTTCCGGCAGCAGCACCGGCAGCGACCGCACGGCGTCGAGATCATCACGAACGGCGTCGGGCAGGCGCACAACGACATCGAAGCGCCGATCGCCCTCGAACACGAGACCAGCGTCGCGGCCACCCATTGCGGTGGCGACCGTGTCGCTCACTTCATCGATCGTGAGTCCGTAGCGGGCGATGGCGTCTCGGTCGAAGGAGACATCCAAGGTCGGAAATCCCCCGGTCTGCTCGACTTTGACATCGGCCGCGCCGCGAATGGATTGCAACACGGCGGCGATACGGCCCGCAGTCGCGCTCATCTCGTCAAGATCGTCACCATAGAGCTTGATCGCAACATCGCCGCGCACGCCAGCGATGAGCTCATTGAAGCGCATCTGGATCGGTTGCGAGAATTCGTACGCGTTGCCGATCACGCGTTCCAGCCGCTCTTCGATGCGCCGGATCAGCTCCGCCTTGGACAGATTGCGGTTCGGCCATTCCTCGCGAGGCTTCAAGATGACGAAGCAATCGGAGGCGTTGGGCGGCATCGGGTCGGAGGCGACTTCCGCTGTTCCCGTCTTTGAATAGACGAATGCGACTTCCGGAAACTCGGAGATGGCGCGTTCGACGCGCGCTTGCATCTCGGTTGATTGCTGCAGCGAGGTCGAGGGAATTCGTAGCGCTTGGACGGCGATGTCTTGTTCGTCGAGCGTGGGAATGAATTCACGACCCAGCATCATGAATACTCCGCCGGCGAGAAGGAAGACGGCGACGGCGCCGCCGATGATCGGCAAGGGGCGGCGGATCGACCAAGCCAGTCTCGGTTCATAGTGCCGCTTGGCCCAAGCGATGGGCTTGGCCTCTTTTTCAGCGACCTTGCCGCTGATGAGCAGGGCCACCATCGCCGGCACGAAGGTCAGCGACAGAACGAAGGCGCCCGCGAGCGCCAGCATAAGCGTGATCGCCATCGGCGAGAACATCTTGCCTTCCACGCCGCTGAAGGTGAGCAAGGGCGCGAAGACGAGGAAGATGATCGCTTGGCCGTAAATGGTCGGCTGGATCATTTCGCGCGAGGCTTCGGTGACTTCATGCAATCGTTCATTGAGTGAAAGCAGGCGTCCCTCCTGATGCTGTCTCTCGGCGAGCTTTCGCAGGCAATTCTCGATGATAATCACGGTGCCATCGACAATGAGGCCGAAATCGAGCGCGCCTAGCGACATCAGGTTTCCTGACACGCCGAAGAAATTCATCCCCATCGAAGTCATCAGCATCGATAGCGGAATAATAAGCGTGGCGATGATAGCGGCGCGCGCATTGCCGAGCAGGAGGAAGAGCGTGGCGGCAACCAGTAGTGCGCCTTCGGCGAGGTTTCGCTGCACGGTCTCGATCGTGGCGTTCACCAGGCTGGAGCGATCATAGACGATTTCCGCTTCGACGCCCCGCGGCAATGTCACCTTGATTTCTTCCAGGCGCTCGGCCGCCGCAGCCGCGACCGTGCGGCTGTTGCCGCCGGTGAGCATGAGCACGGTGCCGACCACGACTTCCTCGCCGTTCGACGTTGCAGCGCCGGTGCGCAATTCTCCGCCCACGCGCACATGCGCGACGTTGCCTACGGTGACAGGCACGCCTTCGCGCGTGGCGATGACAGCTTCCCGGATTTCCCCGATGTTGCGGATGCGCGCATCGGCGCGGACCAGGAAGGCTTCGCCGCCTCGCTCGATGAAATTGGCGCCGACCGAGAGATTGGCGCGTTCAAGCGCTTCAGCAAGATCGGCGAAGGAGATGCCATAAGCCGCCAGCCGCGCCGGGTCGGGCTCGACCACATATTGCTTCTCGTAACCGCCGATCGAATCGATGCCGGCGACGCCCAGCACCGAACGCATTTGCGGCCGCACGATCCAATCCTGCACCGTGCGCAGGTAAGCAGCTTGTGCGACCTGATCGGTCAGGCCTTCGCCTTCGGGGGTAAGGAAAGAGCCGTCGCTCTGCCAGCCGGGCTCACCCGCACGCGCGCGGCCGCGTTCCGAAGTGGGATCGGCGAAGCGCACGGTCCACATCAGCACCTCGCCAAGGCCGGTGGAGATCGGCCCCATTTGCGGTTCAACGCCCTCGGGCAAACTCTCGCGTGCTTGCGTCAAACGCTCGGTGACTTGCTGGCGCGCAAAATAGACATCCACGCCGTCTTCGAAAACCACTGTCACCTGGGAAAAGCCATTGCGCGAAATCGAGCGCGTGCTCTGCAGTCCCTGGATGCCGGACATCGCGGTCTCGACCGGGAACGTCACCAGACGTTCGACATCGAGCGGACCGAATTCCGGCGCCAGTGTATTGATCTGAACCTGCTTGTTGGTGATGTCGGGGACCGCGTCGATCGGCAATCGAACGATGTTGAAGACGCCGATCGCGGCGACGATGAGCGTCAGCACTACCATCGTCCATCGGGCTCTTACGGCAAGGTCAAGAAGGCGGCTGATCATAGCGGTCCGTTCTAGATTCGATGAAAAATCAGTGGCCGTGTTCGGCGGCGCCTTTGCCGATTTCGGCTTTGATCAGAAAGGCGTTCGCGGACACGTAGATTTCGCCAACGCGCAGACCGGCGGTTACTTCAACCATGTCGCTGCCGCTGCGTCCGAGCGCGACCGGGCGCGCCTCATAGACTTCGCCAGTGCGCACAAACACCACCGATCGGCCTTCGAGCGTCTGCACCGCGCCAGCGGCGATCGCCAGCGGCACGCGCTGTTCGCTGAGCACAACAGCCCCGCGTATCGCCATGCCGGGGCGGAGATTGGCCGCGCCCCGCGCCGCAATCGGCGCACGCGCGATCAGGGTCTGAGAATGGGTATCGGTCGTGGGCAGCACCGTGGCGATGCGCGCCTCGACCCGCGCTTCTCCATCGAGGCCGGAGATCAGAACAGTTTGGCCGCCGGCGACCCGGTCGATGTCATGGGTGACGACATTAAGCTCTGCCTGCAATCGTGTGAGATCGCCAACGATGAAGAGCGGGTCATTGCCGCTTACGTCGCCGACATTGGTCCCCCGCTCCAGCACGACGCCGCCGATAGGCGCCACGATCGAGTAGGTCTGCAGGCTTTCAGCGCTCTCGACGCGCGCGAGAACTTCGCCGCGCCGAACGGTATCGCCGACGTTCTTCGCCACCGACCGGACCACGCCCGGATACGGCGCGCGAATTTCCGCTCGCCCAGCCGATTGCAGCATCACTCTGCCGGTAAGATTCAAGGTCTCGCGAATGGGACCTGGCCCCGCAGTCGAGACCCCGATGCCGGCCTCTTGCGCGGCGGCGGCCGTGATCGTCACGCGATCAGGGCCTTCTTCTTCGTGTCCGGCTGCCTCGCCGGCCTCCTCGCCATGCTCCGCTTCGGCGCCCGCTTTCTCGGCGCCGGCGCCATCACCGCCGCACGAAGCGACCACCAGCGCCATCGTCAACATCAACGGCGCCAACACATTCTGTGTCTTCAACCAATTCATCGATGAATCTCCTCGCCCGGCAGCGTCTCTGCCCATCTGCCGGTAAGGCGGTCGAGCGCCGCCTCGTTGGAATGAAAGGAACGCAATGCTTCAACGCGGCGCTGGCGCGCATCCGAGAGCGAGCGCTGTGCTTCGAGGATGTCGAGATAGGAAAAGGCGCCGCGATCATAACCCTCCTGCGCCAGCGCCAGCGCGCGCTCCGCTTCGGGAATGACTTCCTCCTCGGTCGAGCGAACTGCTTGCGCATCACTGACCTGCGCGCGTTCGAGGGCGGAAAACTCGCGCGCCATCGCGCGCCGCCCTGCTTCGAGATCGAGTTCGGCGCGGCGGCGTTCGGCTTGTGCGCGGGCCACAGCGCCCTGATTGCGATCGAACACTCCAAGTGGGACTGAAAAGCCCGCCACGAGTGCGCCATCGCCATCGCGATCTTCGAAGCGGCGGTAACCGAGGCTCAAAGTCGGATTCTGGTAGCCCAACGAACGCTGCAATGCCGCCTCGCCGCTGGCGCGTTCGCGCCCCGCCGCCAGCCGCGCGATGTCCGGACTGGCGTCCGAGAGCTCTTGATGATCGTGATCTTGGACGCGCGGCAACGCGAAATCAGCGCGAACGAGTGTGAAGCCCTGCTCGCCACCCCAAAAACTTTCTAAGTGTGAGCGCGCCGTCGTGGCCTCGGCCTCTGCCCGCGTGAGCGCGATGCGCGCTTCGGCAATGCCGGAATTGGCGCGGGCCCCCGCCATCAAAGGATCGCGCGCCGCCGCTACGCGCCGGCCAACAGAGCGCGCAAGCGCTTGCGCTGTCGCGAGGCGCTCGCGCTCGATTGTGACGATTTCCTCGGCGGCCAACGCATCGTAATAGGCGGCCTGCACATCACGCAACAAATCAAGCCCGCGAATAGCGCGATCGAGTTCGGCGCCGTGGAGTTCGCGGTCGGCAAGCGCGATCCGAGTCCGCCGCCGCCCGCCCAACTCGATTTCCTGAGAGAGACTGAACGTTGTTTCGGCGCCGTCAAAGCCGCGCAGATCGCCCCTGCCGTTGAAATTCTCGATCTCGGCGCCGAGTTCTGGATTGGGACGCACGCGCGCCTGGCGCAAGCCGCCGCGCGCGGCGTCGATGCCAGCGTCGGCGGCGCGGAGCCCTGGGTCGGACTCGATCGCTCGCGCCAGCGCCTCTTGCAAGGTCAGCGGGGCGACTTCTTGAGCGAACGCGGGCGACACCATGACAAAAGCCGCCGATGCCGCGCCCAACGTCGCGAGGTGGGCAGAAGAGGAAGCGATCTGGCGCAGAATGCGCGCCGAGCGTCGCAAAGAACGAAATTGTTCGGACATTTGATTTCCGCGATGCGTGAATGATCACGCGCCGCGAAAGCCACGCGGCGCGTCAGGCGATGGCGGAGATTCGCGGCGGTCGGTCTTGACCGGCCTGTTCACCGTGCGGCGCGGCCGCATCGGGCAGCGGCGTTCTTGCGCTCAATGCGACCTGATCCACCGCACCACCATGGTGCACGGGCGGCATGCCGACGACGTGCATAAAGCAGCAATGGGGCTGCATTTCTTGCAGCGGCGCTTGCTCGTCGAGCGGTCGGCTACCGTGGTCCGACAACGCGATCGTCTCGGCAATGTTAATAGAAACGGACGCTTGTCCGCCATGGCAGGGATCGGTCGAGAAGCCGCGCTCGACCATAACGAAAGCGAGAAGCGCAACGCAAAGCGTCGCGATCCAGCGCCTCCAATCGGTCAAATCCGACGCCTTCAAACGCTATTCCCCGCTACCGGCGCCACGGATTCGAGGCGCGCCTGCCTATATACAGCCCACGACCCACTGACAAACAGTAAAGACATGATGATTCCGACCGCCAAATCTGGCCACGGTGATAGTGTCACGGCGGTCAGCCCAGCGGCGGCGACGACCAGGACATTGCCAAATGCGTCATTGCGCGAGCACAGCCAGACCGAGCGCAAATTGGCGTCGCCGTTGCGAAAGCGCAGCAGCAGAAGGACTGCGCCCAAATTGACGCCCAAGGCCAAGGCGCCGATCAAGCCCATCGGCGCCGGCGCCGGCACAGTGGGCGAAGTCGCCTTGACGAACGCCATAGCCAATATAAAGCAGCCCATGAGCAGCATCGCGGCGCTCTTGATCAGCGCCGCGCGCGTCCGCACGGTCACAGAGCGTCCAACCGCCCACAGCGTTATCCCATAGGTCGCGGAATCGGCGCCAAAATCGAGCGCGTCGGCTTGAAGCGAGAGTGAACCGATAGCGTGGCCGCCAAACGTTTCGATCGCGAACATGGTCGCATTTGCGATCAGCACCACCCAGAGAATGCGGCGCACGGCGGGATCAACCGGCGCAGGGCCGATCCTTCCGCACCCGTCCTCGCGGCAACCACTCATGGCCTTGTTCCGTTGGCCGATACACGCCGCCGCCCAAACCAGCGGCCCACTGCGGCGGCGTAGAATTCGTAAGCGTCGCCATGCTTTTCTCGCAGCGCCTCTTCTTCGATGCGAACTTGGACCATCGTCAGCGTCCAGGTCGCCGCGAGCACGGCGGCGGTCGCGATGTTGGGCGACCACAGAAATAACGCGAGCACGGCGGCGAGTATGCCGACGAAGATCGGATTGCGTGACCATTTGAACAGGCCATGCTGCACCAGCGGACCCGGCCCTTCCGCCGGCACCCCGACGCGCCAGGATGCGCCCATCTGAAGTTGGGCGATGCAAATGATGAGGACCGATCCTACGAACAGTGTCGCCGACGTCCATCTCAGCGCCGCGCCGCCCGCCCATTCCGGCCGGCCCAGCACCGTTTCCAAATCCGGCGCAAGCCATGCAATAGCCGCCAGCGCCACGGCGACGAAGACGGCTACCTTCCAATTGCGCTCGGCTACGCCCTGGATCGCGGCGCGCCGCCCAAAACTGAACACGGTGACGCCGTGGGCGCGCTGGACGCCCCAGACCCGTAGCGCCGAGAGGGCAATGATGGCGGGGAGCGCGGCAAGGGGTAGCCAAGCGGGGGGCAACCAGGAAAAAAGCATGGCGGAGGCTCTCGAATTTCGACCGCCCAAGCTCTACATCCTCTAGTCACTAGAGAATCAAGACCCAAAATGCATGCGATCGGACAGGCCGCCAAACGCACCGGGATTAAGGTCGCGACGATCCGGTATTATGAACAGGAGGGGCTCCTGGCCGCGCCGCCGCGCACCGCGAGCGGACGGCGGCTCTATTCCGACGCCGATATCCGCCGCCTTGCGGCGGACGGCGGCTCTATTCCGACGCCGATATCCGCCGCCTTGCCTTCATTCGGCACGCCCGCGCGCTCGGCTTCGAGCTTGGCGACATCCGCTCACTGCTCGATCTGTCCGATCATCCGAACCGCTCTTGCGAGGACGCCGACCGCATCGCCAGCAAACATTTGCGCGAGGTCGAAGAGCGGCTTGTGCAACTCTTGGCGCTCAAGGCCGAACTCTCCCGCATCGTGACCTCATGTGCGGGCGGCATGGCGGCGCAATGCCACGTGATCGAGGCGCTCGCCGATCATGCGCAGTGCAGGGCCGATCATGCGCCGCAAGCCGCGCGATCACGGTCACACAACAAGGGGCCAGCGCGCGCAAAAAAGGCACGCCGCGCATGAGCGTTTCATTGATTGCGATATACCCGGCTGCGGCGCTGGCGGAGATAACAGGTTGTTTCGCGTTCTGGGCGTGGCTGCGGCTTGGGCGGTCAATCTGGTGGCTCGCGCCAGGCATCTTGTCGCTGTGCCTGTTTGCTTGGCTACTGACGCTCGTGCCGACGACCGCCGCGGGCCGCGCCTTCGCGGCCTATGGCGGCGTTTATATCGCGGCGTCGCTCATCTGGCTTTGGCTGGTGGAGGCCGCGCGGCCCGACCGGTGGGATATCATCGGCGGACTGATCTGCCTTATTGGCGCCGGCGTCATTCTGTTCGGTCCGCGACATGCGTAAGTTCATGAACGCCAAGGGCGCGGGCCTTGCTTTGATGTCGGCGGCTCTGTTCGGCGCCTCCACGCCGCTCGCGAAAGCCGTGCTCGGTGAGATCGGCCCGCTCATGGTGGCGGGCCTCTTCTATTTCGGCGCCGGCATTGGCCTTGCCGCCTACCGATTGTTCTCAAACGGGCGAGGCGTGGAAGCAAAGCTTACGCGGAAACATGCTCCGTGGCTCTTGGGCGCTATTCTCTCGGGCGGCATCGCCGGCCCGATACTGCTCATGCTTGGGCTCGCGCGGACCGAAGCTGGAACGGCGTCGCTGCTTTTGACGCTTGAGGCGGTCGCGACGGCGATCATCGCGCTGTTTGCATTCCGCGAACATATCGGCTGGCGCAACGGCGTCGGATTCGCGCTGATCGTTCTTGGCGGGGCGGCTCTCGCATGGCGCGGCGGGTTTGCCGCGCCTGATTTGCTCGGCCCCCTTTTGGTGGCGGGGGCATGCGCCGCATGGGGCATCGACAACAATCTGACCCGTCAGGTCGCAAGCGCCGACCCCACCGAGATCGCCATGTGGAAGGGCCTCGTCGCCGGCCCCGTGAGCATGGCGCTGGCGTTCGCCGCTGGAGAGGGCGCGCCAACACTGGCGCCGGCGCTCGGGGCGATGGCGATCGGTGTGGCCGGCGTCGGCGCCAGCCTTGTGCTGTTCATCCTGGCGATGCGTGATCTCGGCGTGGCGCGCACTGGGGCATATTTCGGAACCGCGCCCTTCGTTGGCGCCGCACTCGCCATTCTCATGTTCGGGGAGTCGATCAGCTGGATGTTCGCCTTGGCGGCGTTGTTGATCGGATCAGGCATCATCATTCACCTGACCGAAACGCACGAGCATGAACATCTGCATGAGCCGATGACGCACCAACACGTACATGTGCATGACGCCCATCACCAACACGCGCATGAACCCGGCGATCCCTCCGGCGAGCCGCATGTGCACCGGCACCGACACGAGCGGATGCAACACAGCCACACCCACACGCCAGACGACCATCACCGGCACGGCCACAACGCCGCCGGGCGATGAAGGGGACTGGCCTCTTCCTGAAAATATTGGGATGATTCGAAGGCTGCGCGACGCAATGTAGCGTGGTTTGGAGGATCATGCTTTGCGTTCAAGGACGCGTCGCGTCGGCCAGTTGCGTGGCCCAGAGTTCGAGTGCTTCGCGCCGCTCTTCGACATATTTGTGCTTCATGTAGACGCCGCGCACGCCGCGGATTCGATGGCCAAGCAGCATTTCCACCACCTCCTCGCGCACGCCCAAAGCGGTCAGGTGGGTGGCGCCGGTTCGGCGGAAATCATGGATCGTGAAGTGGGTGACCGGCCGATCGAGTTCCTTCGCCGACAGCGCCCTCAGCGCGTTGGCATAGGCGTCCGCGTAGGCATAAATGGGTTTGACGCCTTTGCTGGTTGAAAAAATGTAGCGGCCTTCGCCGCCAGAGGGCTGATTGGCGAGCAGATCGTACGCAAGGCCTGAGAGCGGAATCGTCTTGGGGTCGCCATTCTTGTGCCCGGAACCTGGCACCTCAAGGTTGCGCCCCTCCCTGTCAAACCAGGCCAGTTCGGCTCGCGAGAATTCACCGAGCCGCGCCATCGTCAGCAAGAGCACGCGCGCGAGATCGCCCCATGGCGCCGGCATGTGCGCTGCGGCCCGATAGACCGCGCGCGCCTCCTGCAAGGTGAGCACACGGTCGCGGGGCCGCAAATCCTGTGGCGTTTGGCGCAAGTCGTCGCGTCCAAACAACCCGACAGCTGGATTGACAGCGGCGATCTCGGATTTGATCGCCCAGTTAAACACTCCCATGATCCAACGCCGCGCTTCGAGCGCAGCTCCCGGGCCATGGTCCTTCGACCGCGCGACCTTAAGAAGGTGCGTATTGAGATCCGACCGGGTCACCGATGTGAATGCGCGCTTTCCGAGCGCCGAGCCCCAATGGCGCCGCAGCACCCAGGCGCCGATCTTGGCGGACGCCAGACGCGGCGTCGCGTATTCGGCAATGTAGCGCTCCACGAGCCAATCGAGAGTTTGCATGGAGGTGGAGGCTTGCGTCTGAGCGGGCGTCGCAGGATCGCGCCCGCCGCCGGCTTGCTCGTGCACTTGCAGCGCGAGTGTGCGCGCCTTTTGCAGGGAGACGGCGGGGAAATCACCGAGGTGGAGACGACGAAGCGGACCCTTGCGCGTGTGCCCACGTTCACTTTCTCCACCATGGCCGGTCACGCGATAGAGCAGCGACCATGTCGCGCCCCGCACGCCGACACGCAGGAAGAGGCCCGGCGTGGCGCCGTCCAGGAAATCGCCGGGCCGTCCAGCGGCCGCCAACGCCCGGACGCGGGCGTCGGAGAGAGGCTTGGCGTTTGCTGCGCTTTTTCGGGGCATTTGGGCTGACTACTACGTTGGAACTACGTGCGGGATGTCGTTGAAAACAAAAAGCTTCACTGACCCTCGACTGGACAATGTCCGGATTATACCTCGATTTCCAAATTTGGTAATAACTTGGTAACGAGCGGACCGGAATGGCCCGAAACAGCATGAGCTGTCTCAAACCGTCTCAAATCGTTGCCTAACAAGGAGTTATATGGCCAATCACCGCATTACTGATGCGTAATGATGCAGCCTGAAATGGCAGTTTGCTCGCTTGACATCGTAGGGGTCACAGGTTCGATCCCTGTCGCGCCCACCATAAAATCAACCTAATAGCCGCCGCTTTACTAGTCTCAGCCGAACTAGTCTCAGCCGATTGGCGCCGGAGCTCACGACCACTCCAATCAGGACGAAACACCAAAGTTCTTAGCGGGCTTTACAGGATCGCCGGCAAGTCCAGCCCTTGCTCGCGCGCGCAATCCAGAGCGATTTCGTAGCCCGCATCGGCGTGACGCATTACACCGGTGCCGGGATCGTTCCACAGCACCCGCTCGAGGCGCCGGGCCGCATCGTCGGTTCCATCGGCCACGATGACCATGCCCGAATGCTGCGAATAGCCCATGCCGACACCGCCGCCGTGGTGCAGCGAAACCCATGTCGCGCCCGAAGCGGTGTTGAGCAGGGCGTTGAGCAGCGGCCAGTCGGACACGGCGCCGGACCCGTCTTTCATCGCTTCAGTCTCACGATTGGGGCTGGCGACCGAGCCGGAATCGAGATGATCGCGTCCGATCACGACCGGGGCCTTCAACTCGCCCGCGCGCACCATTTCGTTGAACGCCACCCCCAGTCGGCGCCGCTGGCCGAGCCCGACCCAGCAAATCCGCGCCGGGAGCCCCTGAAAATGAATCCGCTCGCGCGCCATGTCGAGCCAGTTGTGGAGGTGGGGATCGTCGGTGATCAGCTGCTTCACTGCGGCGTCGGTCTTGTAGATATCTTCCGGATCGCCGGACAGCGCCACCCAGCGAAACGGGCCGATCCCGCGGCAGAACAGCGGGCGGATATAAGCTGGCACGAAGCCCGGAAAATCGAAGGCATTCTCGACGCCTTCATCCTTGGCGACTTGGCGGATATTGTTGCCGTAATCGACCGTCGGCACGCCCGCCTTCCAGAAATCGAGCATTGCACGGACATGGACAGCCATCGATGCGCGCGCCGCCTTCTCCACGCTCGCCGGATCCCGTTCGCGTGCACTCATCCATTGGTCGAGCGTCCAGCCTTGCGGTAGATAGCCGTTGATCGGATCATGCGCGGAAGTCTGATCGGTGACAGCGTGGGGCCGAACCCCGCGACGAAAGATTTCCGGGAAGACATCCGCGGCATTGCCAAGCAGGCCGACGGAAACCGGATCCTTGCTGGTGGCGACGATCTCCAGCGCCTCATCCAGGCTGTCCGTCTGGCGGTCAATATAGCCGGTGCGCAGCCGCATTTCGATGCGCGACGGCTGGCATTCGACCGCAAGGCAAGACGCGCCGGCCATCGTCGCCGCCAGAGGCTGCGCGCCGCCCATGCCGCCTAGCCCGGCGGTCAGGATCCATTTACCCGACAGATCGCCGCCATAATGCTGACGGCCCATCTCGACGAACGTCTCATAGGTACCCTGCACAATGCCCTGCGTGCCGATGTAAATCCACGAGCCCGCCGTCATCTGGCCGTACATCATCAGCCCGGCGCGATCGAGCTCGTGGAAATGAGCCCAGGTCGCCCAGTGCGGGACAAGATTGGAATTCGCGAGAAGTACGCGCGGCGCATCCTTGTGCGTCCGGAATACGCCGACTGGCTTGCCCGACTGGATAAGCAGGGTCTGGTCATCCTCGAGCCGTTTGAGCGTCGCGACTATTTGGTCATAGCATTCCCAGTTGCGCGCTGCACGGCCAATGCCGCCATAGACGACAAGCGAGGCCGGGTCTTCGGCGACATCAGGATCGAGATTGTTCATCAGCATCCGCAGCGGAGCTTCGGTCAGCCAGCTTTTGGCGCTGAGTTCCACGCCGTGCGCGGCGCGGATGACGCGGTTGTTATCACGACGGTTCATCGTTGGCCCTTCGCAAAGTCTAGACAGGCTCTAAGAATGGTATGGAGCTTGGCTTGCATGGGTGCGGCGCGGACCGCGTCCCAGTACGGCGGCCACGGGCCGGCTTCATCCGCATAACCCCGGATCGCCAGCTCCATCTGTATCGCGTGGATGCCGTGCGCCGGATCGCCGTAATGGCGCGTGATCCAGCCGCCCTTGAAACGGCCATTGACGACATGAGTTCCGTCGGCACAGTCCGCTGTAATCGCATCGGTCAGCGCGGCATCGCAACTGGCCCCATCAAAGCTGCCGATGTTGAACTGCAGCAATTCGCCTTCGAACAGGCGCGGCACACGACTGCGGATCGAGTGCGCGTCATAGAGGACAATTGCCGGGTGAAGCGCACGCAGGCGACCGACCTGTTCGCTCAGCGCCGCGTGATAGGGGTCGAACCAGCCCGAACGCCGCCGGTCGATTTCCGCCGCGTCGGGCTCGAGCCCGGTCCCATAAAGGGGCTCGCCGTCAAAACTCGTTTCCGGGCAGAGCCCGGTTGTCGCTTGCCCCGGATAGAGCGATTGCCCGGAGGGATCACGGTTTAGGTCGATCACCGTGCGCGAAATCCGGCTATGGATGATGGTCGCGCCCAGATCGGCTGCAAACGCATAAAGTTGATCAACATGATGATCGGCATCGCGGCGCGCCAGATCGAGCGAGATCAGCCCCGAAACTTCGTCGGGAATGATTGTCCCAGCATGGGGGATGCTGACGATCAGCGGTGCATGACCCGGTGAAACCGAAAGCCAGTCGTTCATGCAACCCCCGGCAATGCGGCCAGCGCCGCAAGGTCGCCCGACGAAACCAGCGCCTTTGCATGGGCCATGTCGGGATGGAAATAACGATCCTCATCAAGCGTCGGCACGCTGGTCCGCAGCAGCGCGCGCGCTGATTCCAGCACATCGCTTGACTTGAGCGGCGCCTGGAAATCGCAGCCTTGCGCCGCCGCCAGATACTCGATCGCCAGCACGCCCGCGACATTGTCCGCCATGCCCAACAGCCGCCTTGAGCCGTGCGCCGCCATCGAGACATGATCTTCCTGATTGGCCGAGGTCGGGATGGAATCGACGCTGGCGGGATAGGCGCGCTGCTTGTTTTCCGAAACCAAAGCCGCCGCCGTCACCTGCGGGATCATGAAACCCGAATTGAGACCGGGATGCGGGGTGAGGAAAGCGGGTAGGCCGGACAACGCCGGATCGACCAGCATTGCGATCCGCCGCTCCGCAATCGAGCCAATTTCGCACAACCCCATGGCGATCATGTCGGCGGCAAAGGCGACCGGCTCGGCGTGGAAATTGCCACCCGACAACGCCTCATCGGTGGCGGCGAATATCAGGGGATTGTCGGACACGCCATTGGCTTCGGTCAGCAATGTGGCGCCTGCCTGACGCAGCATATCAAGCACGGCGCCCATCACTTGCGGCTGGCAGCGCAGACAGTAAGGGTCCTGCACGCGGGTATCATCGATCAGGTGTGAGGCGCGGATCGCGGAACCGCTCATCAAGGCTCGCAACGCCGCCGCCGTTTCGACCTGGCCTTTGTGTCCACGCAAGGCATGAATGCGCGGATCGAATGGAGTGTCGGAGCCTTTGGCCGCTTCGGTGGACAGCGCACCCGTTAGCAGTGCGGTTGCAAACAGCCGTTCCGCCTCGAACAATCCGGCCAGCGCATAAGCGCAGGAGAATTGTGTGCCGTTGAGCAGGGCCAAGCCTTCCTTAGGTCCCAGCACAAGAGGCGAAAGTCCGGCCTCTGCTAGCGCCTGAAGCGCCGGTGTGCGGACATCGTCCACCCAGATTTCACCCGTGCCGATCATCGTGGCGGCCATATGGGCAAGCGGCGCAAGATCGCCCGATGCGCCAACCGAGCCTTGCGCGGGGATCACCGGCGTAAGGCCCTTTCTCAGCAGTGCACCGAGCATTTCGATCGTCGCCAGCTGCACGCCCGAGGCCCCTTGCGCGAGACTGGCGAGCTTCAGCGCCATCATCAGCCGCGCGACCGGCGCCGGCATCGGCGCCCCCAGGCCCGCCGCGTGGCTCAGCACGATATTGCGCTGCAGGGTCAGCAGGTCATCATCGTTGATCTTGACGTTGGCGAGTTTTCCGAAGCCGGTGTTGATGCCGTAAACGGGCTCATGCCGCGCTAATATGCGAGCTATTGCAGCGGCGCTGGCAATGATCCTCGGGTGACAGGACGTATCGAGCACCAGGGTTTCGCCCCGGTAGATGCGTCGCCATTCGGCCAGTGACACCGCTCCTGCTTGTATGGTGATGCTCATTGCCCCCTCCAGATGCGTTGATGGAGCGGATTTGCGCCGATGCGATAGACCAGCTCTGCCGGATGTTCGATGTCCCAGATGGCAAGATCGCACGCCTTGCCCGCCTCCAGCGTCCCCACCTGATCGAGCATCCCGAGCGCGCGGGCCGCCTCGCGAGTGACCCCGGCGAGACACTCCTCGACGGTCAGGCGAAACAGCGTCGCCCCCATGTTCATAGCCAGCAACAGCGAGGTGAGCGGCGAGGTGCCCGGATTGCAGTCGGTCGCCAGCGCCATTGGCACCCTAGCGGCGCGCAGCTTGGAAATCGGCGGCCGCAGCGTTTCCCGTGTGAAATAATAGGCCCCAGGCAACAGCACCGCGACCGTTCCCGCCTCGGCCATCGCGGCAATGCCGGCATCGTCGAGATGTTCGAGATGGTCCGCTGACAATGCGCCGTAGCGGGCGGCGAGGGCCGCGCCGCGGCTGTTGGAGAGTTGCTCGGCGTGGAGCTTCACCGGTAGAGTGTGCGCCTTGGCGGCCTGAAACACGCGTTCGATCTGTGCAGCCGTAAAACCGATGGACTCGCAAAACCCATCCACTGCATCGGCCAGCCCGGCTTGCGCGGCAGCCGGAATGATCGCGTCGCAAATATGGCCAATATAGCCATCGGCATCGGCCGCAAATTCAGGCGGCAGGGCATGGGCGGCAAGCAGGCTGGTCTTGACCGTCACCCCTCGCGCTTCGCCCAATTGCCGCGCGGCGCGCAGCATTTTCAGTTCATGGTCGAGTGAAAGACCATAACCCGACTTGATCTCGATTGTCGTCACGCCTTCGGCGATGAGGGCATCCAGACGGGGCATGGCGGACTGCACCAATTCGTCAACGCTGGCCGCCCGGGTGGCTTTCATCGTGGAGACAATGCCGCCGCCAGAGTGAGCGATCTCTTCATAGCTTGCGCCTGCCAACCGAAGCTCGAATTCGTGCGCGCGGTTGCCGGCGTGGATGATATGCGTGTGGCAATCGATCAGCCCCGGCGTGATCCAACGCCCCCCACATGGCGCTACCTCCGCCGCCTGAAACGCAGGCGCGTCCGCCCGACTGCCAGCATAGACGATTTGCCCGTCCTTGCAGGCGATGACACCGTCTTCCACTGCGCCGACGCCGATCATCGGCGCCAGTCGTGCGTCTTGCCAAAGGCGGTCGCATTTGAGGGTGGACTCGCGGTTCATGGACATACGAGGTGCAGATCAAATTTGTTATGTCTAGACATAATATCGCCATTCGCAGGAGAGGCTTTATGCCCACATTCTGGTCTGCAACCGCACTCCTCCCCAATGGCTGGGCGCAAGATGTCCGGTTCACGGTGGCCGGTGGAGTGATTGCGTCGGTCGAAACGGGCGTGCCTGCCGGGCCTGACGACGAGGCGCACCAGATCACGCTGCCGGGCCTCGCCAATGTCCACAGCCACGCCTTTCAACGCGGCATGGCCGGACTCGCCGAACATCGCGGCGGTAACAGCGACGATAATTTCTGGAGCTGGCGCGAAATTATGTACCGATTCCTCGATCGCCTGACTCCGGACGATATCGAGGCGATCGCCGCCATGGCTTATGGCGAGATGCTGGAAGCGGGCTACACCCATGTCGGTGAGTTTCACTATCTGCACAATGACGCGAATGGCCGGGCTTATGGCGAGCCTGCCGAAATGGCCGCGCGCATTGCCGCCGCCGCCAAAGCGACTGGCATCGGGCTGACCTTGCTTCCGGTCTTTTATGCACACAGCAATTTTGGCGGACAGGCGCCCAACCATGGCCAGCGCCGCTTCATCCATGATCTGGATAGTTTCTCGCGCCTGATAGAGGCATGTCGCCCGCTGCTCTCCGACGGCGACAGGTTCGGCATCGCCCCGCACAGCCTGCGCGCGGTGACGCCTGATGAACTCGCCGCGCTGATCGCCATGCACCCGCAAGGGCCAATCCACATCCACGCAGCGGAACAAGAAAAAGAGGTGCAGGACAGTCTGGCCTATTCCGGAATGCGTCCGGTCGAATGGCTGCTCGACCATGCGGGGCTGGATGAGCGCTGGTGCCTGATCCATGCGACCCACCTGACCGATTTGGAGACCGACGCTCTAGCCGCAAGCGGTGCGGTTGCCGGTCTATGTCCGATCACCGAGGCAAATCTGGGCGACGGCATTTTCCCTGCGTTGCGCTATCTCAAAGCAGGCGGACGGATCGGCACAGGAACCGATTCGAACATTTTGATTGACCCCGCACAGGAACTTCGCGGCCTGGAATACAGTCAGCGGCTCGCGCATCAAGGGCGCAATGTCCTTGGAAGCGATACTCACCCCTCTGTCGCGCGACGGTTGTTCGGAGACACTCTGGCTGGCGGCGCGCAGGCCATGGGTATCAAGCCTGGGCTGGCCGTGGGCCATGCGGCGGATTTCGTGACGCTCAATGGCGCCCATCCAGCGCTTCATGGACGCAAGGGCGATCAGCTGCTCGACAACTGGATTTTTGCGGCGCGCAACAGCTGTATCGACACGGTCTGGAAACGGGGACGAAAGTTGGTGACACGCGGCCAGCACAGGGACAGCGCACAGGTGACGACGCGCTACCTGAAAGTGGTGGACCGGATCATGGCCGAATGACGATTGCGGAGCGGATACGATCGGAGATCGAAGCGGGCCTGGTCGCCACCTTTGCGCCTGAAGGACGTTGCGCTTCCGCCATTCCGTGCTGTCGCTAGCGCAGTATGCCAACAGGTGTGAACCGGCGCGGTAACCCAGCGGCGTTGGCGTCCCTAATGCCGAAAGTGCCGCATGCCGGTGAAGGCCATGGCGATGCCCGCTTCGTCGGCGGCTTGGATAACGTCATCGTCACGGATCGAGCCGCCTGGTTGGATCACGCTGGTCGCGCCGGCTTCGATGGCTTGCAACAGCCCGTCGGGGAAGGGGAAGAAAGCGTCGGAGGCGCACGCCGAGCCTTGCACAAGCGATGCCGGCAGCTTCGCCGTTTCGGCGGCTTCCTTGGCGCGGATGGCGGCGATGCGGGCGCTGTCGCGGCGGTTCATCTGGCCCGCGCCGATGCCGGCGGTCTGGCTATCCTTGGCGTAGACGACGGCGTTGGACTTCACGTGCTTGCACACGGTGAAGGCAAACAGCATGTCGCGAATTTGCGCTTCGGCCGGCTGCTTC
>JBEBIU010000022.1:0-31759 GCA_040080225.1 Terricaulis sp.
CCGTCGGCAGCGTCAGAGTGAATTCCGAGCCTCTTCCCGCGACGCTTTCGACGGCGACGTCGCCGCCCATGAGCAGCGCCAGGCGACGGGTAATGGTGAGACCGAGCCCGGTGCCGCCGTGACGCTGCGCTAGACTTGGGTCGGCCTGCACGAATGGCTGAAACAATTGTGCGACGAATTCCGGCGCCATGCCGATTCCGGTGTCGCGCACGATGACATCGAAATGATCGACGCCATCCAGCGTGCGCCGACCCAACCTCGCCTCGATGGCGCCATTCTGCACAAACTTGCAGGCGTTGGAGAGCAGATTGAGCACGCACTGGCGTACCCTGATGGCGTCGGTATTGGCGGTGAACGCGCCGCACTCAGCGTGCAAGTGCAGTGTCGATCCGTTCTGCGCCGCAAGCGGACGTACGCTGTCCACCAATTCGCGCAGCATTGAGGTGGGATCGAACGGAGCGGGCGCGATCTCCATGCGCCCCGCCTCGATCTTGGAAAGGTCCAAGACTTCGCCAATCAAGCCCAGCAGGTGGTGTGCGGAGGTCAATATGCGGGTGAGATCCAGTGCGGCAGCCGCGTCGTCCGAATCTTCACAATCTTCTCGAAGCATTTCGGCATAGCCGATGATGGCGTTCAGCGGCGTGCGCAATTCGTGGCTCATGTTAGCAAGAAACTGCGACTTCGCCAGATTAGCCCCCTCCGCCGCGTTACGCGCACAAACCAGATGGTCGATGCCGGAGGCGATGCCGGCGTGCCGGCGGTTGATCATCGCGAGCGCCGCCCGCAGCCTTTCGGCCGCCGTTCCCGTTGGCGGGGTTGAAGCCACGCGCTCGTTGGGCGCGGCGAGCTCATTGGCGATCAAGGCCAAAGTACATGCTTGCGAGTCAAGCGCCGTCTCGGCCACTTCAAGCGCATCAGCTAACAGGGCGCGCTGATTTTCGGCCGGGCGCGTGATGCAGGTGAGGCGTCGCGGCGTCCCGTCGGGGGCGGTGCGCAAGAAGCCTTCGTGGCGTACCCGTATCGTCGCGCCGCTACGGCCGAGGATATCGTGTTCGAGCGCGACATGACGCGTCGCGCCTGGCGCGAACATCGCTTGCGCGAGTGCGCGATCCTTCGGCGCGCCGTGGAGGCCGGTGTCCAGCAGAGTATCAAAGCTCACATTATGGCCGAGCAGGGCCGAGAGTTTTTCCGCGCCGATCAGCGCGCCCTCTACGAAGTCGATCTCCCAGGCGGCTGCTTCATGTTCCCCAAACCCCATATTGAGTTGGCGCAGCCACTCGGCGTCCTGGGCGCGCGCATGCTTTGCGCCGTGGGCGTGGTGCAACACCGCCGCGAAAGCGGCGCCGACGCCGCCGAGGCTGAGCAAAGCGGGCAAAAGCGCGTCCGCCGCCGCCGCTTCGAGAACAAATAACAACGCCAACGCCGCAAAGGGCAAACAGGCGGCGATCGTCGCTCTGCGCCCTAAGCGCGACGCCAGCGCGGCGTTGATCAAAAGCAGGCACAACAGGCTGGTCGCAAGGGCGGGTCCGAGCTCGGCGCGGGCGTACCACACGATCGCGGGCGCCGCCGCGAGCATGGCGGAATCCACGATCGCAAGCGCCAACGTCGCGGCGTTGTGGTCTTGACGCGGCAGCTTGCCAATTAGGCCGAGCAGCGAGCGCCGTACTTCGTCGATCAATAATGCTAGCCCAAGCCAGATTGCGGCGACCGCAGGTCCGGCAGCGACGGCGACGGCAAGCCCGATAATGCCCAGCAGATAGTTGCGGGCGCGCGATCCGGAGAACACTTCCGCGGCCGCTTTTTCGAGCGTCACATGGTTGAGGAAGTGTTGCACAAGACGCCTCGATCGCTAACGACCTGTTAGCCTTAGCGCAATTGGGTAAAGCAACTCTTCCCGCGGACGCCAAACGATTTGCTTTGTCCGTTCCCTTGCGCGATATGCTGACGAAAGTTTGTTGCGGCGAGAGACCATGGATTTTCGATCTGATAACACTTCGGCATGTGCGCCAGAGATAATGGCTGCGGTGCATGCCGCCAATGTCGGGGCGGCGAGCGCCTATGGCGCCGACGATCTGACGCAGCGTCTGGACGCAGTCTTCAGTGAGCTTTTCGAATGCGAGGCCCGGGTTTTTACGGTGACGACTGGCACGGCCGCAAATGCGATCGCGCTAGCGAGTGCTGTCCCCCCGTGGGGCGGGGTGATCTGTCATGAAGAAGCGCATGTCGCCTGCGATGAGTGCGGTGCGCCGGAATTCTATTCGGGCGGCGCGAAGTTGTTGCTGGTGGGCGGCAAGAACGCCAAGGTTGCTCCGGCGGAAATCACAGATGTGCTCGCGCGCCACAACAGAAGCCCGCATGCGGTGAAGCCAGCAGCGCTCTCCATCTCGCAAACAACAGAGCGCGGCGCGGTGTACATACGGGAGGAATTGGCAGCGCTTGGAGCGGCGGCGCGCGCGGCGAATCTTGTCTTTCATGTCGATGGCGCCCGCTTCGCAAATGCAGCGGCTGCGCTTGGCGCATCGCCGGCGGAACTGACCTGGAAGGCTGGGGTCGACTTGCTTTCCTTCGGCGCCACCAAAAGCGGCGCCATGGGCGCGGAGGCGATTGTGGCGTTCGATGGCGCCCGCGCCGAGGAGATCGTGCGCAGACGCAAGCGCGGCGGACACTTGTTGTCGAAAGGGCGTTACGCCGCCGCGCAATTGCTGGCTTATCTGGAAGGTGGATTGTGGCTGCGTCTAGCGGCGCGAGCGAACGGTTTGGCGGGGCGCCTTGGCGAAGCGGCGGCGCCATTTCTATCGGCGCCCGTGGAGAGCAACCAGGTGTTCATCCGGCCAGGAAATGAGGCGCTGGAGCGGCTGCGTGCGGCGGGCGCTTTGTTCTACAATTGGGGCGGCGACAACACCGGCGAAGCGCGCCTCGTGGTTTCCTGGAATCAAGCGGAGGCGGACGTGGGCGTCATGTGCGCATTGTTGAATGCATTACGCTGAACGCCGATTTCCGCGCGGCGTGATAAGCCGTGCTCGGTTTTTGACCAATAGTGCGGTCGCGCGATGAGCTCGAAGAGCGCGCGCGCTGCCGCCAGGCTTGCCAGCGGCCAGTAAAGCGGCATGGTGAAAGCGGCTCGAGCGTGGCTCAAATTGCCCGACAGCGCGCATGCAGTCAGCGCCGCAAAGGCGCCAACGCTATAACCCGAAACCGCCAACACCAAATCCGCTGGACCCAGGAGATCGTAGGGCGTCAACGCCGCCGCGAGCAGCACGCACGCAAGCGGCCCATGGGCGAAGGCTGCGAGCACGCCGGTAGCGAGCACCAGCTGCATGGACAGGAACGCGGCCAATCCCATCTCGCGCGCCGTACGCACAGGATCGCGCATCAGCACCAGCCAGGTCAGCATGTGGCCCTTGAGCCAGCGCGTGCGCTGGTTGAACCAAGCGCCGATCGTCACCGGCGCTTCCTCGGAGGTTGGCGGCGCAATCAACCCGCAACGCAGGCCAATGCGCGCGAGGCGATAGCCGAGATCGGCGTCCTCGGTAACGTTGAACGCATCCCAACCGCCGGCCGCACGCAGCGCATCGGTGCGGAAATGATTGCTCGATCCACCGAGTGGCATCGGCAAGCCGAGTCGCGCGAGCAGCGGCAGAATTTGCGCGAACTGGATCGCGTACTCCGCCGCGAATTGGCGCGCGATCCAAGCGGCGCCTGCATTGTCGATCACCAGCGGCGCCTGTACGCAGACCAAACTCTCTCCGCCCGCCTCGAAGGCAGCGAGAGCGGCTCGCAATTGCTGTGGGTGCGGGCGGTCCTCAGCGTCGTAGACCCCGACATAAACGCCGCGCGCGCGGGCGAGACCGATATTGAGCGCTTTCGGCTTGGTGCGCGGCGCGGCGGGTGGAATCACCAACACTTCAAAATGCGGTTCCATAGCGAGGGCCAGCGCCGCATTCTTCGTCGCCTCGTCGTCCTCTTCGATCAGCAGTTTCACGTCCAGCTGGTGCTTAGGATAATCGAGCCGATTGATCGCGGCGATGAGTTCTCCAACGACATTCGCCTCGCGGTAGAGCGGGCAAAGCAGGGTGTACATCGGGCTATCCGCAGGCGCTAATACAGAGGCCTGGAGCGGCGCCAAGCTGGCGGCGGCGAACAATCGCCAGAATATCGCCGCAGCGAACAGCGAAAGCGCGAGCACATGAAAGGCGCTGAAGGTGGTTTGCGGCGCAGTGCTCCAAGCGAAGTACAAGCCGGCGACAATCGCCAGCAAAGCTAGCAACTGCGTGACGTATAGCGTGCGCCGCGCCGACAGGTGCGGGTGAGCCTTATGGAATCCGAAGCGCGCACGGTCGAGTTCGTCGGCGCCGAGGGGCGGCGCTTGCAAACGCGCGCCGATAGCCGATCTGTCGCCATCCCCGCCCATGGCGGTAACAAGTGGAACAAATTCTGCGTGACAACCGCGTCTTGGTTGTTTGGTGCAACCCCAGGTCAAGACCGGAACATCACGGCATGGCTTCGCCCGCCATGCTCGCGGCGGCGCGTGGGCCTTGCGTTTCAAGGGATTGCTCGATTCGGCGTGCGAGTTCGCGGCTGTGGCGCCCCAGTGCGTCGCCGGGCCGCATCGTTTGGATCGCGGCCAGCATCTGCGCCGCACGCGCGCGATAACGCGGCGCGTCCAGCAGCAACAGCGCAATGGCGTAATGGAGGGCGATGGTCGGATTGTCCGGCGCCAAGAGTCGCGCGCGATCAAATGCGACGAGGCCTTGGCTCAGGTTCGCGCCGTAGATCATGGCGCCCAGGCCGCCGCCGCGGCGCAGCACCTCCAGATGCCAAACCCCCAGGAGCGCCAGCGCCTCGGAATTGTCGGGCGCCATGCGCAGGGCTTCATCGATCAGCCTCTTGCCGCGCGGAGCGTATCCGCTGGCGAACGCTTGGGTCAAAGGGGCGCGCCTGCCGCGAATGCCGGAGATCGCCGCAAGCTGCAGGCGCGCATCGACCGAGCGCGGGTCGAGGAGCAGCGCTTGGCGCGCGCCGCGCTCGGCTCGCTCCAATGTGGCGGCAAGGTCGTCGCATCCGCTATGGGTTATGCAGGCGGCAATCAGCGCGCGCGCCGAAAATGCCAGCGCCTCGGCGGAGTTTGTTTGGCGCTGGGCGAGTTCCGCGGCGGCGATGTAACGTCCATCCGCGAACAAATTGGCTGCAGCCCCAGGGGGATCGGCGTGGGCCGGCGCGCTCGCCAAAGCAAGCGTAAGCAACCCAGCCCGCAGGGTGGCGCGAAGTCGCATCGACGTCGGAGAATGGCGGGCCGGCGCGGGCTCGTAAAGCGGCAATGCGCGTCAGCCCCGCCGCGCCGAGAAATGAAACAGCCCGTCCCAAGCCGCGTCCAATTGGGCGAGCGCATCGGCGGGTGGGACGGCTTGGTAGGAATCGCCGTCGCGTGTCACCAGGCCTAGGCGCTCGAGTTTTCCCAACGCATCGAAAATCTCGAAATTGATCTCCAGCTTGAAGCGTTCGCGCAAGAACGACTCGGCGGCGCGGTCGATTTCGGCTTTGCTCAACGGCCTCTCCGAACGCCTCAGCGTCCAATAGGCAAGCAGCGCTTCCTTGGCGTCCTGATCCTCGCCGGCGCCGACCAGCAGGTCGATGACGCCGGCATTGTTGGCGAGGTTGCGAAAATAAATCGTGTCGGCCAATTGCTTCTGGTAGCGCAGACTCTGCGCTTCGAATTTGAGCCGCTGGCGCATCACAAAGGCGCCGACGGCTACGAGACCAGAGATCGCCGCCAAGGCGCGCTTGAGGTCGCTATCCTCGATGACGCCGTGGGCGCCAAAATAGGCGGCGAGCACGGCCGCTATCACGCCGATCGCGGGCAGCAGGTTGAGCATCACCGGCGCGCCTGCCACGATCGCTGGCGCCACCAACCAGAATTGATCTACCGGCAGCATCGCGGGCTTCGCGCCAGGGTGCAGCGTCACCAGTTCAGGCGCGGCGATTTCGCGGAAATGCTTCAGGAGAGTGGCCCCCGGGCGCATGCCGCGGCGCATCCGCGCAAGCCGGCGGCGGTCACGGCGGCGAATTTCGTCCTCGCCCTGAAAACTAACCAACACCACCACGTCGCGCAGCACCTGCGTCTGGATGCGACGCTTGATTAGGCCGAACCAGGAAGAACGTGTCATCTCCCGGTCGTGCGCGCCTCGCGCGAAATAGCGAATGCGGCGGATGCCGCTTGCGTCGGGGCGAATGGAGAGTCCGGTGAGCAGCTTGGTCGCGTCCTGCGTCTGCACGTCGCTAGGGTCCATCTCCTCGAAATTGGCGCGGGCGAGCGCTTCGCCGAGCGCGGCCTCGAACGCATCCAGCGCGCCGGGGCTCTGATCGCGGCGCAACTCGGGAGCATCCGGGTCGAGCGGGTCGTAAAGCGCCTTCAGCGCTTCCAGTCGCGCATGCGCCTCATGGTGCAGCAGCGCGTCGAGCATGGCGCAGACATCGGCCATCGGATCGCCAGGCGCGCCGATGGCCCCGATCAACTCATTCTCGCGTACGGCGATGAAGCCGTCCCGGCGCTTGGCTTGGTCTGTCCCCTCAGACATGAAGGCGACGCTAGCCCAGATCGCGCCGGCAGGCTATGCGGGATGTTGGAAAGGCATGCTGGGAGGAAATGCTCATGAGCCGCTTGTGGGCGCTAGCCGCCTTGTTCATGTCGCTGGCCTTGGGCCCCGCCCAAGCACAGCCCCAGCGCGACCCGCTGGCCGCGCTTAACGGCCAGTTCGGATCGGTTGCCGTGGCCCCGCCACCGGCGGAAGCCGCGCGGCTGGCGGGATTGATGGGCGACTCGCTCGCCGCACTGCAGCCGCAGCGGCCCGGGCAGCTCGATGTCTATCTGCTTGCGGCCTCGCTCTGGGGCGAGCCGGTGTTCGAGCGCGAGGCGACGCAGGCGGCGGATATTCTGCGCGAGCACTTCGATCTCGCCGGGCGAAGCATCGTGTTGAGCGCGGGCGGTCAGGGCGAGCGCCGCTACCCCGCAGCCACGCCTGAGAACATCTCGGCGGCGATTGGGCGTATAGGGGCGTTGATCGACCCGGCTGAGGACATGGTGGTGATTTTTCTCACCTCGCATGGCCGCCCCGACGGGGCTATTGCGTTCAGTGAAACCAACCGCATGGCGGCGGCGCTGCGCCCCGTGCACATGCGCGATCTACTCAGCCAAGCAAACGTGCGCAATCGCGTGGTCATTGTTTCATCGTGTTTCGCCGGCGCCTTCATCGCGCCGCTCATCGACGACAACACGATCGTGCTGGCTGCGGCCGCTGCGGACCGAACCTCGTTCGGATGCCGCCCGCAGAACGAATGGACCTTTTTCGGCGACGCTTATTTCAATCACGCGGTGCGCGGCGGCGCCGGCCTGGTGCCGGCGTTCGACCAGGCCAAACGCCTCATCGAGGGGTGGGAGCGCGAACAGAATCTGACGCCGCCCTCCAACCCGCAGCGTTACATCGGCGCCAGCGCCGACGCCATGCTGCGCCGCGCCGAACACGGGACGCACTGATCGTTATCGAGGAAGAGGTCCTAAAGGGGTTGGGGATGGCGGGTGGCCACCTGCCTTGGGGTTACGAAGTTTGCCGCCGTTTGTCGGTGCTCTGGTATCGTATGCGCGCCGCCGCTTTGGTGGAACGGGCGTGGCGGAGGCCGGGAAAGGAGTCGAGACTCCATCTGATGCTCTCCCACTGAGCTACGTGTTCTTGCGAACACGGCGGGGATCGAACCCGCGGCCGTCAGTTTGCGATAACCCGAACCAATCGGCCCGCCCCGCCAAAGCGGCGGCGCGAAACGCGGACATGTGTTTGCTCCGGGACGGCGTGTTCAAAGACGATAACCCGAGAGCGGCGGCCCGCGCCGTATGCATATAGTGCATAACGCACTATATTGCAAATGCGCGATTTCCGCGCCTAAGGCGCGGGGAGGGCGCATGTATGAATGTGCAGGCGTGAACGCAAGCTGAGCGGAGCGATAGAGTGCAAGTGTGTCATGCGGATCACGATGCGCCGTGGCGGTATCCGTCAAGGTGGGGTCTTCGACAGGCTCAGGCTGACGCAGAATGGCGTCACGTTGAGCTTGTCGAAGCGCGACGCCAGCGCCACGCTGGGTCCCCTGCGATCTGATTTTGCGCACCCAGCGCAGCAGGTCACGACACCGGCGTCTCGCGTTCCAGGCTGGGCGTCCAATCGTAGAGCGGGCGGATCGTTCCGTCGCCAAGGCGGACGCCCGCGGGCGCGGTGAGCAAGCCGGGCCGCGTTTGCCGCCCGCGGACGCTGAGTGCGGCGATATCGTTTGCTTGTGCTGGCGTCACTTCGCCAGAATCGCTGACGCCATTGCCGTTGAGATCGCGCCAAAGCGCGAGCCCGCCGAGTTCGGCGCCGGTGAGTTCGCCATCGCGATTGTCATCCAGCGCGCGCAGCGCTTGGAAGCCGTCGCTCCAGAACACTGCCCAGGTGCGCTGGCCGATCATGTCGAAGCCGGAGCGCACCTGCCCGCGCCCGCGCGGGTCCCAAACCAGCCAGGCCGCGTCAGGCGTGAGCCAGCCCTGCGCGCGCCGGTCGCCCGTTCCCGCGAAATCGAATGCGATCGACGATGCGCGGTCGATCAATTGCGCAAACGGCCGGTCGGACAGCGGCACAAGCATCGGCGTCACGTAAATGACTGGCTGGCTCCGGGCAAGCCGATCGCGCAATTGAGCCACGCGCGCGCGGTCGCCGGCAGAGCGCGCGACGTGCGACAAATGCTCGGCGGCCTCCGTGAGCACGGCATGGGTTTCCCAATCCGCATGCTCGGCCGCAAGCAAAGGCAATCCGAGCCGGATGATGATCCTTAATTGCTGGCGCGCGGCGCTTAAGTGTCCGCTGCGATCGAGCGTGTAGGCGTAGCCAAGCCTTGAGCGCAGATCGGCGCGGTCGAGGCCGACCGCGCGCGCGTAATGGGCGCGCGCGGCGTACAGGCGCGCCAGCGCGTCCCGGTTTGGCGTCGCAGGCGGAGACGCGAGAATCTCGGGCTGCGGGCCGAGGTGAAACTCGAAGCCCGCGCATCGGTCGCCGGGGCCGAAATCCGGCTTCTCATCAGGACGCATCTGGCGCTGCGCCACCTGTTCACATGGCGCGCTCCCGGAAAGGATCAGGCGATTATCGGCGCGCACGTAAGTGAAAGGCGCATCGTTACGAGCGTAGGCAAGCAAATTGAGCCGCCCGAGCAATTGCTCGCGCCGAGCGAGCTCAAGCCCATCCATAGCGGCCACGTTGTCCAAAGCACGCTCGATCGGCGCCTCATAGATGGGCTCAGGCATTGGCATTATCGGAATCGCCGGAGCGAGTGGCGCGAACGCGAGCCAGGCCAGCAGGGCGACAATATTCGTGCGCATGCACTTTCTCCTAAGCTCGTTGCCTCACTTCGGGTTGATCCGATTTCGCCGGATCGCGATAGGGGCATTCGGGCCCTTCGGGATTGTAGGCCGTGTCGGGCGCATGAGGCAGCACGCGTTCAACATAATGTTTGATGCGGCGCGTGGCGCTGGCGGCGCCGCCCGTGGAATGCTCCGGCGGGATCAGGGGGCCGAAGGTCATTTGATAGGTTTTTCCCTGTTTGTTGAGCAATTCGTGAAACAAGGTGATGTCGCGCAATTCCGACGAGAAGCGCGCGAAAGTGTGGAACCAGAACGCGTAGGGCCCCGCCACGTGCAGTGGGAGAATGGGGAGTTCGTACTTGCGCGCCAAGCTCACCGCGGTCGGCATCCATTCGGGGTCGGTAAGTTGCCCGTTGTGCACGCGTGCAAGCCGACCGGCGGGAAACACCAAGAGCGGGCGCTTCTCGGCGAAGGCCTGTTCGGTCATTTTCAGCGTAACCCGGGTGCGATCGCGCGTGCGTTTGGCCAACACCCATTCTACTGGGATCAGCGCCTCGTCGAAGCGTCTGCACACACGATTGGCGTCGGAATTGGCGTAGATCGCAACATCGGGCCGCGCGGACTTGACCGCATCATAGACGGCGATGCCGTCGCTGATGCCAGTCGGATGATTGGCCAGCAGGATAAAGGCGCCAGAGCTCGGGATGCGGTCCGCGCCGCTGGTTTCAAGTTTGACGCTCAACAATTGGGAAATGTACTCCAACGCCTCGTGCCCGCCCAGCGGCGCTATGGCGTCGGCCATGCGCACTGCTTTGCTGTAGTTGAGCAGCGCAAGCAGCGGCGGGCGCACCAGCGGCCAGAGCGGCCCGCTCGAGAGCTTCGGTGCTCGTTCCTCGATCAGTTCGTCGACAATGTGTTTGCGGGGCGCGGCGGGCAGGGCGTCGGCGGACTCGAGGTTCATGTCGGACCAATTGCACGCGAGCGGGCTGCGGAAAAGAGGCTTGCGCGGCGGCTCGCTCGCAGGTTCTTTGGGGTCCGATGCAGGCTGCACTATGATTCTCGACGCCTATCGCGCACGCCTTGCGGGCGGCGATCTTTCGCCGGACGCCGATCAGGCTGCCCTCGCTGAGCGCCTGGAGGCGCTGGCGCAGGACTTGGCGCGTTGGAAGCCGGCGCCTTGGCTGGGCAGGGGAGGGGTCCCGCGCGGGCTCTACCTTTGGGGTCCGGTGGGCCGCGGCAAATCCATGCTGATGGATCTGTTCTTCGAAGCGATTGCGGTGAAGAAGAAACGGCGCACCCACTTCCATGAATTTATGCTGGAGACGCACGCGCGCTTGCGCGAGGCGCGCGCAAATCGAGGCGAGAGCCACGAGCAAATCATCGCCCAGATCGCCAGGCAAATCGCCGAGGAGTCACAATTGCTGTGCTTCGACGAAGTGCAGGTAACTGACATTGCCGATGCGATGATCCTCGGGCGTCTGTTTGAGCGCTTGTTCGCGGAGGGCGTCGTGATGGTGGCCACCTCGAACCGGCCTCCCGATGAATTGTACAAGAACGGCCTGAACCGGCAATTGTTCCTGCCCTTCATCGCCTTGCTCAAGCAGCGGCTCGATCTCATCGCTATCGCGGGCGCGCGCGACTACCGACTCGCGCAATTGATGGCCGCGCCGGTCTATTATTGGCCGCTCGGACCCGCGGCGGAGGAAGCGATGGCGCGCGCCTGGGACCGGCTCACGCTTGGCGCGAGTCCACATGCGGTCACGCTCGATGTCGGCGGCAGGCCGCTACAGGTGGAGCGGCAAGCCGCTGGCGTCGCGCGTTTCGCGTTTGCGGAATTGTGCGGGCGGCCCTTGGGGGTTGGCGATTTCCTTGAATTGGCCGAACGTTTCCACACGGTCCTGGTGGAGCATATCCCGTGCCTATCGCCGTCCATGCGCGAGGAGGCCGCGCGCTTCCGAACGCTGGTCGATGCGCTCTACGAAGCCAAGGTGAAGTTGGTCGCCAGCGCAGAAACCGAACCCGCGGGGCTCTATCCCGCAGGCGATCAGAGTTTCGAATTCGAACGCACCGCGTCCCGTTTGATGGAGATGCGCAGCGAGTCTTATCTCGCGCTGGCCCGGCGCGACGCGGAATGGCGCCACGGCGTCGTCGCAGGCTGACGCGAAGCCTTACAAGAAACGTTACTTGACGGATGTGCACAGCGGGTGTTCCATTGCGGTGTCGGAAGAAAGTCGGCGTGAGCATCGCCGGTTCCCGTTCGCAAAGCTCAAGCAGCGCACAACACCTGGGCTACGGCGCGCGACGACTTCTTCCCGTTCGACAAAAAACTCCGCGCGGCAATCACGCCGCGAGAAGCGGACCAGTCGAGGTCGGCCGGCGTCTGGCGACGTTTCAGCGTATGGTGATGTTTGCGCGAACAAATTGGCAACGCAAGCTCAGGCCGGCGCAGATGAACGTGAGGCTAGCAGGAAGGCGTCACGCTGAGCTTGTCGAAGCGCGACGCCAGCCAACACTTGGTGATAGTTCTCGCGCATGTCGCTCCGCCTATTCGCTGCGCTTGAATTGCCCGACCACGTCGCTGCGCGCCTTCTCGCGGTAATGAAAGGAACGCCAGGCGCGAAATGGCGGCCGCGCGAGAACCTGCATCTCACGCTGCGTTTCTTTGGCGACCTTGCCGAGCCCGTCGCCGACGACCTCGATCTCGAACTTGCCGCCGCGGCCGAGCACAACGCGCCGTTCGAGCTGCAGCTGAGGGGCGCCGGCGCGTTCGGCGGCCTCGAGCCGCACGCGTTGTGGATTGGCGCCGCGCCTAGTCCGGCTCTGAACAACTTGGCTGGCGCCGTCGAAAAAGCTGCGCGTCGCGTTGGGTTGAAGGCTGAGCCACGAAAATTCATGCCGCATGTGACCCTGGCATATCTGTCCGGTACGCCACTCGATCACGTGCAGGCATATGAAGCCCGGCTCGGGCTGTTCGAGGCGCCGTCGTTCGAGGTCGAACGCTTTTCCCTTTTCTCAAGCGTGACGCGCAAATCCGCCCCTAGCCTTTACAGGCGCGAGGCGGAGTACGAGTTGACGGGCGCGGGCTAAGAAATCGGCCGCGGCTGCGGCGGCGTCGGTGGCGGTGGCGTGTCGCGCACCATCGTCGCTGGCGGCGGATTGGGGCCCATGGCGCAACAACGTACTTGCACCTCGAGCACCTGCCCGTTGAAGCGGCATTCGGTGTCGCTCACCGAGCGCAGGATCGCCATGCCGCCCGCGCTCGCGCCGTAGCGAGTTTGTGTGCAGCCGGTCAGCGTATAGCCGGGATCGCAGGTTCCGGTCCTCGTACGGTTCAACGTGCGTGTGACGCACACCATGTTGCGCGCCATCGCTTGATCGGCGGTGCTTTGGGCGCGATTGGCCACGCCAAGAACGCCTGCTATTCTATCGCCTAGGCTCGTGCGTACATTTTCGGTGTCGGCGTGTTGTTTGCAAACGTCGGTATTGGCCCGGCCGGAATCGGCAGCACACCAATCGGCTATGGTCATGTCTCCGGTGCGATTCATGCAACCGGCGGCCAGCAGCGCCAAAGCGGCGGCGGCGAACAATGATGCGATGCGCATTCGTGCGCCCTTTCGTGTTATCCCAGCACTTGTCGAGAACCCCATGGGGGCGGCGGCGTCAAGTGTTGTCGCGGCGCTGGCGAGCGCCAAGCGTCCCGTAATGTGTTACAGTCATGCAAGATTTTCGACCGTCTTTGAGAAATTCGATAGCGAGGGCTAGGGGGCGCCTCAATTCGGGCCTAGCATGGGCAAGCAGCGGGAGAGGGAGCGAACATGTTGAGACGCATGACTTTTGTGTCAGCCTTGTTGGTGCTCGCCGCCTGCGCGGGTGTCGAGCCGATCGGTCGCGGCGTCAGCCGCGCACCGGCGCCGCCGGAAGCCGCTGCGCCGGCCGCAGCCGAAGTTCCACCCGAGGCGGCCCTTGCTCCCAGCGAAGCACCAACGCCGCCGCGAGCCGTCGCCGCGGAGAATGTCACTGCGCCGGCGGCCGCGCCGCGGCGGGCATCGCGTTCAGGCGAGGATGAGATCGTGGTCCCCGGCCAGGCCGGGCGTCAAGTCCCCCCGCCCAACGGCGACCCACGCAACATTATCGAGCGCATGGAGGACATCCGCGCATGGGACCAGTGCGTCATGGGTGAGCAAGGCGCCTTCGACGGCGACCCGATGAGTCCTCGCCTTGATACGCCGGAGGACTTATGTCGGCGCTCGCTCGGGATGTCGGACCGAGACGCCGTCCCCGAAAGCCGCGTGCGGCGCGTGCGTTGAAAATCCCCAGGGCGACGCCGGCGATAGCGAACTGCTACTTAACGCCGCTGATGACGTGGCCATGGGAGCGGAATAGCGGACGGACGCGCGGGTGGTGACGGACTACGTTCGTGTCGGCGCTTGCTCTGTTTCAAAATCCTTCGGCGCCAGCAGCAGGTACATCGCCGGTGTGACGATGCGCGCGATTAATGTCGAACTGATCAGCCCTCCGATGAGCACCATGGCGATGGGGGAGAAGAGCGGTGAATCTTCGAGCAGCAGCGGGATCATGCCGCCTACGGCGGTGGCGCTGGTGAGCAGCACTGGCAGAAAGCGCACTTCGCCAGCTTGCTCGATCGCGTCGCGCAGGCCAACCCCGCGCGTGCGCGCTTGATTGGCGAACTCCACCAGCAGAATGGAGTTTTTGATCTCTATGCCGATCAGGGCGATGAAACCGATAATAGCGGTGAAGGAAAGTGATTCCCCGCCGATCCACAAAGCGATCAACCCGCCCATAATTCCGAATGGGATCACGAAGGCGACCACCGCGGTCACCGCGAACGATCCGAACTCAAGCAGCAGCACTGCAAGCACGCCGAAAATGGCCACCATGATTGCCGGCCCCAAGCCGCCGAAGCTGCGCGCCTGCGCTTCGGCCTGGCCACCAAAGGAAATTGTGTAGCCGGGTGGCGCCGATAGCGCTTCGAGCCGTTCGGCGACATCGGCGGTTACGGCGCTGGTCAGATACCCGTTCTGTGTGTAGGCGGTGATCGTCGCCGTGCGTTCGCGCTGCACGCGATCGATGGAGGCGGGGCCGGCCTGCAGGCGCGGCTCGGCGATTTCTCCCAACGGAGTGGGACCACCCTCTGCGTTCCAGACGTAAAGCTGCTCCAGCGCTGTAACAGGCATGGCCTCGGCGCGCGGCGCGCGCAACACCACAGGAAACGCGTCGCCCGACGGATCGCGGAACTGGGCCACCGGCAAGCCGGCTACGGCGATGCGTAAATTCTGGTCCACCGCGCCTGCCAGCACACCGCGCAAAGCGGCCTCTGCGTCATCGATATTGAGATCAAGATCGATGAGGCGGTCTGCGCTGGGGTTGGAAACATCGCGTGTTCCTGGTGTCGCCACCACGATGCGCTCCACATCCGCCGCGACCTCGCCAATCGCCGCCAAATCGGGTCCCGTGACGCGAACCGCTATTGGCGCCTCGATCGGGGGGCCATTGGCGAAACGGCGCAGATTGATGCGCGCGCCGGGGTATTGATCGAGCCGGGCGCGGATCTCCTCAAGTGCGGCCATGCCTTCGCTGCGCTTCCATTCGTCGAATCGGGCGTAGATCTGGCCTTGGTTGGAAAGTTGTTCGGGCGGGATCTCATTGTAATAGATTTGCGGATTGCCCCGTCCGGTATTGGCGAAGCGCCATTGGATCGTGGGATTTTCGGCGAGCACAGCATCGGCGAATTGCACGGCTTTGTCGGTTTCGCTGACGGAGGCGCCCGGAGGCGCCTCGATATCGACCAAAAAATAGGGACTTTCGTTTTCTGGAAACAAGCTGAAGCCCAGATGTGGAATAAGGCCAAGCGAAAGGAAGAAAGCGATCAAGCCGGCAGCGACGGTGCGGCGCGGGCGTTGCAGCGCAAAGTGCAGCGCCGGGCGGTACGTGGCGTGGATGGCGCCCATGACGCGCTCAAGCAGGGCGTTGGATTTTCCCGCCTCCTGCCGCGGCAACAATCGGCTGGCTAAAAAAGGAATGATGGTCAGCGCCACCAGCAAGGACGCGGTGATAGTCGAAACCACCGCCAGCGGCAGCGAGCGCACGAAAGCGCCAGCCGCCTCCGGCAGCGCCATGATGGGCACGAACGCCAGCAACAATGTTGCGGTGCAACCGATGACCGCGACGTTGATCTCTTGCACGCCAGCGATGGCGGCCTCGCGCGGGGCGAGTCCGCTGCGAAGGTGACGCGAGATGTTTTCGGTAACGACAATGGTGTCGTCCACGAGCAAGCCCAATGCCAACACGAAGCCCGCGATGGAGAGCTGGTTCAGCGAAAAGCCGAACATGTTGAGCGAAACAACGCCGATTGCTAACGATAGCGGGATCGAGACCATCACCACCAGCGAGGCGCGCAAGCCAAGCGGCAGCAGCGTCAGCAACACCAGGAGGATGGCGATGCCGAAATCGCGGCCGAGGCTGCCGAGCCGGTGCGCCACTGTTTCCGATTGATCGAATCCGCGCACCAGCCTTATGGAGTCCGGCAGCGACGGCTCGAACGCGTCCAGGCGCTCGCGCACGCCGGCAAGGGTCGGGAATACGTCCTCGCCGAGGCGCGCGCGGGCGCTCACGAACAGCGCGCGCTGGCCGTTGTAGCGGGTAATGTGGGCGCGCTCGTCATTGGCCCAGGCGACATCGGCGACATCGCCAACTGTCAGCAGCGAACCATTGCCGGCTCGCAGCGCTACGCCGCGAATTTCGTCCAGGCTGTCGAACGAGCCCGATGCTTGCAAATTGAAGCGCCGCCCGCCGGCTTCGACCGCCCCGATAGCGATGTCAGCGCCTTCGCGGCGCAGCGCGTCGGCGAGCGCGGTGAGCGGCAGGCGATAGGACGCGAGGCGGCCGAGGTCGGCGCCGATGCGCACTTCCGCGGGAGGCGCGCCCCAAACGTCGGCTTGCTGCACGCCCGGCGCGCGCTCTATCGCGTCGCGCAGCGCCTTTGCATAGGCTTCCATTTGCCGGAACGGCGCGTCTTCGCTGACCAAGGCAATTTGCACAATGCTCGCTTGCGCTGGATTGTAGCGGCGCGTGCGCACATCGACGACGCCATCCGGCAAGCTCGGGCGTACGAGATTAACTTGTCGAATGAACTCGCTGTATTTTTCTTCCGGATCGACGCCCCACTCGAATTCGACGCCAACGACGGCGACCCCCGCGCGCGAAGCCGACTCGATGTCGCGCACATCGTCAATTTCATTGAGTGCGTCCTCCAGCGGAATGGCAACGAGCCGTTCCATTTGTTCGGCGTCAAAACCGGGAAGCACAACTGAGACCGAGGCCCCAGGAAATTCGGTGATCGGGTCCTCGGACTTGGGAATGGCAAGCACGGCGCCAACACCGAGCGCAATCAACAGTCCGAACAGGACCGCGGTGAATTGCCAGCGATCGACGAAGAAGCGCGTGATCGCACGCATCGTCGATCAGCCCCCGCCGGCAATGCGAACGGCTTGGCCGTCACGCACGTAAGCCGCGCCCGCCGAGATGACGCGTTCGCCGGGCGCAAGCCCCTCGATAACGATCACACTGTCTCGAGCGATCCCGGCTGTGCGCACGCTGCGCCGGTGCGCTATTCCTTGCGCATCGACCACGAACACCACGCCCTGATCGGCGCGCGCGTCGAGCAGGGCGAGCGTCGGCGCCAGCAGAGCGTTTTCCGCGCCCGCGCTTGCGGTTCGCACAGCGGCGATCTCGACCGCGGCTACCATGCCGGAGCGAAGGTCTTGCGTGTTGGCTACACTGATTTCAATTTCAAACGCGCCGGTGCCGCGATCGCCTTGGGCGCCGATACGCGTGACCCGGCCCGCGCGCGGTTCGCCGCCAAGTTCACGAACCCGCACGGCCACGACATCGCCGACGCGCAAGCGCGCGACGGCGCCCGACGCCACTGGCGCTCGAACCACGATCCCCGAGCCGGTCTCTCCAAACGCAAGGATCAGCGTGCCCGCACCCACCGACTGAGCCGGTTCGGCCAGGCGGCGCAGAATTATGCCGTCGGCAGGCGCGGTGAGCGTGGAGGAGTCGCGGGCGCGCTCGACCGCAAGGCGGGCGTCTTCCAGACGCGCGTCAGAGACAAAGCCTTCAGCGTGCAACCGTTCGGTGCGTGATAAGTCACGTTCGGCGTTGGCCCGCGCGAGCGCTGCTTCGTCGGAATTGCTGCCCACGCTGGTGCGGCGCAGGGCGGCCAAGCGTTGTCCGCGGCGCACGCGATCGCCGGAATCAACATGGATGAAAGCGACAACGCCCGGCGCGTTGAAGGCCAGATCAGCCTCGCGCTTGTAGCCGACGATGCCGCTGGCTAAGACCGCCCCGGACCCGCCATTGGGGCTTACTTCAACGACTTCGACCAGCGGGCCTGGCTGCAGATCGCGCGCCTCGGGCGCATCGCCGCCGCAGCCCGCCAGGGCCGTGAGCAGCAAGAAAATCCCTGAAAAAGCAGGCAATTGCTGCACAATTTCCCCCAAGGCCCGGAGCATAGCAAGTTGGGAATGAAAAGTATAGGAATTGTTCATCGATTAGCAAGTTAGATGGCGAGAAGCGCGTCCATCTGTTCGTCGGTAAGCCCGAAATGGTGGCCGACTTCGTGCACTAGGATATGGGCGACTAGTTCTGCGAGGGGCACGTCGCCGCGTTCGATCCATTCATCCAGGATGGCGCGGCGATAAAGGAACACAACGGGCGCCTGAAGGGCAGGGTCCGCGATTGAGGCACGGGTCAGGTCGATGCCCAGGTAAAGCCCGGACAGCTCATAAGGGTCCTCAATCCCCATCTCGGCAAGGATTTCCTCGGCGGGCCAATCCTCGATCCGAAACAGGACGCCGTCTGCTAGCCGCCTAAATGTCGCCGGCATCGTTTCCCAGGCGGCGTGCGCAAGCTGTTCGAGATCATCCAAGGAGGGGGCGAGCATGCCGTGGGGGTCGGTCATCGCCGCCAACCTAGCCGGAAATTAAGTTGACGCATGCGTCATTTTTGTTGAAACGATGGCAGACGCTGCTAGTTTACCGACACGAGCGCTAAAGGCGCCAGCACGGGAGAGATGTGACCATGGCCGATTCCGCCGGCGCTCCAATCCGCCAGATCACCAAGGATGAAGTGTACGACGCGGTGGCGCCGGACGATTTCGCGCCGATGCTGGCGATCGACCGCCACCTCACTCGGTCCTCCGCCTTCGATAAGATCATCTCCGCCACGCACGACCATTTCTGGGATCCGCTCGACAAGAAATACATCGACTTCGAGGACGATTTCAAAGCCGACGAAACCGACTTCATCCCCGACATTCTCGTGCCGGCGCTACAGACCGATTACGTCACCAATTTCTTCGCCGACAAGCCGGCCGAGCGCATCCGCTTCAAGAGTCAGGTCGGTCGCTGGGTGATGTCCTCGATCCTGCACGGCGAACAGGGCGCGCTCAATCTTTCAGCATCGCTGTGCCACGTGCTGCGCGATCCGGGCGCGCAGGAATATGCCGCCAACCAGACCCGCGAAGAAGGCCGCCACGTGACCGCCTTCGCAAAATACATCATCGCCCGCTGGGGCACGCCGTTGCCGTGCGGCACCGTGCTGGCCGAGCTGCTGAAGGAAATCGTGCACGCGCCGGAAGTGTACAAGAAGATCATCGGCATGCAGATGCTGGTGGAAGGGCTCGCCATGGGCGCGTTCGCCACCATCTTCAAGGAATGGGACGATCCCCTCGCCAAGAAGCTGACGCAATTGGTGATGACCGACGAGGCCTTCCACCACAAATTCGGGAAAATCTGGGCCGACCGCACCATTCCCAAACTTTCCAAGGAAGAGCACGAAATCGTCGAGAACTGGGCCGCGCATTGCTTCCAGACCTTGCTGTTCAATCTGGTCGCGCCGCACCAGATGACCGCGATCTACGCCGATTTCGGCCTCGACCCCGATAAAGTCATGCAGGGCTTCCAGGAGGTCGCCACCGACGAAGCCCGCCGCGAACACATGAAGGAAAGCGCCAACATTTTCCGCGTGCTGGTCAAAACGCTATGGAACGCCGGCATCATAACCGAGCGCACGAAAGGTTTCTACGCCACCTATGTGAGCTTCGAGGAGTTCGAGGCGGAAGGAACCGACATGGTAGGCGACGCCATCGCCGAAGACGGCATCGCCTATCTCAAAACCATCAATTTCGGCATCAATTCCGCCGCGCTGACGGACATCAAGGCGGCGGCGATCGCGGCTGAATAGGCGTCTTCGAAGCGAGTGTCGTAAGGCTACGCGCGGCTTCAGCGCGCGTAGTCCCGCACGACTGCGTCGAGAAACCCTCGCCCCTCGTACAAACTTTGCACGCGGATCTTCTCGTTGAGGCCGTGGGCGTTGCTTTCTCCGGGCACTGCAAACATGCCGCTCATCCCATAGGTGGGGATGCCGGCATTGTTGAGGTGGCGACCATCGGTTGCGCCTGGGCTCATGATCGGCACGATGGGTACGCCAGGCCACAGTCGCGCCGCGGCTCGCTCTACCGGGCGCATGATTTCGCGCGTGAGCTGCGGGGGCGACGAACCCGCGCGGCGTCGCACGATCTCGACCACGATCTGCGGATCGTTCATCACGCGCTGCAGTTCCGCTTGAATTTCTTCCGGCGCGTGGCCCTGCAAAACGCGGCAGGAGAGGGTGGCGACAGCGCGCTGGGGCAGCGCATTGGCGGCGTGACCCGCATCGACCTGGGTGGCGACACAGGTGGTGCGCATGATGGAATTGTAGGAGGCGTCGCGCGCGAGCGCTATTTGCGCCGTCGCGTCGGAGGGATCGCGTGCAAGCGTGGTCATCGATGCGCCGACCTCGCCCCCGACGATGGGGGCCATGCGCTCGAAGAAGGCTCGCGTGACCGCGTTGAGTTCGACGGGAAACTGGTGCTGGGATAAGCGCGTCAGGCCAGCGCTCAAACGATAGATCGCATTCTCGGGCACTGGGCGTGACGAATGCCCGCCGGGATTGGAGACAGTGAGCGTGTAGACCTGATGGATCTTCTCGCCGGCCTGCACATTGAGCGCGAGCGGGCGACCATCCGGTGCGAGTATCCCGCCCGCGCCCTCGTTCAGCGCAAAGTCGGCCTGCAGCCAATCGCGGTGATGTGCGAGCAGGTATTCGACGCCGTTGACGCGATTGAGCGAGGTTTCCTCACCGCAGGTCAGCGCCAGGCGGATGGAGCGGCGCGGACGGAAATTCTCTTGCCGCATGCGGATCATGAGATCGACGAACACCCCCGCCATCGCTTTGTCGTCGATGGCGCCGCGGCCGTAGAAAAAGCCGTTCTCCTCTATCAGCGTAAACGGATCGCGTTCCCAATCGGCGCGGTTGGCGTTGACCACATCGATGTGCGCCAACAGCAGCAGCGCGCGTTCGCGCGAACGCCCGGGCAGCACTGCGACGAGATTGCCGTCGTCAGGACGACCCTCAGGAGCGATCACCCGCAGATCGCGTTCGCCATAGCCCGCCGCCCGCAATCGCGCCGCCATCGCCTCGGCCGCGCGCGTGCACGAACCTGTTGCTTCGGAGCTGTCGATCTCTACCAGCTCCTCGTAGATGGCCCGAAAGGCGGCGCGGTCAGGGGAGAGTTCTTGGGCGTTGGCGACGTTGTGAAGGAAAGCGAGGCTGAGGATTATCATCAAGTGACGCATCGGTTCTTTCCTCAAAATCAAACCCAGCGCCGCACGCGCTTACAATAATCGTCGAACGCCGCGCCGAATTGGCGGCGCATTTTCGCTTCCTCGAACGGGATCAGCGCAAAATTGGTGATCGCAAAAATGCAAGCGGGCGCGAGGAACATCAGCGGCCGTCCGAACCACCAAGCAACGCCAAGCGAGGCGGTGATGACGCCCAGGTACATCGGATTGCGTGTGAAATTGTATAAGCCAGAGGTGACCAGCGCGTCGTTCTTCTCCGAAGTCGGCAAAATTTGCGTGCCGGCGGCGCGGAACTGATTGGCGGCGATGCTCGGCAGCGCAACGCCAAGCAGCAGGAGCGCTAGTCCCGCTGGTTCGCTGCGCCATTGGGGCAATGCCGCGAACACCGGCAGCTCGCTCAGAAAATAGAACGCGGCCAACAGCGCCAGGGCCCACAGCGGCGGCGGCGCCTTCAGCATCAATGCTGGCTCTTCGGCAGCCGCACCACCAGCCCGTCGAGCGCGTCGCTCACCTTGATCTGGCAGGAGAGCCGCGAATTGTCGGCGACGTCGTTGGCGAAATCGAGCATGGATTGCTCCATGCTGGAGGCTTCGCCGGTCTTGGCTAGCCACGCCTCGTCCACATAGACGTGGCAGGTGGCGCAGGCGCAGGCGCCGCCGCAATCGGCGTCGATGCCCGGCACCGCGTGCTTGACTGCCGCCTCCATCACGGTTTGGCCCGTCGGCGCTTCGACTACGTGCTCCTTGCCGGAGTGCTCAATGTACGTGATTTTCGGCATGGGTCCCCAAAACGTCTAGTTCGCGGCCGCGACCAATTCCTTCATCGAGCGCGACGTATCCGCGATCAAGTCCGGCGCCAAGGTGCGACCGCTTTGGATTAGCAATTTTGCACCCAAATACTCGCCCGGGCGGTTTACCGCATCGACAGCTATCAGGTTCCCTTCCCGATAATAGAACGCCGCGAACGCCCGGTCAGCCATGACGCCGCGTAAGACCATGCGGTCATAGCCTTGGAACAACCCAGCGATCTGCAGTTTAAGATCGTATTGGTCCGACCAGAACCAGGGCGCCTCCACAGCCTGCGCTTGGCCAAGGATCGCCGCCGTGGCGACCTTGGCGCCTTCGATCGCATTGTGCACGCTCTCGAGCCGGCTCATACGGTTTCCGTAGTGCGTCATCGGCCGCGCCGCACAATCACCGATGGCGAACACGTCTGGATCGGAGGTTCGGCAGGACGCATCGGTCGCCACGCCATTGTCGATCCTGAGGCCGCATTGTTGCGCCAGCGTGGTTTCCGGGTTGACGCCGATGCCGGCGATGACAAGATCGGCGGGAATTTCGCCGCCATCAGCCAGTCCCACGCCGCTAACGCGTTCCTTGCCTTTGATCAGCGCGGGTTGGCCGCCGAGCATGAAGCGCACGCCTTGAGAAGTGTGTTCGTCCAAGAAGAAGCCAGAGACTTCGGGACTGGTGACGCGCGCAAGCGGGCGCGCCGCCGCCTCTAGCACAGTGACCTCCAGGCCCTTCTGCCGCGCCATGGCTGCGACCTCGAGCCCGATATAGCCGGCCCCGATCACCACGAGTTTGGCGCCGGGAACGAAACCGGGTCGTATTGCGTCGGCGTTCGCCGCAGTGCGGAAGAGGTGCGCGCCCGGTAAATCCGCCCCGACAAGTGTCAGTTTTCGCGGCCGCGCGCCAGTGGCGAGGATCAGCGCATCATAAGCCAATTCACGCCCGCCTTCGAGACGGACGCGCTTGTTGGCGCGGTCAATCCAGACGGCCCGCAACGGAATCAGCATCGCAATGTTTTCTTCGGCGTAGACGCTGGCCGGGCGCAGCAGCAGACGCTCGAGATCCATTTCACCGGCAAGGTATTTTTTGGAGAGCGGCGGCCGCTGATAGGGAAGTGCTTCTTCTTCTCCGATCAAGGTGATGTCACCGGAAAATCCGCCCTGGCGCAAACGCACGGCCGCCTCGCCGCCGGCTTGGCCGGCGCCGATAATGACGATACGGTTGATTTGCTTGGTCATACGGATCGTGTGTTTGGAGCCAATGTCGGACATGCGCAAGCGGGCCTTGAAGCGGGCGCTCGCCTGAGCCAGCATCTCGCCCCGTGAGCGCAGAAGCCCTTGTTGATTCGCGTGTTTTGACGCTGCCGGATGCGGCGGCGACGCTGGCGTTCGGCCGCCGTTTGGGTGCTCACCTGGCGTCTGGCGACGTCGTGTGCCTTACCGGCAATTTAGGCGCCGGAAAAACAACCCTGGCGCGCGGCGCCATCGAGGCGTGGACTGGGCGTGACGAAGACGCGCCGAGTCCGACCTATACTCTGGTGCAGACTTATTCTGGGTCACGCGGAGAATTGTGGCATGTCGATCTCTATCGGCTGAAACGCGCCGAGGACGCTTGCGAGCTTGGCCTTGAGGAGGCGTTCCAAAGCGCCGCCTGCCTGATCGAGTGGCCGGAGCGACTGGAGGGGCGAACGCCGAGCGATCGGCTCGATATTGAACTATATCCGGCTGGAGAGGGGCGCAGCGCCCGCCTTACCGGCCACGGCGTTTGGAGCACGAAGATTGCAGCGATCTGAAGCGCTCGCGCGCCTGTTGACAGGGACCGGCTTCGCCGAAGCTCAGCGTATCCCGCTCGCGGGCGATGCATCGACGCGCCGGTATGAAAGGCTGATCCTGCCAGATCGCCGCGCCATCCTGATGGACGCCCCGCCGAGCAGCGAAAGCGCGCCGTGTCCGCCTGGAGCGACGCCGGCGGAGCGGCGTGTTCTTGGTTGGAACGCCACCGCGCGGCTGGCCGCATCGCGGGTGGAGGCCTTCGTCGCGGTGGCCGCGCATCTGGAACGCCTCGGGCTCGCGGCGCCGCGCATTTTCGGCGCAAACCTGGAAGCTGGCTACGCCGTCATCGAGGATCTGGGCGACGGCCTCTATGCGCAAGTCATTCCAGCGGGTGTCGATGAGATCACCCTCTATGAAGAGGCCGCGCGCGTGCTCGCGCACATGCACGTCGCGCCAATGCCATCGATGCTCGAAGGTGCCGCGGGCGCGTATTGGCGCGTGCTGGACTATGACGCCCTCGCGCTTGAGGCCAATGCGGACCTGTTTGTCGAATGGTTGCCGCGCGCCGCCGATGTGCGCATCGATGAAGCCGCGCGCGCACGCTGGGAGCAAATCCGCGATGCGCTGATCGTCGAGGCGCTGGGGTTTCCACGCGCTTTCACCATCCGCGACTACCATGCCGAAAATCTACTCTGGCTGCCGGAGCGCGAAGGATTGCAGCGCGTGGGTCTGTTGGACTTTCAGGACGCCGTGCGCGGTTGGCGCGCGTGGGATTTTTCCATGCTGCTGCATGATGCGCGGCGCGACGTGAGCCCCGCTGCGCACGCTGCAGCAATCCGCGCCTATCTTGATGCGACCGGGGCAGGTCAAGCGGAGTTCGAGCGCGAACTTGCCGTGCTGGGCGCTCTCAATTCCATGCGCATCCTTGGCGTCTTCTCGCGCCTTGCCGGCCGAGATGGCAAGACGCGCTATCTCTCGTTGATGCCGCGCATGTGGGGTCACCTCGGGCGCACTTTGCAGCACCCAGCGCTGCACGACGCACGCGCGTTTGTGCGTGACGTGGCGGCGCCTTATTTGGAGCAAGCGGCGTGAGCGTTCCCGCCACAGCCATGGTGCTGGCCGCGGGCCTGGGCACTCGCATGCGGCCGCTGACCGATGATCGCCCCAAGGCGCTTGTTGCGGTGCGTGAGCGAGCGCTGGTTGATCATGTGCTCGATCGTCTGGTCCAAGCTGGTGTGAAACGCGCAGTGGTCAACGTGCACGCCTTCGCGGACATGCTCGAAGCGCACGTGCGCTTGCGGCGCGACATTGAGATACTGATTTCCGACGAGCGCGCGCGCCTGATGGAAACCGGCGGTGGGGTCAAGCAAGCGCGCGCGCTGTTGGGCGACGATCCAATCGTGGTTTGCAATATCGATTCGGTGTGGGAGGAGCCACAAGGCTCCGCTATCGCTCGGCTCGCTGCAGAATTTGATCCTTCGATCATGAGCGCGCGACTCATGTTGGCCGCCATGGATCAGTGCCTTGGCTTCCACGGCGCCGGCGATTTCTTCATGGACGAAGCCGGCTTGTTGAGCTTGCGAGGCCCGATGCCGCATGCGCCTTGGGCTTATACCGGCGTGCAGATCATTGATCCGCGCATCGTTGACGAAGAAGAACTGACCCCCTTCTCGTTCATGCGCGTTTGGAAGCGTCTGCAAGGCGATGGCCGCTTGTTCGGCGCTCCGCTCGGTGGCTTTTGGATGCATGTCGGCGATCCGCAAGCGCGGGCGGCGGCAAATGCGCGTTTGGCCTCGGTGGCGTCGAGGCCATGACCCTTGATCTATTTGAAGGTACGGCGCCGCGTCTGCGCGCCGCGCCCGCCTCCGCGCCGTTTCTCGAGCTGCTCGCCGATGCAATGGTCGCTGCGCTTCACCGTGCAGACGATCCGTTCTCGCTGTCGGACGCGCTTGTTCTTTTGCCGAACCGCCGCGCCACAGGCGGGCTTATGCAGGCGTTCGCAAGGCGTCTCGGCGGCGCCGCGTTGTTGCCGACGATCCGCCCCTTGGGCGATCCCCACGCCGATGAGGACCCCGATGTCTGGGGCGCCGATCCTCTCAACGCGGAAATCGCGCCGCCCATCGACAAGATGCGCCGCCGGCTCGATCTCGCCGCGCTTATTCGCAGACGCGACAAGGCGGAGAACGGCGTGGAAGATCCCGCCCGCGCGATCGCGCTCGCCGACGAATTGGCGAAGCTGCTCGACAGCGCCGCCACCGTGGATCGCGTGGCTTGGGAAAGATTGCCCACGCTGGTCAATGAGATCGAGTTGGCGCGGCATTGGGACTCTTCGGCCAAATTTCTTAGCATCGTCGCTACCTATTGGCCGCAATACCTCGCCGAGCTTGGCCGCAGTGACCTCGCCGCGCATGGCGCTACGGTGCGTCGCGCCTTGGCGCAACGCTGGCGCGCCGAGCCGCCGACGCGGCCGATCGTCATCGCCGGATCGACGGGCTCCATCGCTACGACGCGCGAATTGATGCGCGTGGTGGCTGGATTGCCGCGCGGCGTCGTGGTGCTGCCCGGAGTCGATATCGATCTAGACGATGAAAGCTGGGATTTGCTTGGGGAACAGCATCCACAATTTGCGTTGAAGGAAACGTTGCGCGTGCTCGGCGTGGAGCGCGCTTCTATTCCGCTACTTTGTTCGGAGACCCCGTCCGGGCGCTCGCGGCGCGTGCTTATGCGCGAAGCTCTGGCGCCGCCGGAGCAGACCGCCGATTGGCTTACCCGCCTCGAAGCCGCCGGCGGCGCCGCCTTTGTAGAAGCGGGCGCCGCTGGATTGCGCTTGATCGAAGCGGCCACCGAGAATGAAGAGGCGGCGACGATCGCGCTCCTGCTGCGCGAGGCGCTCGAAACGCCGGGCCGCAGCGCCGCTTTGGTGACGCCTGACACGGGCCTTGCCCGACGCGTTGAGTCCAAGCTGGCGCGTTGGAATATTGCGCCGATCGTATCCCATGGGATGCCGCTGCGCGAAACGCAGGCCGGTCGCCTGGTGGCGCTCTTGTGCGAAATGGCGCGCGATACCGCCGAGCCGGTGGCGCTGGCCGCGTTGCTGAAGCATCCGCGCGTCACCCTAGCCGACGACGCCGGAGCGCTTGCGACGCTAGAGCATGACGCGCTGCGCGGGCCGCGCCGATATGGAGACCTGGCGGAGCTGGCGAGCCTCGATGCAATCGCCAAGCACGCGCAAGCGCGCGGTGTTGTGGCGCAAACAATTGAAGCGTTTGCGCCGATCACGGAATTGATGGCGCGTGGCGAACTCGGGCTCGGCATTTTCGCGGAGGCGCTGACGGACGCTTTGGAGCGTTGCGCGCCGCGCCAGTGTTGGCAAGGCGACGACGGCGAGCAGGCTGCCGCGCTCCTGCGCGAAGCGATCGAGCACGGCGATGCGCTGGGGCCGATGCCCGCGCAGGCCGCGCCGCGTGTATTGATGCGGCTGATGGAGGGCCGCGAAGTTCCTCCTGAGTCTGGCGGCGATCCGCGCATAGCCATCTGGGGACCGCTTGAGGCGCGCCTGCAACGGCGCGATCTGGTTATCCTCGGCGGCCTGAACGAGGGCGTGTGGCCGGCGCCGGCGGGGGAGGATCCGTTTCTGTCGCGCGGCATGCGCGCAGCGCTCGGCTTACCCTCGCTTGACCAGCGCATTGGCCTCGCCGCGCACGATTTCGCACAACTGGCCTGCGCACCGGATGTGGTGCTGACGCGAGCGCTGCGCCGCGATGGCGCGCCGAGCCTTGCGTCGCGTTGGCTCTGGCGGTTGCAAACGCTGGTAAAGGGCGCAAACGCAACGCTCCCTCGCGCGCAGGCATATCTCGATTGGGCGCAAGCGCTCGACGCGCCGACACGCCAGCGGGCGCCGAAGATTCCGCGACCGAGCCCGCCCGCGGGCAAGCGGTTGCAGCGCATCAGCGTCACTCAAGTCGAGAAGCTAATCCGCGATCCCTACGCGATTTACGCGCAGCGCATCCTCGGCCTGGAGAGCCTCAAGCTCATCGGCGCCATCGCGGGTCCGGCCGAGCGCGGCACGGCGGTGCACAAGGCGATCGAGCGATTCGAAGATGGCGATGACCATACCTTGCTGATCGATCTGCTCGACCAGGAATTGCGCCGCGTCGGCGTCCCCGCCGAACGCCGCGCCGCCGAACGCGAGCGCATGCGCGTGTCCGCCGAGGCGCTCATCGTCTGGTTTGCACAGCGACGCGCCAAGAGCGCCGTGGTTTATCGGGAGAGAAGGGGCGTGCTGCGGTTGGACGGCGTTGATTTGTCCGGCGTCGCCGACCGCATCGAGATCGGCGCGGGCCATGTCGCCATTCTCGACTTCAAGACCGGAGAATCCGCCAGCGTGAAGCAAGTCGAGTCTGGCCTTTCCCCGCAATTGCCATTGGAGGCGGCGATGCTGGCGCGCGGTGCGTTCGAGGGCGTGCCGAAGGCCGAGACTGACGAACTCGCTTATTGGCGTTTCGGCAATAGCGAACCGACACCGAAGCCGCTCGCGATTGACGCGATGGCCGCCGCCGAGAAAGCGCTCGCTTCGCTCCGATCGCTCCTGGCGCGCTATGCCGCCGCCGACCAGCCCTTTCTCTCCAAGCCGCGCGTGCAGTTCATCAACCGCTACGGCGATTACGATCACCTCGCCCGCCGCAAGGAATGGGCCGACGCACAGGGTGAGGGCGCATGATTTCCCGCGCGCTAGGTTCGGCGCAGATGAGCCAGCTGGTCGCCGCCGATCCCAAGCTCTCGGTGTTCGTCACCGCCAATGCCGGTTCCGGAAAAACCAAGGTGCTGGTCGATCGTATCGCGCGCCTGCTGCTGGAAGGGTCGAAACCGTCGGCGTTCTTGTGCATCACCTACACCAAAGCGGCGGCTGCGGAGATGCAGCGACGCCTGTTCGAGCGCCTTGGCGGTTGGTGCGTCGCCGACAATGCGCGTCTGGCTTCTGAACTAGCAGCACTCGGCGCCGCACCCGGCGATCTCGGCCGCGCGCGCGCGCTGTTCGCGCAAGCATTGGAGACGCCGGGAGGGTTAAAGATCCAAACCATCCATGCATTCTGCGAACGCCTGCTGGCGCGGTTTCCGCTAGAGGCCGGGGTGCCGCCGGGTTTCGAGATCGCCGATGAAACGCGTGCGGCGGCGTTGCTTGGGCAAGCGCGCGCAAGTGCGGCGCTCTCAAACGATGCGCCGGTCGCAGCTTTCCGTCGCTTTGCGGCGCGCCTCGCCGGCGACGACCTCGATGCGCTTATGGATCGCCTCGCAGCGCGTCGCGGCGCTTTTCGCAACTACTCCGAGAGCCGCCAGGGGCCAATTTTTGCCGACGCCGCGCTCAAGAACCGTCATGGCGTCAAGCAGAGCGCAGATTCCTACGCCGCTTCGGCGCTTGCTGGCGTCGACTGGGGGGATTTGCGGCTGGCCGCGGAGGCGTTGTCTAGTTCCAGCGCGAACAACCAGAAGACTGCGCGGCGCATCGTGTTAGCACTGGATGCGCAAGAAGCTCGCGCCGCACCGCGCGTTACGCTGGAATCGCTGCTGCGGGTCGCGCTGAAGGAGGATAACGAGCCCTATGAAGCGCTGGTCACCGCTTCGTTCGCCGCCGAGCGACCCCGGATCGCGCACATCCTCGACCCAATCGTAGAACTAGCGGCCCGTGCGCGCGAAGCGCTGAATGCGATCGATCGCGCCGAGGACGCCGCCGCCGCGCTGGCATTGGCGCTTAAGCTGGATCAATCATACGGAGACGCGAAGGCGCGCGTTGGCGCGCTCGACTTCGACGACCTTATAGAGCACGCGCAGGCTTTGTTGCGGCGTTCGGATTCAGCGGCGTGGGTGCTGTACAAACTGGACGGCGGTATTGATCATATCCTGATCGACGAAGGCCAGGACACCAGCCCGACGCAATGGGATCTGATCGCGCCGCTTCAAAACGAATTCTTTGCCGGCCGCGGCGCGCGCGAGCGGGCGCGCACTGTATTTGCGGTCGGCGACCCCAAGCAGAGCATATATGCGTTCCAAGGCGCCGATCCGCGCCGCTTCCTGCGAGAGAAGCAAATTCTCTCGAAACGCGCCGGCCAATCATTCGCCGCGCCCGATCTGCTCACCTCGTTCCGCTCCGCTCCAGAAATCCTGCGCGTGGTCGATGCGACTTTCAACCATCGGCCGCTAATCGACGTCGCGCCGTCCCACCATGATTTGATCGAGCACCTGGCCGCGCGCGAAACTGAGCAGGGCGCCGTTGAGGTGTGGCCACTTGCCATGCGGCCGGCAGCGCAGCCGGCGCAAGCATGGGATGCACCGATGGACGTCGAGACCGGCGCCAGTGCGCACGCGATCTTGGCGCGCGCGATAGCGCAACGCGTTTGCGACATGATCGCGGCGCGCGAAACGGTTTGGGAACAGGGTGCGCCACGCCCGCTACGCGCTGGCGATGTGCTCGCCCTGGTGCGCACGCGCGGGCCTTTGTTCCGCGAATTGATTAAGGCGTTCAAGCGCGCGGGACTTCCCGTCGCGGGCGCCGATCGCATGGTGCTGCGCGAAGAATTGGCGGTGGAGGATTGTTTGGCGCTGCTGCGGGTCGCGCTCGATCCCGCCGACGATTTGTCGCTCGCTTGCCTGCTCAAGGGGCCGTGGCTCAATCTCGACGACGATGACACGGATCTCTTTCCGCTCGCGTACGGCAGAGCCAAGGGTGAGGCGCTCTATGTTCGTCTGATGGCGGCGGCGGATGTGAAATACGATGCCGCGCGCGAATTCGTCGGCGGGCTGATCGCACGTCGCGGCGACGATGCGTTCGCGTTTCTGTCGTGGGCCTTGGAGACGCCCGATCATGCCGGCGCCACTGGCTGGGAAAAAGTGTTTGCGCGCCTCGGGCCAGAAGCGCGCGATCCGTTGGAAGAATTGCTGCAGCGTGCGCTCAAGCCCAGCGCGCACGCCGCCGCTACCTTGCAGCGTTTCCTACACGACATCGATAGCGACGCTGGGCAGGTCAAGCGCGAGTTGGAAGCTGAGACCGGCGCGGTGCGGGTGATGACGGTGCACGGCGCCAAGGGCCTTGAAGCGCCGCTTGTAATTTTGCCCGACACCAGCGCGGGGGTTGAGGATGCGCCAGACAACGGGCTGATCTTCGACGACGCAGAGGGTCCGTTTATCTCCTTCCGCGGCAAGGACGACGACAAAGCCGTGCGCGATGCGCGCGCGGCGCACAAGGCGCGTATGCTGGGCGAGCATTGGCGGCTCTTGTACGTAGCGATGACGCGCGCCCGCGATCGTCTGATCGTATGCGGCGCGCAATGGCGCAACACGGAAGCGCCAGAGAGTTGGCGCCTTGCTGTCCAAGAGGCGCTGGCGGGGCTGGGCGCTGGCGCATGCGAAACGCCGTTCGGCGAAGGCGTGCGGTTTGGAACGCCGCTGGTGGCGAGCGCTACTACAGCCCGCGTTGCTGCGATTGCTCCGCCTGCGCCCGACTGGGTAAGAACAAGCGTTGTCGGCGCACATGCATCGGCGGCGATAGCGCCTTCGCGCGCTGCGCATTTCGACGCGACCTGGTTTTCACCGCGCGGCGAAGGGCAGTTGCGGTTCCGTAGAGGACGCCTGATTCACGGATTGTTGCAGCGTCTGCCAGAGATCGCGTCCGAACGGCGCGCGGAGGCCGCACACGCGTGGCTTCAGCGCCAAGGCGCCGGCGAAGACGAAGCGCAAAGCTACGTGCGTGAAGCGCTTAGCGTCATCGCCGATCCCCGCTTCGCTGCTGTGTTCGGTTCGTCGAGCCGTGGCGAGGCGCCCATCGTTGGCACGGTAGCGGGCAGGGCGGTCAGCGGGATCGTCGATCGCATCGCCTTCGATGACGCTTCTGTGATCTTGCTTGATTTCAAAACCGATCGACCCGCTCCGCGCGATCCTGACGCTGCTCCCGAGCGCTACGTGCTGCAACTAGCGCTCTACCGGTCGGTGTTGCGGCAAATATTCCCCACGAAGGCGATAAAATGCGCGCTGCTTTGGACTGAAGCGCCGCACTTGATGGCGCTGTCCGACGAACGCCAGGACGCTGCGTTAGCAACATACCTGCGTGGTTGAATCGTTAAC
>JBEBIU010000130.1:0-7344 GCA_040080225.1 Terricaulis sp.
CGGTGGCGCCAACAAGCCGCCGTCTGCACGGTAGCAAACACCGATGCCGGCGAGGACGCCGGCGGTCCAAGAAGAGCGTCCGATTTCTCACGCGACGCTCTCGCGCTGCTTTGACAAAGCTCGCTGCACGCGCATGCTCGCGGCGTGCGCCTCACCCATCCCATACTGACGCCGCGTTTGCGGCTCGAGCCGGTTACGCCTGCGCTGGCGTCGGCGGCGCGCGAAGGCCAATCGGCTTTCTCTGATAAGATCGGCGCCGAGGCGCCCGACGATTGGTGCGCCGGCAGCCTTGGTCTGGTGGCTCGTTCTGGCGGACCAGGATGGGGATCGACGACGACGACCCGCGTGGTGGCCATCCATCGCCGTGATGGCGCAATTATCGGCGACGTGCGCTTCGAGCCGCCTCTGCATCAATTTCGCCATTTGGGCGACGTGGAGATCGGCTGTGCGGTGGCGGCAAGCCGGCGGCGTCAGGGCTATGCGACGGAGGCGGCGGGCGCCGTGATCGGGTGGCTGGGCGCTGAAGCCGGCGCTGGAACCATCCTCGCCGGATGTGACCAGGGCAATCTGGCCTCGGTGCGCACTTTGATGCGACTGGGCTTTCTCCTCGATTCGACCCCCGGGCGGGTGTTCTGGTGGGTATTGCCAGTCGCTTCGGCGACGAACGCTTGAACCTTACCGCCTTGCCATGCTTCAAGCGATGCCTGGGACAACGATGTGCTTGGACTGAACGCCTGCGCACGCCCTGAAGGGGAGAGACGAAATGACCGATGCAGCAGCCGGGGGCAAGCCTGGCGGAGAACGGACGCTCTTTGGCCACCCGTCGCCGCTCATGCTGCTGTTCACCACCGAGGCGTGGGAGCGCTTCGGCTATTACGGCATGCGGGCGATCCTGACGATCTACCTGTTGCGCCATTTCGTTTTCAACCAGGACGAAGCCGCCGTCATTTACGGCGCCTACACATCCCTGGTCTATCTGACCCCAATCCTCGGCGGTTTCCTCGCCGACAAATATCTGGGCTCACGCAACGCAGTGAAGCTCGGCGCGCTTCTTATGGCGGTTGGATATTTCGGGCTGACCGCGCAAGGGCCGACCGCGACTGAATCCATAACCCTGGGAGGCGCAACTTACCGCGTCGAGACTGTATTCAACGCCAACGACGAGGCGGTGAGCGCCGCCATCGATTCCGCGGGCGGCCGCCATGTGATTGGCGCGGCCGGCGCGGGCGGGCTGACATTCCAGAATCCCAACGCTGAAATTCCGGCCGCCGTCGCTAAGCACGGTTATGTCAAGACCGTGGACCGCAACCCGTTGTTCTTCTCACTCAACATGCTGTCGCTGGCGTTGATCATCATAGGAACCGGCTTCTTCAAGCCGAACATCTCCACGATGGTGGGTCAACTCTATCGGACCGACGACCCGCGCCGCGATGCGGGTTTCACCATTTTCTACATGGGCATCAATCTGGGCGCCTTCTTCGGCCAGGCGGTGCTGCCGCAAGTCCGCGCGGAGTACGGGTTCAACGTTCCGTTCCTGTTGGCGGCGATCGGCATGCTGATCGCGCTAGTCGTGCAGTTCGCGAGCGATCGCGCGCTCAAAGCCTACGGCAACCCGCCTCATCCTGAAGGCCTTAGCCGGCGTGGCTTCCTTGGTTTGCCGATCGGTTGGACCATCGGCATTCTTTCCATGGCGGCTGTCCTTCCCGTGTGGTGGCTGATGCGCAACGATCCCACCATCGGGGCGGCGATCTTGAGTGTGGCGCCCAACGCGTTGCAGGAATTCCTGAGCAAGGCGCCGATCGTCAATTCGATGTTGTTGATCGTCTATGCTGCGGCTTTCGGCGGCATGTTCTTCTATTCGCTGCTTGCCCTGAAGGGAGGCGAACGCGGACGCATGATCGTCGCCGTCGTTCTGTGTCTTGTCTCGGCTTTGTTCTGGGCGCTATTCGAAGGGGCGGGGACCTCGCTCACCTTCTTTGCGGATTCCAATATCGACCGGCGAGTGCCGTTCACGAATTGGGTGATGCCGCCGGAGCAAGTGCAGTTCTTCAACGCCATCTTTATCGTGGCCTTGGCGCCCCTCTTCAGTGCACTCTGGCTGGGGTTGAGCAAGGCCAACATCGAACCCCCGACGCCGGTCAAGTTTGCGCTCGGGCTTATCTTCGTCGGCCTTGCGAATATGGCGCTGATCTTCGGCACGCAGTTCCACAATTCTGTATTCCTAATCGGCCTCGAGTGGATGGCGCTGCTCTATCTGCTGCAGACGATTGGCGAATTGTGCCTCTCGCCAGTCGGGCTCTCCATGGTGACGCGCCTTTCGGTTCCGCGGCTTGTTGGGATGATGATGGGGCTGTGGTTCCTCGCCACGTCGCTCGGCTTGTTCGCCGCCGGACTCATAGCCAGCGCCATGTCGACAGAGACCTTCGGCGGCAAGGCCGTCGATGCAGAGGCGGCGATGAACGCCTTTGTCGATGTCGGCGGCAAGGTTGGGTGGACTGCGATTGGGGTCGGCGTCGGCCTGCTGCTGATCTCGCCGCTGCTTATTCGCTTGATGGGCGGCAAGCAGGCGTCCGCCGCCACTTGAGAAATTAGCACATTAAAAACAACAAGATTAACGGCGCGCGCCGAGTTCAGCTGGCGCGCGCTTGTCCCTGTCTGGAGAAACTTGCCCCTCACCGTAACCAGCCATTGCGTCAGGGTCGGTTTCCGGCTGTTGTAGGGGAGGGCGGGCGTCCGCCCCTGGTTCCATCCCCTGCCTTGCCGTCGCCGTAAAGGTGCGCGGGTCCGGCCTTGGTTCGGCGCTAGGCTCTTGATTCGTCGGCGCTCGACAGGGTTGCCGCAGAGGAGGTGTCTCGATGTCCCGGCCCCGCACTCCCCGCAAAAAAAAGGCGGCTGAAGTGGTGGTGGGCCGCCCGGAAGTGACCGATTTGTTGCTCGGTTGGGCCAGCGACGACCGCAAGGACCCGATGGGCTTCGGCGCCCCGCGGGCGGCTGAGCCCGCGCCGACCGGGGAAGCGCCCATCGGTTATGCGGAGGACCGCCACCTGGTCACCATCGCTCCCACTGGGGCGGGCAAGGGGCGGGGGATCATCATCCCCAATTTGCTGCGCTTCGAGGGTTCGGTCATCGTCATCGACCCCAAGGGCGAGACCTGGCACGTCACCGCGCGCCGCCGCAAGGAGATGGGCCAGGAAGTGCGCCTGCTCGACCCCTTCGGCGCGGTGTCGAAGAAGACCGACAGCCTCAACCCGTTCGATCTGTTCAATCGGCCCGGCGCTTTGCTTGACGCCGATGCGGAAATGCTTGCTTCCCTGCTGGCGGGCGATGTCGGCTTCCACAAGGAGCCGTTCTGGGACAATTGGGGCCGCTCGCTGATGTCGGGCGTGATCGCGGCCGTCGCCGAGACCGCGCCCAAGACGGAGCGCCATTTCGGCCGCGTGCGCGAAGTGCTGATGAGCGACGATGCGGTGTATAATCTGGCGGCGCTGATCGAGAACAATGAAGGCCTCAACCGGCTTTCCAAGCAGAATATTTCCTCGTTCCTGCCGATCACGGAACAGACGCGCTCGGGCATTCTCTCCACCGCGCAATCGTATTTGAAGGTGGTGAACTCGGATTCTGCGCTGCGCTCTTTGTCGAAATCCACCATCAACCTCGACGCGGTCCGCCGCGGCGACCCGATGACCATCTATATCGTGATCCCGCCGGACAAGCTCGAAAGCCACGGCGCGCTGCTGCGGCTTTGGGTTGGCGCGCTGATGTTGACGGTGATGGGCAGGAAGCGCCGGCCCAAGCGCTCGACTTTGTTCCTGCTCGATGAATGCGCGCAACTCGGCGAATTCGGTCCCCTGCGCCAATCCATGACGCTGTTGCGTGGCTATGGCTTGCAGGTGTGGCCGTTCTTCCAGGATTTAAGCCAATTGCAGCGGCTCTATCCGAAGGATTGGCGGACTATCTTTAACAATGCCGGCGTGTTCCAATTGTTTGGCGTCGCCAATCATTTGATGGCCAAAGAGAGCGCGGAACTGATCGGCGACATCGACGCTGACGTGCTGCGCAACATGGCCAAGGATCGTCAAGTGATCGCGGTGTCCAACCAGAAAGCGATGAGCGCGCGGCTGCCGGACTATCTCGTCGATGCGCCCTTCGCCGGGCAATGGGATCCCAATCCCATGTTCGAGGTCGATGGCGCCTCGGTCGCCAAGAAGCGCGGCGGACGCGGGCGGTGACCCTGGTCGACGGGACACACGCTCACGCGAACTCCTGTGAGAGATCGGCGGCTTCCGCGCGATGAGCGTGTGTCCCCGGCGCTTCCCGGCGCTTCCGCCTAATTGCGGGACATTTCCACCCCAACCCCGGGAAAAGCGTCGATAACTTCAGCAAAACCAACACTTGTACCAAAATCTATCCGACCGAGTTCGCGCGGGGTTACACTGCTCTCATCTCCTGTCGGGAGGCTTTTTGGATCCATAGCCGAACAAGTTCCGGAGACGCATTTTGGTCGTGATTGCTTTGAGGAGGAAACGAAACTCGAAGGCCCGGTGAAGAGGCAATCGGCAATAGGCGATCGGGATTTTCCGAACGCCGTCTGGCGATTGGCGAACATGGCTTCGCCGCACGTCGGCCGGGAACGAAAGCACGGCGCCAAGAGGTCGCCGGAAACCCCAGCGTCGCGGACGCGGCTGCAACTGACTTAGGTGAGTTGTACAAGAGGGAGGAGCCCTCGCCGCAACTCCGTCTTATCAGCGTATGGCCCTCCGGGATTTTATCTAACGCCTCAGGCTTTGGCCGGTTGGAAACAGAATGCGCGGGGCGCAGCCAAGCGCACCACCAATGTTATCTTTGAGCTCACGCGCTTAGCGCGCCCCGCTCTCCCGCCTTCGCGGGACTGGAATGCAAGCGAACCCGGAAACGCGCCGCGTCGTCCGGCGTTTGGCGCGCCTTGGAGCGCCGGCGTCCCCGCCGGCGCTTGTTACTACAAATGCAGACGCCGGAGCGTTTGCTTTGCACGCCCATGCCGGCGAGGACGCCGGCAGTCCAAGGCGTTGCGCCTGCATGTTGGTCCGTTCTCGCCCGGGAGCGCGCTTTCGCGCTTCAACACTCCGCGCCGAGCGCAGCGGCGAATTCGAACAGTCTGCGCCGGACAGCGGCGGGAAGTTTCAGGCAAGCGTGGACCAAAGCAAGGGTCTCGTCGTTGGACAAGATTTCGTAGCGATCGTTGGCGGGCGCGCCGTTTCCGCTAGTAACGCCGTCGTAGAAATACTGAACCGGCGCCTTCAGGACCGCTGCGATGCGGTGGAGCCTCGAGGCCGAAATGCGATTGGCGCCGCATTCATAGCGATGAATTTGTTGCCCATGCAGGCCAAGGCCGTCGCCCAGCTCGTGTTGCGTCAGGCCGATCAATCGCCGTCTTCGGCGCAGCCTGCGCCCGATCTGGAGATCGATGTCACTTTCATTCGGTGTGCGATTTTGCTCTGCCTGATCCGATAAGTGCGCCACATCCGACTCCCGTCTTAGGAGAGGGATGTGGAGTGTCTATTGCGCAACACAAGGTGGTATTTTAGTCGCTATTCCGCCGCCATCGCCTGGGCCCGCACGAGGTCCACCGACACCAATTGGCTCACGCCTTGCTCAGGCATGGTGACGCCGTAGAGGCGGTCCATGCGCGACATCGTCACCGGATTGTGGGTGATGACCAGAAAGCGTGTGCTGGTGAGGCGCTTCATCTCGTCCAGCATGCGGCAGAAACGATCGACGTTGGCGTCGTCGAGGGGGGCGTCCACTTCGTCGAGCACGCAGAGCGGGGCGGGGTTGGCGAGAAACACCGCGAAGATGAGCGCGGTGGCGGTGAGCGCTTGTTCGCCACCCGAGAGCAGCGATAGATTGGTGAGGCGTTTTCCAGGCGGCTCGGCGAAAATCTCAAGGCCGGCTTCGAGCGGATCTTCGTTTTCCGTGAGTTTGAGATTGGCTTGGCCGCCTTCGAACAACGTGGCGAACAATTGCGCAAAATGCGCATCGACTTCCTCGAACGCACGCAGGAGTCGTGCGCGGCCTTCGTTGTTGAGCGCGGTGATGGCGCGGCGCAGCTTGGCGATGCCCTGCGCCACGTCGTCCTTCTCCTTGCGCAGCGACGCGATGCGGTCCTGTGCTTCGGCGAGTTCCTCTTCCGCGCGAAGATTGACCGGGCCAGCGGCGTCGCGCTCGGCCTTCAAACGCTCCAGCCGGCGCTCCACGTCTGCGATTGGCGCGGAAGCCAGCGGGCCAGAGATCAGTGCCCCCGCCAGGTTCACCAAATCCTCCGGCGCTCGCCCAGCCTGTTCCAGAGCACGAGCGACAATGTCTGATACCCGCGTCGTGGCGGCCGCTGCATGCGCCTCCGCGCCGGCGCGCACTTCGCGCACCGCGGCATGCGCCTGCTCGAGCGCGCGTTGGGTCTCGTTGCGGCGACGGGCCTCGGTCTCGGCTTGGGCGAGTGTGTCGCTCGCATCGGCGCGCCGGCGTTCAGCAAGCGCCGCCTCCTGCATCAGAGCCTCCAGCTTCGCCCGCGCAGCAACTGGTGCGGCCAGAGCGGCATCGCGGCGAACCACGATGTCGTCGAGCTCGCGGGACAAGGCTGCAAGCCTCGCCGTCGCGGCGTCAGCGCGCGCGCGCCACTGCGTGGTCTCGGTATTGATCGATTGGCGGCGCGAACTGCGCTGCGCACGCTCGCGCACCAGGCTCTGCGCTGTCAGGAGGGCGTCGGCGGCCGCTGCGCGTGCTGCATTCACGGCCTCGCGTGCGGCGGGGATTGCATCAGCGTCGGCGGCCTCCGGCGTGCTGGCCGGGTACGTCGTTGCGAGCGCCGAACGCGCGCTGGCGATCTCCGCACTGAGCGCCTCCGCTTGGCTTGCAAGTTCCTCGCGGCGCTCCTGGGCGCGTTGCGTCTCCGCTTCCGCGCTCTGCGCCACACGCGCGGCTTCGGCTGCTTCGTTAGCCGATGTCGCCAATTCTGCGCGTAGTGCACGCGCCTTAACCTCGTGCTCGATGCGCGCGGCCCTGGCGTGCTCCCAAATTGTCTTCGCGTGCAACGCCTGCGCTTGTGCGGCCTTCAGCTCCTTGTCCGCCGCGGCGAGACGATTCTTGTGCTCGAGCCGCACGGCCGCCGACAGCGGCGCATCGGCGCGGCGGACAAAGCCGTCCCAGCGCCAGAGGTCGCCATCCTTCGAAACCAGCCGCGCGCCCGGCGTCAGCGTGGCCGCGAGACGCGCGCCCTCCTTGGCGTCCACCACGCCAACCAAAGCAAGCCGGGCGGCGAGCGCTTCTGGCGCCTTCACGAACCGTACGATCGATTGCGCCTCGGCTGGC
>JBEBIU010000131.1:0-7342 GCA_040080225.1 Terricaulis sp.
GCGAAGTCAGCGCCGACGCCGCCGATGCGCTGGGCGAAACACTCTGCCACGCCGCGCATGCGGGAACGCGGGGGAGGGTGGGGATGTAAGCGTTCTGAAAGGCCTAAAAAAGCCCGGAGGGGTCGTTCTGTTCTTGGGGCGATCTCACTTCAGCTTGAGGTTCTGTGCCTGGCCTGAACCACTCGATTATGGTTTCGGTTGACCCTGCGCTTGGCAGCAAGCCGGTAAATCTATCGATGCGCACGGCGCGAAGCCCCGCTGGGATAGCGAATGGAACCGGCGTAGCCTCGGCAAGCGCCGCCCTCATGAAGTCTCGGAAGATTGGCGCCGCAATGCGAGCACCGCCCTCTCCTTCTCCCATGTTGCGCGGCGCATCGAAGCCTACCCAAATTCCGACGACGAGGTCGGGCGAGTAGCCAATGAACCACGCGTCTTTGTTGTCGGCAGATGTGCCGGTCTTGCCGCCGAGCGGCGCGCCGACACTCTGCACTACAGACCCAGTACCGCGTTGAACAACGCCTTCCGTCATGGATACGACTTGAAACGCCGTCAAAGGGTCCAACACTTGCTCGCGTGCGTCAGTATCTGCCGCGCTCTGTTCACTCGTGAAAACCGAACGCCCGTCGCTGTTTTGTACGCTATCGATGAAGATCGGTTGGATTCGCCGGCCTCCGTTGACGAACATTCCGTAAGCGGTAGTCAGGCGCAACAAACTGGTTTCGCCCGCCCCAAGCGCGAGTGCGAGCCCAGGCCTAGTATTGTCGCTATACACGCCTAACCTGCGTCCATAATCAAGGACGCGCTCGGTGCCGATTTCCTGCGCCACACGTGCGACCGTGGTGCTGCGAGACAATTCCAACCCTCGGCGCCATGGCATTGGGCCAAAGTACTCGGCGGTATTGCCGTCAGACCATGGCTCAGAATTTCCGTTTTGAGCAGCCGAAAGAGGTGCATCCTCCACCAGTGTGGTTGGCGTTAATCCGAAATCCAGAGCTGCGGCGTAGACAATCGGCGAGAACGCGGAACCTGGTTGTCGCAGCGTTTGGGTGGCGCGGTTCGGTCCTCCGGAATCATAACCGCCGAGCATCGCCAAAACCCGACCCGTATGCGGATTCATGGCGACAAGGGCGCCTTGCGCACGTTCTGCGCCTGCAGCACCGCTCCGTGGCGCCATTCGGTGTCGGCGGTCATAATCGTCGAGGCCCTTCCGAAGCGCGCGAACCGCAGCTTCCTGTAGTCGCCGATCGAGTGGGACGCGAATTCGCAAACCGTCTTCGTGGTCGAGCACCTCATTTGCCTGCCTCATCACCTCGGCGGTGAAATAGCCCGTCTGCGTGGCGTTATCACTTGCCGAGGCGACAAGGCTTTCCCCGTCGGCCCATGAGATTTGAGCCGATGCAGCCGTGATTTGCTGCTCTGCTGCGGGGCGCAACCCGACAAAATACAGACCCGCGAGCGAGATGGCGACTAAAATTGCGATGCCAGCCAGCATCAGCGGCCTCTTGATCGCAGATCGCCGTTCGGCGGCTTCACGTTTTTCTCTCTCTCGTTGCTGCACACGTTCTTCGCCTTCGCGTCGCTCGCGTTCCGCCGCCTCTCGCGCTTGACGTTCCGCATCTTCCCGGGCCCGCTGTTCGCGGGCTTCGCGCCCCAGGCGTTCGCGCTCGACATCCTGGATTTCCTGCGCGCGCAGCAGCTCCTCCACGGATACGAACAAGGGGCTGTTCCGATGTCTATCCTGCCAGCTGCGCAGTTCGGCAGTACTTGTGCGAGAGCCAAGCGCGCCGAAACTCTCGACATCGACGCGCCCACAGAGCTTGCCGATGCCGCGTAGAATGCTCTTCCAACCAGCGTGAGTTTCACTCGGATCGCCAAGCCAGCCGCGCAAATCTTCTGCATGAATTGCGTTGAGGGGCGTCGGCGGGGAGAAAATGTCGGGCCCGGCAACGTAGGAGGCAATGAGTTTGTCTTTCTCAAATCCGATCATTGCTTCGGCGATCACCCATTTCGACTCGCGCGCCGTTGGAGACCAGCACACCAGGATGCATTTCGCGGCGCGCGCTTCACGATCTATTTCGTTGTTGAACGTCTCGCCAGCCGTCATGCCGGCGTCGAACCACACGCTCAGTCCGAGATCCTGGAGTTTTCCGGCGATCTTCTCGACTGCTGGCCGCTCATCTCGCTTGTAGGATATGAAGACGTCCGCCATGGCCCCGACTTTCCAGGGCTCCATGGAATAACGAAATGCTGAATTGGCTCAACTTATTTGTGGGCGAGGGCACAAGCCACGCTTGGTTCCTACCTGAATCTCCAGTTCCCTTTGGTCTGCCTCGCGAATCCGCCCAGGAAGGATGTTGGAGCACTTTCATGATTGGGTCTTTGAACGGCACGGTTGCGGCGGTTGGCGAGGACACCGCGCTGATCGAGGTCGGCGGCGTCGGCTATGTGGTGCAGGCGGGGGCGCGGACTTTGGGGCGGCTCGGCGTTGGCGCTGCGGCGCGGCTGTTCATCGAGACGCACGTGCGCGAGGACGCCATCCGCCTGTTCGGGTTCGACAGCGAAGAGGAGCGCGCTTGGTTCGCGCACCTGCAGACCATCCCTGGCGTCGGGGCCAAGGTTGCACTTGCGATCCTGGACGCGATGCCCCCGGCCATCCTGGTCGATGCGATTGCGTTGCAGGACAAAGCCGCGTTCGCGCGCGCCAACGGCGTGGGGCCCAAGCTCGCAGCGCGCTTGTCACAGGAGCTTGCCGCCAAACAGGGACCCAAGGGCTTCGTCTCGCTCGCTGCCGCGCGTACCGCGCAGGGGAGTAGCGGCGTTGGCGGCGCCCGCGCGGAGGCGGTGTCGGCCTTGGTCAATCTAGGCATCGACTCTGGAAGCGCCTCGCGCGCGGTTGCGGCTGCGGCTAAGCAATTCGAAGCCGACGCCCCGGCCCCGGAACTCATCCGCGCCGCGTTGAAGGAAGTGAGCCGGTGAGATTGCCATCAAGCGTGTCGGCGCCCGGCTTGAGGGCGGCGGTAAAGCGGCTTGGAGACTTGCTGGTGGTTTATGGGCACGGGCTGTTGGCGTTCGGCGTCGGCGCGATCGCCACGGGTGCCGCTACGGACGCAGTGGGCCCCGCCATAGCGTTCGGGGTGGCATGCCACGCCTACGCATGCTATATTTCATTGCGTCTGGAGAGTGCGTCATGAGCGCCGAATTGATGGTCATTCTGGTTGTAGGCGGCTTGCCCCTGATCGCGGCGACAGTGCTTCTGCACTATTACGAGCGCGCCCGGCGCCGGGCGAAGTAAGTTTCGCTCAGCTCGGACAGATGCGCTTGCCTTCCGCTTAAGCCTCGCGCCCTATTGCGCCGCCAGTTCCAATTGCGGGCGCTGCCGCGCGGCGCGGATGCCGGGGAAGAACCCGCCAACAAAGCCGATGACCATAGCCATGACGACCGCGGTGATCACAATCGGCGGCGACAGGTCGAACTTGAACACGAGTTGGGTAAAGCCCGACCCCAGCGTCGATGTCGTGCGCCCGTTGAACGCGACAAACGCGATGAGGATGCCGAGGATTCCTCCCATCATCGAGAGCGCCAGCGCCTCCACCATGGTGCCAAAGAACGCCGCCCAACCCGAAAAGCCGATGATGCGCAAGGTTGCGATCTCGCTCGCCCGCGACGCCACCGACGAATACATCGTGTTCACCGCGCCGGCGAGCGCGCCGATGGCCATCAGAATGCCAAGTCCCCAGGCGATGCGAACGAACCCGTCGGACTGCGAAGCCTGGCGCGCGTAGTACGCGCGCTCACTCAATATCTCCAAGCCCTGCAGTCGCGGATCGGCGTCGGCCCAAGCCTTGAACGGCGCCAAGGCCGCCGCAGAACTAAGCTGAACGCGCATGGTCTGGTAGGCGTTGGGACGATTGAACAGGCTTTGGGTCACGGCGATGTCGGCCCACAATTCAGACTCGAAAACCGTGCCAGGCGCCTCGAACACGCCGACAATCTGCCAATCGCTGCCGCGAATGCGCACGGTCTCGCCGTAGCCGAAGCCCGCGAACTCGCGGATCAAGCCAGCGCCCACGACGATCTCGTTGCTGCCTGGATTGAACATGCGACCCTGCGTGATCTTCACGCCGCGTCGCAGCGCAAGGCCCTCAGCGCCGATGCCGCGGAACGGCATGTTGGCTTTGGTGTTGGTCGAACGTTTCAAGCCATCGACGATCACCAACAATTCGCCCGAAGCGAGCGGGCGGCCCGCGCGTTGCATCACGCCAGGGCCAGATGAGAGTATGGTGAGCTGGTCGCGGCTGACCACGCTGTTGAGTTCGGCGTTGGAGCCCGAGCGTATCACCATCGCGACATCGTCAGAGCCCGACCCCTCGACTGTGCGGGTTAGTCCTTGCGCGAGCGCCAGGAAAAACAACAGCACCGCGATGGTGAGCGCCACCGCCACGACGCTGGCGATCGACATCCACGCGCGCTGTGGGATCGAGCGCACATTGAGCGCTGTCACCGCGCCGACTTGATTGAGCAGAGAAGCCATGAGTTGATGCTCCCGATCTCAGCGGCGGCCGAGCGCGTCGATAATGCTAAGGCGATAGGCGGCAAGGGCCGGACCAAGTCCGGTGACGAGGCCGAGCAGTAGCGCAATGATGGCGGCGTACACCAGCACGATCGGTGCGAAGTAGATCGGCGGCCCGCCCCCGCCCGACGCCATCGACAAAAGTCCCGCGGCCGCACCGCACCCGAGCACCGCGCCGAGGAACGACAGCAACATCGACTCGCCCAGCACCATGCGCAGCACGCGCGCGGAGGAGAAGCCCAATGTCTTCATCACGCCAATTTCCTTGGTGCGCTCGCGCACAGCCAGCGCCATTGTGGTGCCGACGATCAGCAAGATCGCTATGAACGCGGCGCCCACGACAAGCGAAACGACAAGCGCGATGTTGCCGAGCTGTGCGGTGAAGGACTTGTTGAAGGTCTCCTCATCCTGAGTCGATGTTTCGTCTTGCGAGTTGAGGAAGCGCCCGTCGATCGCGGCCGCGACGCGGTCGTTCGCGTCGGCAGAATTGGTCAGGAACGGCACCCAGCCGATGCGGTCGCGCCCGAAAGTGACGGTCTCGTTGTAGTACTCGTAGTGGATGAGCACGCTGCCAGTTTGAGAACTCCCCTGCGGCGTGGGGATGGTGCCTGCGAGAGTGAACTCCCAAGTGGAGTTGCCGGTGTTGCGGTTGGTGAAAATGTTGGATTGGAGAGGGATGCGCTGACCGATCCGCCAGCCGTACCGCTCCGCGACCGGCTCAGCAACGAGCATCGAAGCGCGGTCGTTGAAGAACGCTTCGCGCTGCTCGGCGGGGATCTGCAGATCTTCGGAATAGACTTGAAAATATGTCTCGGGATCGACAGCGAAGACCGGCAAAAAGCCGCTCTGTTGATCCTGATAATAACCGCCAAACCAATTCATGTGGGTCGCGGCCGCCACGCCCTCCATCGCCGCGATCCGCTCATAATGCGCGATGGGCAACGTCTGCGTGAAGTTCACGCGCGACAGCGTGACCATCCGCGTCGGCAGTGTGTTGAAGGTGCTGATCGCGATGTTGAACGAAATAATGCCGCTGAAGATCAGAAATGCAACCATGATCGACACGACCAGGAGAATGGTGCGCACGGGCTTGCGCCACAGATTCTTCCACATCAACGCACGGTCGTTCATGCCGCAAGCTCCGTTTGCTCGAAGCGACCCTTATCCAGATGCAGCGTGCGTTTTGCGAACTTCGCCGCCTGGGCGTCGTGGGTCACCATGATGATGGTCTTGCCGAGGTCACGGTTCAGCACCTGCAATGTGCCAAGGATTTCATCTGCGGTGGTCCGGTCGAGGTCGCCGGTGGGTTCGTCGCAGAGCAGGAGCTTGGGGTCGGAGACGATTGCGCGCGCGATGGCGATCCGCTGTTGTTGGCCGCCGCTCATTTCGCGCGGACGGTGCTTGGCGCGATCTTCGAGTCCCACGATCTTCAGCGCCGTAGCTACGTTCTCGCGCCGCTTTTTCGGCGAGAGCTTGGTGAGCAGCAGCGGCAGTTCGACATTCTGCGCCGCCGTGAGGATCGGCATCAGATTGTAGAACTGAAAAATGAAACCGACATTGGCGGCCCGCCAAGCGGTGAGCTGACCTTCGCTCAGATTATCGATGCGCTTGCCGTCGAATTCGATCGTGCCTTTATTGGCTTTGTCGGTGCCGCCGAGAAGATTGAGCAAGGTGGTTTTGCCCGATCCCGAAGGTCCCATGATGGCGACGAAATCGCCTTGCTCGATGCGCATGGTGAGTTTGTCGAAGATCGCGATCTTCTCCTTGCCGCGGGTGTAGTTTTTTTCCACGTCGGTTAGGCGGATGAGGTCTGTCATTTTTTTTCTCCGGGCGCGTATCGCATCTCGTGCGTGTGTTTACCTCACCACCCATCCCCGGATTGCGCGAAGCGCAAGTCCGGGGATGGGTGCGAGAGTGGACGGAATGGATGACAGACCATCAGCTCGCATCATCCAGAAAACGCACGCTGATCGCCATTTCCGGCAGGATGCGTGGGTCGAGTTCGTCGAAGCCGATGCGCACGCGTACCGTGGCGCGCGAGCGGTCGGCGGAGGGAATAGTTGCGACGACGCGCGCGGGGAAGGTGACGTCCGGATAGGCGTCGAGCACCGCCTCCACGCGCTGGCCTTCCGAGACGCGCGCGATGTAGGCCTCGCTGACATCGACCTCGATCTCAAGGCTCGCCATGTCCACGATCGTGCAAACCCCGGTGCGGGTGAAGCCGCCGCCGGCCGACACTGGGGAGATGATTTCGCCAGGCTGGGCCGACTTGTTGACCACCACGCCCGAAAACGGCGCGCGGATTTCGTAGCGCGAGAGCTGTGCAGAAGCGCGCTGCGCATCGCTGCGGCTGGCGTTGCGCTGCGCCAGCGCCAGGTCGTAACGCGACTGCGCGGCGGTGAGTGCTGCGTCGCTGGCATAGCCTTGGTTGGCTAGCGAGCGGGTGCGGTCGAGCACGCGCTGTGCTTCGGCGAGGTCGGCGTCGCCAGCGGCTGCGCGCGCGCGTGCACTGGCGACATCGGCGCGCGCCAAAGTCGGCTCCAGCACCGCCAGCACCTCGCCGCGGCGCACGCGCTGGCCTTCCTCGATGCGCACCTCAAGCAAGCGCCCGGTCACTTCCGCCGCCACCGTCGCCGTGCTGCCCGAAGTCGAGGACATCGATATCGACATCCGGCCCGAGGACATCCGCATCGATACGATGCGGTCGTCCGGCGCCGGCGGACAGCACGTCAACACCACGGATTCGGCGGTGCGCATCACGCACCTGCCGAC
>JBEBIU010000132.1:0-7041 GCA_040080225.1 Terricaulis sp.
CGCTTCGACCACTCTGGCTTTCGCCTTCGGTGCGCCCGCGGCTGAATTCGCAATCTCGATCTTGCGCGGCTTCAGAATGTCCGGCAGCTCGCGCACGAGATCGATGGTCAAGAGTCCGTTCTCCAATTTGGCGCCGGCGACACGAACATGGTCGGCGAGCCCAAAGCGGCGCTCGAACGAACGCTCGGCGATGCCGCGATGGAGGAAATTACGTGGCGTTTCCGGCTGCTTGCGTGCGCCCGAAACGGTGAGGGAATTCTGCTTGAATTCGATGGTGAGGTCGTCCTGCCCGAAGCCGGCGACTGCAAGCTCGATGCGGAACGCATCCTCGCTGCTCTGCTCGACATTGAAGGGAGGATAACCTGGCGCGGCGTCAAGGCGCGCGGCCTGGTCCATCAAATTGGCGATCCGGTCAAAGCCGACCAAAGTGCGATAGAGGGGGTTGAGTTCGTTGGCGGTCATGGTTGTCCTTCCTTTCAAGCGACATCAAGCGCTCCCCAATTGGCGGCTCTGGGGAGCGGGAACTGGCCAGGTTGTTTCGCCCCGAAGCGGCGACGTTTCCTTGCCGGCGCAGCCCCGACTGGGCGCCGCACGATTTTGAGATGGGTTTGGCCGCGTTGGGTTCAAGGGCCCAGCTTTGACAAAACGCCGCGCCCGCCATAGCGCACGCCCATGCAGACGAGACGACACGCAATTCTGGCGCTTTCCCTGGGTTTAGGGACATTGGGCCTCGACGCCTGCGGGAAGGGCGAGCCGGACGCGCCCAAACCGCCCGAGCGCGGTTCGCTTGGCTGGGCCTTGGCCGGCGATTGGCGGCTCGACCGCCGCCGCGACCGTTACCGCCACCCGCTGCAGACTTTGCTGTTCTGGGGGCTTTCCGGTGACATGACCGTGTTGGAGGTGCTGCCGGGCGTAGGTTGGTACACATGTATCCTTGCGCCGTTCCTCGCGGCCAATGGCGGCAAGCTGATCGCCGCGAGTTTCGATCCCGAGGCGCCATCGCAAGCGCAACGCGAGGTGCTGTCCGCGTGGGACGCGAGGTTCCGACGCGATATCGCCCGCTATGGAGAGATTGAGTGCACAATAGTGGCGCGCGGGCGCGCGTTGGCGCCGGTGGGGAGCATCGACCTGGCGATCGTCGCCAACACTGTCAACACAATGATGGCGGAGGGCGTGGCGGAGCGCGTGTTCGCCGACATATACGCCGCGCTGAAGCCCGGTGGGGCGCTTGGCGTCGAACAGCATCGCGCCGCCTCCTCGCGGCTGCAATCGCCTAACGCCGACACTGGTTACGTCACCGAAGCCTATGTGCGCCTGTTGGCGCAGGAGGCGGGCTTCGAGTTCGTGGCCGCGAGCGATGTCAACGCCAATCCGCGCGACACCCGCAGACACCCCTTCGGGGTGTGGACGCTGCCGCCGACATTGCGCACCTCGCCGTTGGGGCGCCCGCCGGACCCGGACTTCGACACTTCCCCGTTCGAGGCCATCGGCGAAAGCGACAGAATGACGCTCAAATTCCGCAAGCCTATCCTCTGACCGCCCACCCTGACGGACCGTCACCCTTGCGGGGATCGCACGCCTGGTGTGTAAGGGGCCGATCAGGAGGAGAGCCCCAATGACTTTCGATGAAATCCTCGGCCGTTTTTCCAGTTCCGGCGTTACGGTCCCCGGCAAGAAGGTGAAGTTCGATTTCGGCGACGCTGGAAAGATCTTCCTGGACGGCGGCGCGGGCAAGGTGTCAACCGAGGATGCGGCAGCCGACACCACCATCAAAGTGAAGCTCGAAGATTTTGTCGATATGGCGGGCGGCAAGCTCGACCCGACTTCGGCGTTCATGCAGGGCAAGCTCAAGGTCGAAGGCGACATGGGCGTGGCCATGCAGCTGCAAGGCGTCATGGCCAAGCTGCGGGGCTGAGGGATGGCCTTTGTCCGCGTACCCGGCAACGACATTCCGGACGGCGCGGAGGAGCATTGGCTCGAAGGCCGCGGCGGCGTGAAGGTGCGCGCGCTTACCGCGCCGCCGACGCGCACCCCAGCGCGCGGTTCCGTGATCGTGGCGCCAGGGCGGACGGAGTTTATCGAGAAATATTTCGAAGTGATCCGCGAGTTGCAGGCGCGCGGGTTCGCCGTGTTTTGCATCGATTGGCGCGGGCAGGGCATGTCGGGTCGGGAGGCCGGGGACGGCGTCAAGGGCCATCTCGCCAATTTCGACGATCCCGTGAACGACCTCGCCACCGCGATCAAACTCTGCGCCGCGAAGCTGCCGCGTCCCTACATCGGGCTCGCCCATTCCATGGGCGGCGCTATTTTGCTGCGCGCCATGCAGACGCGGCGTGTCGAGCTCGACGCCGCGGCGTTCTCCGCGCCGATGTGGGGCATCGCCAAACTCGGAAAGATAGCCAAAGGCTATTCGCGCTTCATGGTGTCGGTGGGCGGCGGCGCCATGTTCGCTCCAGGCGTGACCCGCAAATGGGCGCGCGAACCGTTCCGCAAGAACCCGGTAACCCATGACAAGGCGCGCCACGAACGCTGTCAGGACTTGATAGCAGAAGAGCCAAGGCTGGCGCTCGCTGGGCCGACGCTCGGCTGGGTCGCCGCCGCCGCTGATGCTATCGACGCGATCTCGCAACCGTCCGCTTCAGCGCATCTGCGCATCCCGATCCTGGTGGCGACCGCGGGCAAGGAGCAATTGGTCGAGAATTCCAGCCATGCGGCGGTGATCGCTCAATTGCCCGAAGCGACCCACATCGTCGTTCCAGGCGCCCGCCACGAAATCTTGATGGAAAAGGACGAGTTGCGAGCCCAATTCTGGGACGCGTTCGATCAAATGGCCGCGCGCGTCGCGCCGGCGACATAAGCCACAGGAGCCCTACATGGCTGGAGAATTGGTGCTTGTCACCGGCGGTACAGGATTCATCGGCTCGCATTGCATTTTGCAGTTATTGGCGGCTGGCTATCGCGTTCGCACCACAGTGCGCTCGCTTTCGCGCGAAGCGGACGTGCGCGCCATGCTCAAGGTTGGCGGGGCCGAGCCGGGCGAGGCGCTTAGTTTCGCCGCCGCCGATCTGATGAAAGATGCGGGTTGGGCCGAAGCGGTCGCCGGCTGCACTTATGTGCTGCACGTGGCGTCGCCTTTTCCTCCTGCTGCACCCAAGCACGAAGACGAATTGATCGTCCCCGCGCGCGAAGGCGCGCTGCGCGTGCTGAAAGCCTCGCGCGATGCTGGCGTGAAGCGCGTGGTGCTGACCTCGTCCTTCGCCGCCATCGGTTACGGCCAGAAACCGCAAGCAGAACCGTTCACTGAAGCGAACTGGACCAACCCTGATGGCGAGGATGTTCGCGCCTACACCAAGTCCAAGACGCTGGCCGAACGCGCGGCCTGGGATTTCATCGCCCGCGAAGGCGGGGCGTTGGAACTCTCCGTGGTCAATCCGGTCGGCGTGTTTGGCCCGGTGCTTGGCCCAGATTACTCGACCTCGATCCTGCTGGTGCAGCGTTTGATGGATGGCGCCATGCCGGGGTGCCCCAATCTCTCGTTCGGCATTGTCGATGTCCGCGATGTCGCCGATCTGCATCTGCGCGCGATGACAAGCCCGGCGGCCAAGGGCGAGCGCTTCCAGGCGGTTGCCGGCGACTTCCTCACCATCCAGCAAATCTCGCGCGTGCTGAAGGCGCGCATGGGCCGTGCGGCGCGACGCGCGCCTACAAGCGTGCTGCCCAACTGGATGGTGCGCCTCGCAGCCGCTCGCGATCCTGCTGTCGCGCAGATCGTGCCGGAACTTGGCAAGCATAAGAACGGCTCTAACGCAAAGGCGCGCAATGTGTTGGGCTGGGCCCCGCGCAGCAATGAAGAGGCGTTGGTGGCGACGGCTGAAAGTATGATCGCACTGGGACTGTTGCGGGATTCGGCAAACAAGGCAGCCTGAATGTCGAGCGAACGGCGATTCAGCGCTGAAACTCTGCCCGCGCCGCATCGAGCGCCTCGCGGAACCCAGGCTCCGCGTGCAGCCGCGCGAGCGCGGCGGCGGCGATAGTGCGGCCGGCTTCGACGTCGCTTGGATAATGCAGCCCACAAACGACGCGGCTGTCGCCGAATTCGCGCGCGCGGCCTAGGATCGCGTCGGCATGGGCGGGATCGAGTTCCGCCAACACCAGGCCCCAGGCCCAACCGAACGCGGCGTGACCGGACGGGTACGAGCCGCTGGCGCGGATGCGGTCGCTGGTCTCGATGCATGTGATCACCGCGCTATCGACCTCGAACGGTCGCTCGCGATCGTAACGGTTCTTCGCAACGCCGATGGCGGCGCCGAGTGGAGCGAGCACCCGCTCAAGCGCGGCCTTGGTCAGCGGATAATTCGCCTCGGTGAAGCCCCCGCCCAGCGCGGGCGCAAACGCGGAGAACGCGTCGAAGCGATCGTCAGCGCGCGCCTGGGCGACCCGCACCTCGCTCCATGGGCCGCGCACGGCTTGCGCCTCGGCCTCGAACAACGCACCGCTTGGCGGTCCGGCTACAATTTCAGCTGCCTCGACGGATGGCGTGAAGGCGGCGACCGTTGAGATCGCCGCACTCTGTATGCTGGCGCACGCGGAGAGGAGGGCGGCGGCGGCGATCGCGCGCCATAGCGGTCCATTGTGCGACCATTTCTTGCGCAAGAGAGAATACGGCATCGCGGTTTTCCATCCAAATGTTGTACGCGTATCTTGTGCTCAGCTAGCGGGGCGCCTTGAAATGCTCGGCATTGAAGCGATACAGGGCGTTTGACGGCGCTCCATTCGTGGGCTCCACATTGATCGAGTAGCTGACCGAACTGCAGGCGCCCGGGCGCACCGGCATGGCGCGGTTGAAGACCATGAGCGCGGCATAATCGAAACCTGTCGTGTCGAAAACGCCGCGGCGGCCCAGTGGGACGATTTCGATCTGGCCGTTGCGCTTGCCGAGTGCGAGCATTTCCAGATTTGCATCGCCGCGCAGCTCTAATGTGCGCGGGCCTTGCAGGCGCAACGCCACGTAACCGGCGCCAAGCTGCTCAATGCGAACCCGGGACGCATAGCGTCCGTTGCCGCGAATGGCGCCGTCCAACCGCACGGCGCGCGCGAACCGGGGCGCCAGATCGTAATCGAGCGCGAAATTTTGCGCTCGCCAGCGTTGGACCGCGTCGGGGATGGTGGTGCCGACATTTTGCAGAGCGCGCGCCATCGTCTCGAAGCCGTCGTACTGAACTGAGCTTTCCCAAAGCCGAACGATGAAGGCATCGCCATAGCTATCGGCCAGCGATTGCAGCAACGTCCATTGCGCATAATTGTGGACACGCGCGTTCGTGGTCCAACACAAATGGGGCGCGGCGAAATCCGTTTCTACGTAGTCGGTGGCGTCTTGATCGGCGCCCGCGGTCGCGACTTCAGCCCACGATGCGGTGGATTCATACAGCCATCCCAACGGCTCGTCGGCATCGTATCCGTATTGAATGACGTGATTGAGTTCATGCGTCGCCGTCGCTCGCATCAGGCTTATTGGTGAAGCTTTCTTGCCCATGTTGGCGAAATCGTTCTCGATAACCAGCACCGCGCGCGCCGCACCGCGCTCGCGCACATTTGCCGTGTTGGGATTGTCGAACACCATTTGCACGGACTTTGTGTACCCCATGTCGCCGTTGGCGTTGGCGATGTAGGCGCGGTAGCGGCCGTTGGAATCGCGAACGGGCGCTGCCCAGCCGATGCGATTCACTTGCGCGTCCAGCATGGTTTGAAGCGTATCGGCGGTTGCGCGCGCATATTCGGGCGTCGAGGCGTCGCCGCCCGCGGTCGTGTAGTGCACGCTAAAATCAGCGGTCTCGACGACCTGTTCGGCCCCGCTTAGCGTCACCGGATTTTCAAGCAAATCCTGTAGCTGGTTCACTACCGAAGCATCGACGGAACTCAAGGCGAGGCGGTAGGTCCCACTGCTGTCGGATTGCATGTAGCGCGAGATCTGCAAAATGTAGGCGCCGTCGCGCGGTGCAGTGAACGCGAAGCCTGAGTTCAGCGAACCGTCGCCGCGATCGTCGTTCAACGCAACGGGGTAGCCGTCTGCGTCGTTCAGCCGCAGCACGGTGTCGAGATCGCCGCTGACGGCGTCGCTGATCGCGAGCAACGTCTGGCCGGCGGCAAGTTGGATTGGATAGTCTCGAGATTGCTGAGCTTCGCTGAGCTCTCCGTCGAAGTTCGCGATCCGCGCGCCGCGGATCGAAGCGAAATTCATCGGCGCCTGCGCGTTGGGGTCGAGCGCCAGCGACACCATGAGATCGCCAACGCCCCTGCCGTCAAACGTGCTCACCAACACTTCGTAGCGGCCTGCTTCGGCGGCTTCGAACACCAACTGCGAATCCAGCGAACCGTCGCCGCGGTCGTCGTTCTGCGAGAGAATGGCGCCGCTGGAATCGAGAAGCTGCAGCGTAGAATCGATATTGCCCGAGAGGGCGAGCGTCGAAGCGACGAAAATGTCGTTGGCTTTGAGATCGATGGGGAAGCGGAGTTCCGTGCGCCTGCGATCGAAGCTCACGCGCTCTTCTCGCAATACCTGCGCTTCGGCGGAGAGCCCGACTTGCAGCCCTGTAGAAATCGCGAGCTCGAATGCGCCGGTCGCGCCGCCATAGCCGGTCACCACGGCATTATGGCGTCCGCTCGTGCGCACGACATAGACGATTCGGGAGGAGAGGACGCCCGGCTGTCGGTCGTCATTGCGGGCGACCTGGCGCCCATCTGGACCGCTCAGCGCGAGGATGGTGTCGAGATTTCTCGTCGATGAGGTCGAGAGCGTTACGATTTGCCCCGCCTGGAGTTCGATGGGGAACGAGACGCGCGGCGCGGCGCTGGTCAAAGCGCCGGTGAAACGCTGCGCCGAGGGCGGGGCCGCGGGCTGCGCGGCCGGGGTTTGCGCCGCTGCGCTGGTCGCCAAGAGCAGGAGAACTGCTATGGTTGTGAAGACGCGCACGAACACCTCCAGCGTGTGAACAAGCATCCTTACACGGGGGCGGGCTGGGCTTAAACAGTCTCGGCCAGTTG
>JBEBIU010000133.1:0-7032 GCA_040080225.1 Terricaulis sp.
CCAACGCTCCCGCGCGGCGGAAATTCTCGATGTGGCCGCGAAGGCGCTTGCCGCCGGCGGTTCGGTGGCCGGCAATCTCGACGATCTCGCAATCAAGCTCGCTTCCATCCGCGCAGAAGTGGAAGCGATGGCCGCCGCCGGGCGCGAAATCAGCGCCGGCGAACTGGACGCGGCCATGGCGCGGGTGCGCGCGGCATCGAGTGCGTTCCGCGCTGCGCTTGAGACAGCGGAACAGGCTTCTCCTCCCTGAGCCTGCGCCGCTAGGGGAGGCGCCGGGCGAGGGTCGTGCACCCCCGACGCCCTCGAAGTCTGTTGACCTCGGCGCCTCCCCGCCTTCTTGTGCGTGCCCCATGAACACCGGCACGCACATCCTCGCCATCGACCAGGGCACCACCTCCACCCGCGCCATCGCCTTCGATCTGGACTTTGTTCCCCGCGCGAGCGCGCAGATCGAACTGACCCAGCATTTTCCACAGCCAGGCTGGGTCGAACACGACGGGGAGGAAATCTGGGCGGCGACCTTGCAAGTCTGTCGCGACGTGATTGCGCAAATTGGCGGCCCCCAAAACATCGCCGCCATCGGCATCACCAATCAGCGCGAAACTGCCCTGGTGTGGGACCGCAAGAGCGGCGCGCCTGTGCACCGCGCCATCGTCTGGCAGGACCGGCGCACGGCGGAGATCTGCGCCAATTTGCGGGAAGCCGGACATGAACAGCGCGTGCAGGAAATCACCGGGCTGCTGCTCGATCCTTATTTCTCCGGAACGAAGATCGCCTGGATTCTCGATCGAGATCCGGCGTTGCGCGCGCGCGCGGAAGCGGGCGAACTGGCGTTCGGCACCGTGGAATCGTTCCTGGTGTGGCGCTTCACGCAGGGCAGGGCCCACGCCAGCGATGTCACCAATGCCTCGCGAACACTGCTGTTCGATATCAACCAGCGCGCCTGGAGCGAGGAAATGTGCGCGCTGCTGCGGGTTCCGCGCGCGCTGTTGCCGCTGGTGCGTGCGTGCGACGCTGGCTTCGGCGAAAGCGATTCGGCTTATTTCGGCGTTGCCATTCCCATCGCCGCCATGGCCGGCGACCAACATGCCGCCTTGGTCGGGCATGGCTGCCTCAAACCCGGCATGGCCAAGGTCACCTACGGCACAGGCGCATTTCTTGTGATGAATATGGGCGCAACGCCGCCGCGCTCACAAAGCCGCTTGCTGGCGACGATCGGATACGAAGCGGGCGGCAGCCTCGCCTACGCGCTGGAGGGCTCTATCTTCTCGGCCGGCGCTACGGTGCAATGGCTGCGCGACGGGTTGAAGCTGATCGCCGACTCGGCGGAGTCAGAAGTGCTCGCTGCATCACTTGCCAACAATGGCGGCGTATATCTAGTGCCTGCTTTCGCCGGGCTTGGCGCGCCGCAATGGAACGCGCAGGCGCGCGGGACTATCGTCGGGCTCACGCGTGACTCGAACGCCGCGCATCTCGTGCGGGCGGGATTGGAGGCCGTGGCCTACCAAACGCGCGACCTCCTGGACGCGCTCCGCGCCGATGGTGCGTCGGTGGCCTCGCTGCTGGTCGATGGCGGGCTCACCGCCAATGCTTGGGCCATGCAATTCCTGGCCGATATTTGCGACGTGGAGGTCGCGCGGCCGCAATTTCAGGAGGTCACCGCCCTCGGCGCGGCCAAACTCGCAGCGCTTGGCGCCGGCCTGATCGGCGCGCTCGACGCAACCGGCGCCGCGCTCGCGCAAAGCTGGCGGCCACGGATGGAGACGCGCGAGCGCGAGCGCTTGCTCGACGGCTGGCGTGGGGCGGTGATAGGCGCGGTCTCTGCGTCGCGGACGCCCGCAAACTGACCCTCGATGACGTCACGGGTTGCGCCCGCGTCGGCATCGGCCTAAACGCGCCCTTCGCGCATGCGAGCCCGTAGCTCAGTCGGTAGAGCATCTGACTTTTAATCAGAGGGTCGCGGGTTCGAATCCCGCCGGGCTCACCAAACCCAAAACTTTGCAGTGCTTCATTCTTGGGTGCGCAGGGTGAACTCGCCGGCGCGGGCTTTGGCGGGAAGAGTGGCGCAAAACGCCGCGACCGCGTCGGCGCCGTGGCGGTCGATCATGTCGGCGAGCGCGGCAAAAATGGCCACCGAAGCGACGATCTCGGCCTCCACGCCTTCGCCTAAGGCTTTGTCCCAGGCCTCGAGCACCAGTTCCAGCGCGCGGCGTTTTTGCTCGGCTTCGTCCATCTATTCAGCGTGGCGGGCGCTGAGGCCGCGCGCAACCCGCAGACCGCGTGCGCGCAACTCCGCCTCAACCTGGCGGGTAGTTTCGTCGCACTCGGCGAAGCGCGATTCTTCGTTGCGGTAGCCCCTATTGAAAGCCTCCACCATCTCGCCGTTGTGCTCAGGCTCGCGTTCGATCACGCGGCGCATGTAGTCGCGCCAGCGTTGGTCGCGGCGGCCTTCGCAGGTGATGCGCAAATAGTGCGCTCCGCCCAATACCTCCGACAATTCCTGCAATTGTGCCGCATACCAGGCCTCGCCGGTGACGGGAGCGTCGGGAGGGCGGCGCTCCTCGCCGGTGGCTTCGCCCTGTTGGCGCCGTTGCGCTGCCGCGGGCGCGGCCAGGAGCGCAAACGCGAGCAGACAGAGCGCGGAGCGACGCAACATGCTCGCCCGGTAGCGCGCAATCGGGGCGGGAGTAAGGAGCATTAAACGGAGGAGACCTGCGGCTTACGGTCGGCCCAGGGCTTGGCCTGCTCAAGTTCGAACGCCAGTTCGAGCAGGCGCCGCTCCTGGCCCTTGGCGGCGGAGAAATGCGCGCCGATCGGCAGGCCAGATTGGCTCCAGCCCAGCGGGATGCTCATCGCCGGCGCCCCCGCGACATTCTGCAACGGTGTGTAACCCACATAATCGAGCACGCGCGCGAAGCCGACCTCCATGCCGAGGGACGGAGAGATTTCACCAAGCGGCAGCGGCGGTCGGGCCAGCACCGGAGTGAGCAAAACATCCACGTCCGCGAAAAAGGCGGCATAGGCGGCCTCCACCTGCATGAGTCGGCCGATCGCATCGCGGATCGTGCTGGCGTTCCTTGCGAAATGCTGGGCGAGGTCGAGCGTCAGCGGTTCCAGCAATTGGTCGAGCGGGGTTTGGCCCGCGCTTGCCTGCACCAATTGCACCACTTCCGCAGCGCTTGCAGCCCAGAGCAGGATGAAATCGTCGCTGAATTGCTGTCCGTTGAGATTGGGGCGGGCTTCGCGCACTTCGTGGCCGAGCGAGCGGCAAAGTTGGGCGGCGGCCTCGGTCGCCGCGCGCACTTCCGCGTCAGGCTCGTGGTCGCGGAAATCGGGAACACTGAGCGCGATGCGCAGACGTTGGCTGTTCGGCCCCGAGACCAGCCCCACTGGCTGCAAATTCGCGCCTTCGCCGCTTTGCTCGGTCGCGGCGAGCCATTGAGCGCTGTCGCGCACGCTGAGGCTGACCGCCCCATTGACGGAAATCGGCAGCGGGCCCTGATCGCGGCCGTCATTGATGGTGCGCCCGCGCGATGGCTTGAGGCCAAATACGCCGTTGCAGGAAGCGGGAATGCGGATCGAACCGCCGCCGTCGCTCGCATGCGCGATCGGGATCACACGCGCAGCCACCGCCACTGCCGCACCGCCGGATGAGCCGCCGCAGGAGCGGGCTATGTCCCACGGGTTCTTGGTGACGCCGCCGAGCAATGGTTCGGTGGTGGCGGTGAGGCCGAACTCGGGTGTCGTCGATTTCCCGAACGGCACAATTCCTGAAGCCAACACCGCATCCATGTAGGGCGCTTGTTCGCGTGCAACATTGTTGGCGAAGGCGCGGCAGCCGTAATGAGTGGGCAGACCGGCGACATCCACGAGATCCTTGATCAAGGTGGGCACGCCGGCGAACGGTCCGGTGAGCGGCGCTGAGGCGCGGCCGCGCGCGTATTCGTAGCTCGCCGTTGCGATGAAGTTCAGTTGCGGATTTACGCGGTCGGCGCGCACGATAGCCGCTTCCAACGCTTCGCCAGCGCTGATCTCGCGCTTGGCGATGCTGGCGGCGATTGCGGTCGCGTCATGGTCTCCAAGCGCGTCGCTGCTCGCACCTTTGCCGTTGCAGGCGCTCAGGCTCAGCGTCGCCGCTGTGCTAGCCAGTAGCGCGCGGCGTGACATATCGTAACTCATAAGGCCCATCCCTCCCTTTTTGCGGCCCCTGGTTTGCGCGCACGGGCTGCCGCGATCAAGAGGGAGCTTGCCAGCGCCGCCGCCAGGGAACAGGAGAGTCCCATGCCGCGTATGCGCGCCGACCTCCTGCTTGTCGCCAAAGGCTTGGCGGAAAGCCGCGCGAAGGCGCAGGCAGCGATCGAAGCCGGCGGCGTCCGCGCTGACGGCGCGTTGGTGGCGAAGGCGTCGGAACTTCTGAAGCTTTCAGCGCAGCTCGAGATCAATCGGCCGCACCCCTGGGTGTCGCGAGGCGGCGTCAAACTCAGTCGCGCGCTGGAATCGTTCGCCATCGACCCCGGCGGGCGCGTTTGCCTTGATATCGGCGCGTCCACTGGCGGATTCACCCAAGTGCTGTTGGCGGCAGGCGCGGCACGGGTCTATGCGGTCGATGTCGGCCATGGTCAATTGCACCATAAGCTGCGCGATGATCCCCGCGTCGTTGCCCTCGAACGCACCGACGCGCGCGCGCTAACGAGTGCGCAGATACCCAAACCGCCTTCGCTGATCGTCTGCGATGTGAGCTTCATCGGCGCGGCCAAAGCGCTTTCGGCGCCGCTCGCGCTGGCGGCTGAGCGCGCCGACCTGATCGTGCTGATCAAGCCGCAGTTCGAGGCTGGCCCCAAAGCGGGCAGAGAAGGCGTGTTGGAAGAGAGCGTCGCACGCGCGGCGGCGCAGCGGGCAATCGCCGCGCTCGACGGACAGCAAGCCTTCGCACTCGTTCGAGCAATCGACTCGCCTATACGCGGCGGCGAGGGAAATCTCGAAATGTTGGCGCTGTTCCGGCGCGCGCTGCAAACATAGTGCGGCCTTCGACGGGCTCAGGCTGACGCAGATACAGTGCAGGTTGACGTGAAATGGCGTCACGCTGAGCCTGTCGAAGCGCGACGCCAGCGCTGCTGTCGGCAAGACGTTCCAAACAAAAACGCCCCGGACTGGCGTCCGGGGCGATCAAGTTGGTCTGGGGGAGGGAGAGAGTGTTCAGTCGCGCGGACGGTAGATTCCGTCGTCGCCGCGACACATCATGACGCTTTCGCGGCGCTCGCGTCCGTAACGGTCGCTGGAGATCATTTCGCCCATGCGGCAATCGCGATCGTAATTGTCGTCGCCATAGCCATAGGAAGATTCTTGGTAGGGGCCGCCTTCGAGCCCGCTTCCATCCTCGTACGGCGCTTGACCGTCGCGATTATAGGGATCGTACGGTTCGGCATACGGATCGGAATCGCCTTGGGCGATCTGGTTGCACCGCGCGCTCGAGCGCCCGATCATGCCGCCCGTGGCGGCGCCAACGACCGCGCCGAGCGCTGCGCCGTCGCCGCGATGGCCGCGTTCGGCTACATTGCTGCCAAAAACCGCGCCCGCGAGGCCCCCGAGCACCGCGCCGGCGACCGTGTTGTTGGTCCGCTCGCGTTCGCATTGCTGTTGCTGGGAAACGTATTCGTCATGGTAGGAGCGATATTGCTGCGCCCCCGCTTGCGGCGCGCAGGCGAGCGCCGCCGCCAGGGCCGAAGCCGCGATGAGACCTTGACCGCGCATGGGTTGCTCCTGTGTGTCGAGCGGAGTGAAGCAGACCCGACATGAACGCCACATGAAGCATCGAAGCCGCCGCCCCGGGGTCGCTCCCCGGCCACCGCCAAAGCCTGCCGGCGAGGTGCGGGACTTGGCGTTGACGGCGATGGGGTCGCGCGGCGATTCCGTGGCGGAGACCCCGCTGGGGCCGATTTACGCCCTCTACGGCCTGCCGGGAGAGCGGGTCCGAGCGAATGTGGCGGGCGAGCGCGCGCAGGTGCTCGAAGTGCTGGAAGCCAGCCCGGAACGGCAAGCGCCCGCCTGCCGCCATTTCGGCCGTTGCGGGGGCTGCCAGCTCCAGCACTGGCAGGAAGCGCCCATGCTTGGCTGGAAGCGTGAGCAGGTGGTGCAGGCGCTGGCCCGGCGGGCCATGGGCGGGGCGATTGTGGACCAGACCATCCAAGCCTGGGGCGCAGGGCGGCGCCGCGCTGCGCTGCACGCCGCACGTGAGAATGGCCAGGTCCGGGTGGGTTTCATCGAACGCGGCGGCGCACGCCTGACGCCGATCGCGGAATGCCCGGTGCTGACGCCGGCCTTGCAGGCCTGCGCCTTGCGGCTGGGGCCTCTGGCGCAAGCGGCGCTGCCGCAGCGGGGCGAGATCACGCTGGCCTGTCTCGACACCGAGGCAGGCGTTGACGTGGCGATCAAAGGCGCCGGCAAGGTCGCCTCGCTCGATCGGGCGGCGCGCGAGAGCTTGGTGGCGACCGCTGCCGAGATCGGCCTCGCGCGTTTGTCATTCGACGGCGAAACATTGGTGACGCGTGCGGCGCCAGCGTTGCGGATGGGACGCGCGCTGGTGCATCCCCCGCCTGGCGCTTTCCTGCAACCGACTGCGGAGGGCGAAGAGACGCTAGCGCGGTTGGTCTTGCAGGCGCTGAGCGGGGCTCGCCGCGTGATCGATCTGTTCTCGGGGATCGGCACCTTCGCGTTGCGGCTTGCGGAGCATGCCGAAGTGCTGGCGGTGGAAACCGATGATGACATGCTTGCTGCCTTGAAGCGCGCCGCCGATGGCGCGGGGGGCGTGTTGCATCAAGTCTCGGTTTTGCGCCGCGATCTGTTGCGAACGCCGCTTTCGAGTTTGGAGATGAAGAAGTTCGACGCTGCCGTGATCGATCCGCCCCGCTCTGGCGCGCGCCTGCAGGCCGAGCAGATCGGGCGCGCGCCGATCCGCAAACTAGCGTACGTGTCGTGCGATCCCGCCACTTTCGCGCGTGACGTGAAAGTGCTGGTCGAGTACGGATTTTCGCT
>JBEBIU010000134.1:0-7021 GCA_040080225.1 Terricaulis sp.
GGCGGGGGGGTGCTGTGGGTGATGTGGGGGACACACACTCACCGCGCGCCTGCCGCTAAAATCGCGCAGGCGGTTCGCGCGGAAAAAAGTGTGTCTCCCCATTTCAGGCGCCTGCGCTTGCGTTCATAGGTTGCCTTGCGTGCGTCCGCGCATATGGGTTACTCCGCCCGTCTCAGCGTTAGCGCGCGCGGTTTCGCCCCGCAAGCGCAGATCGAGGCCGCGCAATCGCGATCCCGTGATGCGGATTCGTGCGGGAAACACGAGGCCACGGGCTTCATCGGCGATGGCGTCGGCGGAGACGACACACGCCTCGCGCACCTGCCGCTAAACTATCGCAGACGGTTCAGGAACCCACGCTGCAGCTGGTGGCGGCGCTTCATCCTACGCTCCTTTGCGTTTTCTAACCGTTTGTACCTCTGACTCAATTAGTTCGGCCGAGGATGAAGCCAATTCTGACTCAATTAGTTCGGCCGAGGATGAAGCCAATGGCGTCGGCGAGATTCTTGCGATCAGTGTCGCTCAGGACGCCGAGGCGGCGGATGACAAGCCGCTGCTCAAAAGTGGCAATGATCGGTTTGACAGCGGAGGGCTTGAGAAGGCCGGCAGCTTGCCATTCGGTGAGCCAGACCTCTCCGAACGCGGGTGAGGGGCGAAGTTGTGAGGTGATCGCCATCAGCACCACGTCCGGACGCTCGACGGTGTACTGGCGCGACGATGCGACCACGGCGGGACGTTGCTTTGAGGCTACCTGGTTGGTGAACGGAAACGGGATGAGGACAATTTCGCCGAACTCATAGGGCATCGTAGGCGTCGTCTTCGGGATTGCTCCAGACCTGGGCGAAGGCGGACTCGGAAGCAGTGAGGCTGGCGTGCGCGAGGGCGCGGTCGGAATCGCGCGCACGAATAAAATCGACAAAGTCCTCGACTTCGGCGATGCGTTCGCTAGGCAGCGCGCCGATCTTCTTTATCAGCGCATCGTTCACGCGACCGTCGTCCGCCATGGAATTCTCCGCTTCGCGCCTTGGCACAGCCCCGCAAGGATACCACTTCGGCGCTCTTTGCGCCAGTAGCGCAGGCCGCCGCCTTTGCCTCTCAGGGACACACACACTCACGACCCTCTCCGTGAGCCCGGCGGGGCTTGCGCCATGAATGCGCGTCGCCCAACATCCCCGCATGCGTTCCCTGTTCGCCGCCTTCGCCGTCGCTATCGCAACCCTCGCCCCCGCCAGCGCGCAGTCGCGGTTGCCGGCGCAGGGGTTTGCCGATCTGGCTGAGCGGCTGACCCCGGCGGTGGTGAATATCGCGACACGCCAGCGCGTCGAAGGCGTCGAGGATCTGCCGCGTTTTCCGCCGGGTTCGCCGATGGAGCGGCTGGCGCCGGGCGGGGAAGGGGAGATCACCTCGTTGGGCTCGGGCTTCATCATTTCGCCCGACGGCGTCATCGTCACCAACAATCACGTCATCGAAGCCGCCGACGCGATCGATGTGGTGTTGCAGAATGGGCGCCGGTACGAAGCGCTGGTCATCGGCCGCGATCCGGCCACCGATATCGCGGTGCTGCGTATCGTCACCCGCCAGCCCTTGCCCCATGTCGATATGGGCGACAGCGACGAGGCGCGCGTTGGCGACATTGTGCTCGCCATCGGCAATCCGTTCGGGCTCGGGGGCTCGCTTTCGGTGGGCGTGGTCTCGGCGCGCAACCGCGATCTCGACGCCGGCCGCTACGACGATTTCATCCAGACCGACGCTGCAATCAATCGGGGCAATTCCGGCGGGCCGTTGTTCAACACCGATGGCGAAGTGATCGGCGTCAACACCGCCATCTATTCGCCGAGCGGCGCTTCGATCGGCGTCGGGTTTGCGACACCCACTTCGATCGTTCGCCCGGTGGTTGATCAATTGCTGCGCTATGGCGAGACCAGGCGCGGCTGGCTTGGCGTGCGTCTCGCCAATCTCGATGACGCCGCCGCCGCGCGCCTGGGTCTCGAAGCGGGCGCCGGCGCGCTGGTGACTCGGGTGACGTCGAGCGGGCCGGCGGACGCCGCCGGTCTGCGCCAGGGCGATATCGTGCTCAGCTTCAACGGTCGCGACATTCGCGACAGCCGCGCGCTCACGCGTATGATCGGCGAAGCAGCGATCGACGCGAGTGTGGGCATAGACATTCTGCGCGACGGGCGGCGCATTGCGCTGAGCGCAACCATTCAGCGCTTGGTGGAAGCCGATACTGGCGCGCGTGCGGTCGCGCGTGGTCCGGAAACCGCGCCGCGCCCCGACCGAGGCCCGCGCACGGGCCGCATTTTCGGCATTGCGCTCGCCGAACTGGACGCCAGTCTGCGCGAAGAGTTTCAGATCGAGCCCGACATCAGCGGACTTGTAGTCCTCGGCGGCGATATCGGTGGAACCAATGAAGGCGTGTTGCGCGCGGGCGACGTGGTCGAGGCGATGGCGTTCCGGCCTGTCGATACCATGGAAGCGATCCGCGCCATCGTCAGCGAGGCCGCGATTGGGGAACGCGCGATCGTCGTGCGCGTCAATCGCGGCGGCGCGATCACCTACCGGCGGATCATAGCGCGGAGCTGACGAAATCGCTGCGCCTGTAACCCTGGAAGAACAACGCCGTCGCAAGCGAAGTGTGATCGATGCGTGCATCAGCCCCCGCCGCCACGATCGGCTTGGCCCGGTAGGCCAATCCGAGGCCTGCGGCGGCGATCATGTCGAGATCGTTGGCGCCGTCGCCGATGGCGAGCGCGTCTGTGGGCGCGAGGTCCAACGACGCCGCTTCGCTTCGCAGCGTTTCGAGTTTTGCCGCTCGTCCGAGGATGGGTTCGCGCACCGCGCCGGTCAGCGCCGCGCCATCGTCGAGCAGGATATTGGCGCGGTTGGCGTGGAAGCCGGCGGCGGCGCCGACGCGTTCGGTGAAGAAGCTGAACCCGCCCGAGACAAGCACGCAATGCGCGTCGTGTTTGGCCATGGTTCGCACCAACGTTTCCGCGCCTGGATTGAGCCGCACGCGTTCGTCATAGGTCTGCTGCAAAGCACCGATAGCTAGGCCCTTGAGTCTTCCGACGCGTTCGCGCAGCGCAGGCTCGAACTCGATCTCGCCGCGCATTGCGCGCTCGGTGATCGCGGCGATTTCGGCTTTGACGCCAGCGAAGTCGGCGAGTTCGTCGAGGCATTCGACATTGATAATGGTGGAATCCATGTCCGCCACAAGGAGGCGTTTGCGCCGACCCGCAACCGGCACGAGCGCCCAGTCCACCGGGAATGGCGCGATCACCGCGTTCGCTTCCTCACGCAGCTCTGGGTCAAACTCGGGATAAATCCACTGCGCGCTCTCCCACCCGGAGAGAACATCGGGCGGCGGCAGCTTGCGCGCCAGCGCAACCCGGCCAAGCATCATCAGCGCTTCCCGGTAAGCGGGCTTGTCGTCGGCAGGGGCGACGAAGACGAGGGCGTGGGCGGTCATGGGCGTTGCGTCTAGCGCATGTTCCTTTCAGATTGAAACACCACCCATACCAGGAGCGATGCGCAGCAGCGCGTCCGGGGCCCATAAACACGAGGGGTAGTGCCCCGGAATTCGCGTTCCGCGAATCCGGGGATGGGCGGAGAAGCCACCCATCAGGGACCAAGCGTGCTAGGCAGACGTAGGATTTGCGCTATGTGGGCGAGCGTGAAACCAGCGCTCCTCATCATGGGACCGACCGCCTCGGGCAAATCCGCGTTGGCTTTGGCGCTGGCCGAGCGGCTCGGCGGCGAGATCGTTAATGCAGATTCCATGCAGGTCTATCGTGATTTCCGCGCGCTGACGGCGCGGCCGTCGTTGGAAGATGAGGCGCGCGCGCCGCACCATCTGTTCGGCTACGTCGATGCGGGCGAGAGCTATTCCGTAGGGCGCTGGCTTGGCGAAGCGCTTGCGGCGATCGCCGCCATTCGCGCGCGAGATGCGGTTCCAATCCTAGCGGGAGGCACTGGCCTCTACTTCAAAGCGCTCACCCAGGGCCTTGCCGACATCCCCGCCGCCGATCCTGCTCTCCGCGAGCATCTGCGCCAGCGATATGCAAAAGAGGGCGCGCCGGCGCTCTATGCGGAACTGGCGCGCCGCGATCCGGTTTCCGCCGCTCGACTGGAGCCCAACGACTTCCCACGTATTCTGCGCGCGCTGGAAGTGTTGGAAGCAACGGGCGAGAGTATAAGCCTGCTTCAGGCTCACACAATTCCCGCGCTCGCGCGCGACGCCTGGGCGGGCATCGCGCTCGCGCCGCTGCGCGAGGCGCTCTACGCCGCCATCGATGCGCGCTTCGATGTAATGCTCGAACAAGGCGCGCTGGGGGAAGTGCGCGCCGTCGCCGCGCGCGGCCTCGATCCCGCGCTCCCTGCGATGAAAGCGCACGGCGCGCCGGCTCTGACAGCGCATCTGCGCGGCGAGCTTGCGCTCGATGAAGCCGCCGCGATCGCCAAGCGCGACACCCGCCGCTATGCAAAACGCCAATTCACCTGGATGATGGGGCAAATGGGGGATTGGACGCGGGTGGAGGAGGTCGAGTTGGAGGCGCGCGTGCGCGCGGCTTGCGCCTGCTTGAGTAGTGCGTAAGCGGCACGCTTCATGCGCTCGACATCGCGCTTCGACAAGCTCAGCGTGACGCCATTCTGCGTCGGCCTGAGCTTGTCGAAGCCCGCACCATCGCAGGCGGCCCATATCTACTCTGCCTCCACCACGAACCCCTTCCAAGTACGCATGTAATTCACGAACGCCTCACCCAGCCCCTCGGCGCGCAGATGCTCGGCGCTGACCGGCAGCCCAATCGGCGTGAAGCTCGCATCGGCGCGCACGCGTTCGGGGAAGTCGTGGTGCAGGATGGCGCCGCGGCCAACTATGGCGAAATCGAAGCCTGCGTCGAGACAGCGCTGTACGCTCTCGCCGGCGGTGAGTTTTCCCGCCGCGCCGAGGCGCACTGAACCGCGATCGAGTTCGGTGAAGTAGGAAGCGAGGCTTTTGCCCTTGTGAGCTTCCTCCGTCGGTTCCTTGAACACGTCCCACAGCGACAGGTCGAGGTAATCGATCTTGGCTTCACGCATGAGACGCTGCGCGAGATCGCGGATTTCGAGCAGATCCATGCCGAAGCGTTCGGGCGAGAGCCGCGCACCCAGGCTGAAGCCAGGCCCGGTTGCGGCACGCACGCCGTCGACGCATTCGAGCAGAAAGCGCGCGCGGTTCTCCGGCGAGCCGCCATAAGCATCCTCGCGCTTGTTGATCTCGGCGGAGAGGAATTGGCAGATCAGATAGCCGTGCGCGCCGTGCAGCTCGACGCCGTCGAAGCCGGCTTTCTCGGCGCGGACGGCGGCGGCGATGAAGCAATCGCGCGCGTGCCGCACTTCTTCGATCGTCATCGCCTTGGCGCCGAATTCCTCGTTGTCGGAGGGGCACATCGGCGCCCGCGCACCAGCGTGCTCGGTTTTTCCGTGGCTGCCATGGGCTTTGAGCGCGCGCATGCCGGAATTGTGCAACTGAATGACGGCATGGCTCGCGTGCGCCTTGATGCCGGCGACGAGACGCGTAAGGCCGGGCAGATGCTTGTCGTCGTGGCAGCCGAGCTGGCCCGGAAAGCCCACGCCCTCCTCCTGCACGCTGGCCGCGCAGGTCATGGTGAGCCCAAAGCCGCCCCGCGCGCGCATGGTGAGCCACTTGTACTCGTCGTCCGAAAGCACGCCGTCGGCCGCGCTTTGGAGATTGGTCAACGGCGCGAGCGCGAAGCGGTTCTTCAGCACGGCGCCGGAGGCGAGGGAAAGCGGAGAGAAAAGCGAGGTCATTTCCAATGTGTGTCGAATACTTGCCACGACGCGGTCAAGCGCACGCCGCGTAAACTGACGGACCCTCTTTGTTCTTAAAATCGACCAGCGCCCTCTCCTACCGCCGTGGCCGCCATCCCAGATCGAGAAATGCGCCCATATTTCGGGGCGTTTCGAGGTTAGTGTTATGTCTTTGTTAATCATTGCCGCCATCGCCGCCGCGCTCATTGCGTTGACGGGGTTTCGCATCGCCCAGGAATACGAGCGCGGCGTCATCTTCAGGCTTGGCCGCCACGTCGGCCTGCGCGGACCGGGCTTGTACTGGATAATTCCCCTCATCGAGCGCCAGGTGCTCATGGATCTGCGCACGCGTACGCAAACCATCGAGCAACAAGAAACCATCACCAAGGATAGCGTCACCATCAAGGTTGACGCAGTGCTCTGGTATCGCATCGACGATGCGTCGAAGGCGGTGCTGAACGTCGAGCATTTCAACGCCGCGGTTTATCAGGTGGCGATGACCAGTTTGCGCAACATCATCGGCCAGCATCTGCTCGATGAAGTGCTGAAGGAGCGCGACGGCATCAATACCAAGCTCGCCGCCATCGTCGATGCGGCCACTTCGCATTGGGGCGTCAAGGTCGAGATCATCGAGATGAAAGACGTGGAAATCCCCGCTTCGATGCAGCGCGCCATGGCGCGCGAGGCCGAAGCCATGCGCGAAAAACGCGCGCGCCTGATCAAGGCGGAGGCCGAGTCGGAAGCCTCCATCAAATTGGTGGACGCGGCAAAGCTCATCGCCACCAGCCCCACTGCGCTCGAATTGCGGCGCTTGCAAATGGTCAGCGAAGTCGGCGCCGAGCACAACACGACGACCATCGTGCTGCTGCCGAGCGAATTCATGGCGGCGGCCAACGCCATTGCTCAAGGCGCACCGGCGTTGGGCAAAGCGGCGTAAGACCTCGTTGAGACCTGGAGGGCCCGAGAGCGATGCCGGGCCCTCATCGTGCGCCGGCCGTCGCCGGAAGCGGGCGGCCACCGGTTCGCTCCGCCTGCCTACCCGCCGCATCGGAACGAAACTTGGCGCAAGTTCATGATTACAGCCTCGCCAGCGGCGCGCAGCGGTATTAGGGTCGGACCGGCATTCGGAGAGAACGCATGAACCGCCTGATCAAATTCGCCCTACTGGGCGCTGCCCTGTTGTGCGCGGCGCCAGCGCAAATCGCACTCGCCG